>NZ_JBPOEA010000007.1:0-125458 GCF_052060035.1 Fodinibius sp. SL11 | reverse complement strand
GTCTTCCCGTGGTCTACGTGACCTATCGTTCCTATGTTTACATGTGGCTTGTTTCGCTGAAATGTCTCTTTTGCCATAATACTATTAGTTAATGATGTTTAAGATCGTTCTTCCAGAATTTCTTTTTCTACATTGTCAGGGACAATCTTAAACTCACCAAATTCCATTGTGGAAGTTGCACGTCCCTGAGTCATTGATCTAAGATCAGTCGTATATCCAAACATTTCTGACAGAGGCACTTTGGCTTTCACAACAGAACCTTCTTTATTGTTATCCATCTTGCCAATAATACCTCGTCGTCCATTGAGGTCTCCAATCACATCCCCCATAAAGTCTTCGGGAGTAATGACTTCAACGTCCATAATCGGTTCAAGAATCTTTGGCGAAGCCTTTCTGGTTGAGTTACGAAATGCCATCTTAGCACAGAGCTCGAAACTAACCTGATCAGAATCCACATCGTGATATGAACCGTCAAACAGGCGAACCCCGATGTCTTCAACCGGGTAATCAGCCTGAATACCAAAATTCATGGCCTCTTTGAATCCTTTTTCTACAGAAGGAATAAATTCTGTTGGAATATTACCACCTTTTATCTCATTGATGAATTTAAATCCTTCTTCTTCATCAACCGATACGTTCTTATCTTCTTCATCAAACTCATCAAAATGATCCAGCGGGCCGATTTCAAACTCCATATCAGCAAATTTACCGCGTCCACCAGACTGCTTCTTGTACGTTTCGCGGTGCGTAACGCTTGAGGTAATAGTCTCCCGATACGAAACTTGGGGAGCACCAACATTAGCCTCGACTTTAAACTCACGTTTCAATCGATCAACAATAATTTCCAAATGAAGCTCACCCATTCCGGCAATAACGGTTTGACCCGTTTCCTCATCAGTATTTACCTGGAATGTAGGATCCTCTTCAGCCAATTTAATCAATCCGTTCTGCAATTTTTCGGCATCAGCCTTTGATTTAGGCTCTACAGCCAACTTTATAACCGGCTCGGGAAAGGTAATATCCTCTAGAAGTATTGGGTCTTCCAAATCACAGAAAGAATCCCCAGTTCTCACCTGTTTTACTCCGACCGCAGCCGCAATATCACCGGCACGTACAATTTCGAGATCTTTCTTTTCATTGGCGTGCATTTCAAGAATTCGACCAACTCGCTCCTTTTCACCCGTTGTGGCATTATATATATACGAACCTTTTTCCAGTTCTCCGGAATATACACGGAAGAATGTCAACTTACCCACATAAGGGTCTGTCATAATTTTAAATGCCAAGGCAGAAAACGGTTCCTGTACGCTGGGCTTACGCTCTAATTTCTTGTCGTGATCCTGGGGATCCTTACCCATAATCGGAGGAATATCGTACGGACTTGGCAAATACTTAATAACTTTGTCAAGTACCGTTTGCACACCCTTATTCTTAAGGGCAGAACCACACATGACAACAGTAATATCTCTGTTCAACGTGGCTTCGCGAAGAGCATTCTCAATCTCCTCTTCACTAATTTCCTGATCCATCAGGTAATTTTCCATAAGAGCATCATCATGATCAGCAATAGACTCGATCATTAGCTTGCGATACTCTTTGGCTTTCTCTTTAAGGTCATCTGGAATTTCAATCTCATCATACTCCATTCCGAGCGTTTCCTCATCCCAAATAATCCCTTTCATCTTGATGAGGTCAACAACGCCACGGAATGTATCTTCCACTCCAATTGGAATCTGGATCGGAATCGGATTCGCATTAAGCTTATCTCTCATTTCTTCAACTACATTGAAGAAGTCAGCCCCAACACGATCCATTTTATTTACAAAAGCCATTCGCGGCACATCGTATTTATTAGCTTGCCGCCAAACTGTTTCAGATTGTGGCTGAACAGCACCAACTGAGTCAAAGACTCCAATCATACCGTCCAAAACACGAAGCGAACGCTCTACCTCAACGGTAAAATCAACGTGTCCGGGCGTATCAATAATATTAATACGATGATCTTTCCAGATACAGTGTGTAGCAGCAGAAGTAATTGTAATTCCACGTTCCTTCTCCTGGTCCATCCAGTCCATCTGGGAAGCACCGTCATGAGTTTCACCAATACGATGAGTGATACCTGTATAATACAGGATCCGTTCTGTCATCGTGGTTTTGCCGGCATCAACGTGCGCAGCTATTCCAATGTTGCGCGTACGCTTAATCCGGTCTACAATTTTTGGATCTGTTTCTTTTGTCTTCGTCTCAGCCATTACTATAAATTAGTATCGTAAATCGTTTAAAATCTAAAGTGAGCAAATGCTTTATTTGCTTCAGCCATGCGGTGAACCTCGTCCTTCTTTCTTACCGCTCCGCCTTCATTATTTGATGCATCCAACAACTCACGAGACAATCGTCGAGCCATTGATTTATCGTTTCGCCCCTTACTGGCAGAAATTAACCAGCGCATTCCAAGTGCGGTACCGCGATCGGGACGAACCTCCACTGGCACCTGATATGTTGAACCGCCCACTCGTCGTGCGCGAACCTCAACAACTGGAGTTACATTACTGAGGGCTTCCTTAAACACTTCCATGCCCTCATTTCCAGTTTCTTCTTCCATAATTTCAAAAGCCTGATAAAGAATTTTTCTGGCAACATTCTTTTTACCGTCTCTCATCAGGTTATTTACGAAGCGCGTCACCAGTTTATCCCCAAATACGGGATCCGGCTGAACATCACGCTTATCTGCTGTCTTTCTTCTCATATTCCTATCGGTTTAATTCCTACTCAACAATTATATCTAATTAGGCTTTTTAGTTCCGTAGAGACTTCGACCCTGCTTACGATCTTCAACACCAGCAGTATCGAGCGTTCCCCTTACGATATGATAACGAACACCGGGCAAGTCTTTAACACGACCGCCACGAACAAGCACAATACTGTGCTCTTGCAAGTTGTGTCCCTCACCGGGAATATAAGCCGTTACTTCATATCCATTTGTTAAACGCACACGAGCAACTTTACGCAAAGCCGAATTTGGCTTTTTAGGCGTAGTAGTATAAACCCGAACGCAGACTCCGCGTTTTTGCGGACAGTTTTCCAAGGCAGGTGCCGTTGTTTTACTCGGCTTGCTTTTTCTACCTTTGCGAATAAGTTGTTGTATTGTAGGCACGATTTATAAACGCTTAATTGATTTTTTCGGTCGAACAAGAGTTGCCAATGATAAGGATTTTGCACCTACTAATGCAAGAAAAAATATCGATTAATTTCTTTTTTTATCCTTTTGGACTCTTAAGTTTGCAAACGGACCATAAAGTTGCTCAATATAGCTCAAATAAGTAGTATAAAGTAATATATCAGTATATCTATTTTGAAATTAGTCGATCTTCCAAACCTTAGTACTAAACGATTAAAGGCTCTTTCTGAGAGTGGAATTGATTCTCTGCTGGACCTGCTAAATTGGTTTCCACACCGATATTTAGACCGCACAACAGTGATCTCTATTCGAGAGGTGAAAGGTCAGGGAGAGGAAGTGACCGTTGTAGGACGCATCAAAAAAATACAGCAAAAAGGATACGGAAAAAAGAAAAGGCTCGAAGTTATTTTGCAGGATGATACTGCATCCCTAAAAGGCGTATGGTTTAAGGGTGGCTATTATATAAAGAAACAGTTTTCTGAAGGCGATGCCGTTGCCTTCTTTGGGAAAGCCAAACGGTATGGCCGGTACATTTCGATGGCTCATCCCGAGTGGGATAAAATTGGTGATAGTTCGGATATAAAAGACCTTAAACAAATTGTGCCGATCTATCCGAGTAATAAGGCTTTTTCTAAGCGCCGGATTACCAGCAAACTTATACACCAATGGCAAAAAGTTATCTTAAAACATGAACACCCGCCGGAATTTTTACCGGAATCGGTTCGGAATCAACATAATCTACCACCGCGGCACGAAAGCTACCGGATGATTCATTTTCCCGGATCCAAATCGGAATACAAACAAGCTTTAAAGCGCTTTAAGTTTGAGGAACTTTTTCTATTTGAACTAAGTGTTGCCAAAACTAAGCATGAAATTATCGAACGACATGAAGGGGCTCTCTTTAAGGAACTCAACCAATATACACAGCCTTTTTTTAGCGAGCACCTGCCCTTTGAGTTGACGGATGGTCAGAAATCAGCTCTTTCTGATATCAAACAGGACGTTCGATCTGGTAAACAAATGAACCGGCTTATCCAAGGTGATGTAGGTTCAGGCAAGACGATTGTGGCCATCGGAGCAATTTTAATGGCATTGGATAACGGCTACCAAGCAGCGTTTATGGCTCCCACTGAAATCCTTGCTGAGCAGCATTACCGAACCCTTTCAAACTTCCTTGATACGCTGGATGTAAATATTCGGTTATTGGTTGGAAATCAAAAAGCAAGCCTGCGAACTGATATTCTTACGGATATTGAAGGCGGTAATTGTGATGTAGTTGTCGGTACGCACGCTGTTATTCAGGATAAGGTTCAATTTAACAACCTCGGTTTGGCAGTTATCGATGAGCAGCATCGGTTTGGCGTTAAGCAGCGCGCCGAGATTCTTACCAAAGGTTCCCATCCCCATGTGCTGGTGATGTCGGCCACTCCTATCCCCCGCTCGCTGGCCATGACTTTATATAGTGATCTCGATATCTCTATCATAAAAGGACTACCCGGCGGACGTAAACCCGTTAAAACGGCTGTACGCCCCCAGAAAAAACATACCGAAATCTATGAATTTGTTCAGCAAGAATTAAAAGACGGCGGTCAAGCTTATGTCGTTTACCCTTTAGTAGAAGAGTCCGAGAAGATGGATCTTAAAGATGCTACGGCCGGTTATAATAAACTCAAAAAGCAATTTTCCGATTTCGAGGTCGGACTACTGCATGGGCAGATGAAATCCGAAGAAAAAGATGCGGTGATGCAGCAGTTTATTGATAATGAGATTCAAATACTGGTCTCTACCACTGTTATCGAAGTGGGCGTTGATGTCCCCAATGCCAGTATCATGATCGTGGAGCACGCCGAGCGGTTCGGGTTGTCTCAGCTTCATCAGCTAAGGGGACGTATTGGCCGTGGCCAGCGTCAAAGCTACTGTATTCTGATTCACGGGCAAAAGGTGAGCAAAGAGGGGCAGTTTCGCCTGCGAAAAATGGCGCAAACCAATGATGGCTTTGAAATTGCCGAAGCGGATCTCAAGCTACGCGGGCCCGGTGATTTTCTTGGTACCAAACAAAGCGGACTTCCGGAATTTCGCGTCGCTGACATTGTGGAAGACCAGTGGATTCTGGAGCAGGCCAAATCGGCTGCGTGGAAAATCATGAACCAAGATCCTGACCTACAGCAGCCAACACATAGTGAACTCAGAAAAGTCTTTATCCCCTATTATAAAGAAAAAAGTAAATTTTACGGCACGGCTTAATAACATCCGTTTCAACATTTTATAAAATGTTGAAGATATAAATCGGATAAAACTTTAGTTGAACTATTTGACATAGAAACTACTGGTATGACCTTCATTTTAGCCTAATATACTGGTCAGTGATGGGGCTTTATGCACATTTGCTGCTAAGATTCTAATACGCATCTCGGAAACACCCTTTTTAGGAATGGTTGGTATTACCACTACCTTAATTATGTTGTCTGCCGGAATATATTTCGGCTATAAAAAAAGAGCACTGGAAAAAGTTGGTTAGCTACTGATTAAAATAGTAAGGCAAATACCTCAGCAATCAACCAGGTTATCAAAAATAACATCCCTATAATCAGAACGATGAATTGCACTACCAAAAACCAAATAAAGAACCTGCTATCAGTGGTGGTACGATCAGGATCGCGTTCCAGTTCTTGAAGAATTTCCGCATTTTTGATATTGGCCTTCCAGTAGACATCAAAGATCTCTCCTAAGACGGGTACCGAACCTAAAAGCACATCCAGCAATATATTAACGAACATACGCGCCAGCACTGATGCTTTCCCACCCTGCATCGCTGCCCGGATCAAAAAGTAGAGCGATATTACACCCGCTATCCAGTCGCCGGCACCGGGTACCAGTCCCAATAGCGGATCAATGCCAAATCGAATGTTAGTGCCGGGTATTTTGAATTTACTGTCTAAGAGATTGGCAAACTGTGTATTGCTATTTCTCTTGTCAGTCATCTAAAAACATTATGCAAATTCTTTATTCTTTTTCGCCCGCTTGCGCTCGTTAAAGTCGAGATATTTCTTCCGAATGCGCAGGCTTTTAGGCGTCACCTCCAGCAGCTCATCATCATCAATAAACTCAATACACTGCTCCAGGCTCATCTTCTTAGCAGGAGCAATTTTTACCTCATCGGCGCTTTGGGTTGCACGGTGGTTCGTTAGGTTTTTCTTCTTTACCACATTTACGACCAAATCATCTGAGCGATTATTGATGCCAACAACCTGTCCCTCATACACTTTGTCGCCGGGTTCAACCAGGAAGGTACCCCGATCTTGCAGACCTTCAAGGGCATAACTGGTCACTTCTCCTTTTTCCAAAGCAATCAATGTTCCGCTATTACGACCCGGAATTTTCCCAGCATACGGCTCATAAGCATCAAACTGCTGATGCATGATTCCGGTGCCACGCGTTTCGGTAAGCATTTCGCCACGAAAACCAATCAGGCCACGAGAAGGGACCTTAAAAATAAGTCGACTATTTTCTCCTTCCTTCGTCATTGATGTCATAATTCCTTTCCGCTGCTGCAGGTTATCAATCACGCGGTTGCTATAATCCTGGTGGACATCAACAACGACTTCCTCAAACGGCTCGTGACGTTGGCCATCAATCTCCTTGTAAAGTACTTCCGGACGTGATACCGAAAATTCATAACCTTCGCGCCGCATTGTTTCAATTAGGATAGCCAACTGGAGTTCTCCACGTCCGGATACTTTGTAAATATCCGGATCATCAGTCTGCTCCACCTCAATGGAAACATTGGTGCGAGTTTCCCGCATTAATCGGTCTTTAATTTGATTGGACGTCACATAATCTCCTTCCAATCCCGCATAGGGAGCATCATTTACACGGAAAAACATCGCCATCGTAGGCTGGTCGATATCATAATACTCCAGGGCCGTCATATCGGTCGTGGCGGTAAGCGTATCGCCGATATCTACCTTCTCATAACCGGCCAGCGCAAAAATATCTCCGGCTATCGCCTTTTCAACAGGCTCACGCTTTAGTCCAGTAAAGGTATAAAGTTTTGTTGCTTTGGCTTTCTCTTTGAGATTTCCATTACGATCGAGCAGTGCAATCTGCTGCCCCTGTTCAATGGTTCCCTGTTCCACGCGTCCGATAGCAATACGTCCCACATAATCGCTCCAATCCATGCTGCTCACCAACATCTTAAAAGGAGCATCCATGACCTGCTCAGGAGCAGGGATCGTTTCAATAATCTGATCAAACAGCGGACTCAAATCGTCGTTGTCGTCTTCGAGCTCATTTTTCGCGATCCCGTTAATACCCTCAGCATAAATAATAGGAAAATCAAGTTGCTCGTTCGTGGCATCGAGCATCACAAAGAGATCAAAAATTTCGTTGAGTACTTCATCGGGGCGAGCGTCCTTGCGATCAATCTTATTAATGACCACAATCGGCTCGTATCCCAATTGTAATGATTTTCGGAGCACAAACTTTGTTTGGGGCAACGGTCCTTCAGCAGCATCCACCAGAATAATCACACCATTCACCATCTTAAGAATCCGCTCTACCTCTCCACCAAAGTCAGCATGCCCGGGGGTATCCACAATATTAATTTTGGTATCGCCCCACTTAACGGCAGTATTTTTTGAGCTAATAGTAATTCCTTTTTCCTTCTCCAGATCGCCTGAGTCCATGACCCGCTCGGCCACTTCTTCGTGCTCATGAAAAGTTCCGCTCTGCTTCAACATTTCGTCAACCAGCGTGGTTTTACCATGGTCAACGTGAGCGATTATTGCAATGTTTCTGATATCCTTGTACATAAAATGGTGTTAATTAAGATCGGTTACAGCACCGACAATCCTGTGAAATTTAGCCAGCAAAGATACGGTTTTATCTCCCCAATTCCTTATAGATATTCTCTTTTATTTACACCGCTGCTGTGTAGCTTTTATATTGATCACTATAAGGGGTAATCCTACATTGATGATTACAATAGGTACTTTCCAATATCTACCGAAGGCTGCATAGCCATGATCAGCAAGAGAAAAATTACTAGCGCTGTAATATACGGGCTTCCCTTATTAGCCATTCCTCTATGGGCGCTGTCGTATCCCGAAACAACTTTTCGGCACAACTTTAAACCCTGGCTTATCTACACCAGCCAGGTAGCGGGTATCATGGGATTCATCTTTTATGCCCTGTCTCTTGTGCTTTCCACCCGTATGACTCTACTTGAAGACCTTTTAGGAGGATTGGATAAAGTATATCAAACGCACCACACGATTGGCAAAATTGCTTTTTTTCTGATCCTTTATCACCCCATCGTGTTAGCCGCCCGATGGATTCCACAAGATATCAGTAAAGCATTGCTGTACCTGCTTCCTACCCATCGTCGGTTGGCCATTGATCTTGGCAGCTGGGCTCTATTGGGATTTATGTTACTAATGCTGATCACTATTGTCATCAAAATTCCCTACGACAAATGGAAATTAACCCATAAACTTACCGGCGTCATTTTCATCCTGTTCCTTCCTCACATTTTTCTTTTGGATGAGCTAGTTAGTGTCAATCCATGGCTTGCCACGTATCTTGGATTATTTTCAATTCTCGGGATTGTCAGTTTTTTATACAAAACCATTTTCTTCAACTGGCTCGCTCATGAAAAGGCATACACTGTCCAAAACGTTGACAGGCTTAATAAACAAGTAATGGAGATCACCCTATCCCCCAACGAAAACCAACTGCAATTTACACCTGGACAATTTTGCTTCTTTAGCTACTCAGACCCAAATATAAGCCGCGAAGCTCATCCGTTTACAATCTGCAGCCCTCCCTCTAAAGACCATATCACTATCATCGTCAAAGCCCTGGGAGATTATACCAACCATCTTTATCAAACACTGAAACCGGGTGCTAAAGCACTTGTTGAAGGCCCGTATGGGCGATTTGATTACAAAAATTACAAGCAGCCCCAAACCTGGATTGCCGGCGGAGTGGGCATTGCTCCTTTTATAAGCTGGGCACAAGCTTTGAATATAGAAGAGGTTCCATCCAATTTTGAGACTGATTTTTATTACTGTGTCGACAGCAGAGAAGAAGCTATCCATTTGCAGACCTTCAAAAATCTCGAAAACAAACTTCCTGGATTTACACTTCATCTCAATTGTGCAGATCGGGAAGGGTTTTTAACAGCTGATGAGATAGATAATATCGATGGTCGAGAACTTTTCATCTGTGGGCCCAAAGAGATGCGAGAATCCTTGATACGGGGATTCAGAAAACTTCAGATACCCAAGACCAAGATCCATTTTGAAGATTTTGACTTTATTTAATCTGATATACCAGTTATCTGCATAATTTTGGCATAGCTGATAACGATCAGTTACTTTACCAACCCTTATCGTTTTAACCGAAATCACTGATTTACTTTTGATATGGATTTACAAGTTAACAACCAGCGATTTATTGTCTGTGGAGCCAGCAGTGGATTTGGCCGAGCCATCGCCGAACTTTTATTGGATGAAGGAGCAACTGTTATTGCTGTTGCTCGTCGAGAGGAAAAACTCAATGAGCTTGGCGAAAAATACGGTAATGCGGTAGATATTGTTGTGGGAGATTTAACGAATGATGACACCCACAACAATATTGAAGCCGCTATTGGTAACGATCAACTTCACGGTGTAGTGGTCAACGCGGGCGGACCACCGGCACTTAGTCCGCTCGAAAGTGCTATATACGACTGGGACCAAGCCTACGAAAATGTGATGCGCTGGAAAGTCGAACTGGTACTTCGATTGGTTTCTTATTTTACCTCTAAAGAATACGGGCGTATCCTATTTGTAGAAAGTCAGTCGGTAAAGCAACCCATTCCTTCGCTAGTACTGAGCAACTCGTTTCGCGCGGGAGTCGTTGGCTTTGCAAAATCTTTATCTCAGGAAGTAGCCGGCCAAGGCGTAACCGTTAATGTACTGGCCCCGGGGTCACATGATACGCCTGCTATAAAACGCGTCATCAAAAAGGCCGCGGATGAATCGGATAAATCGTTTGAAGAAGTTCGTGAAGAAATGGAGGCCTCCATACCGGTAGGACGATTTGGCAAAGGAGAAGAGTTAGCATCACTGGCCGGATGGCTGCTGTCAC
Source organism: Fodinibius sp. SL11 (assembly GCF_052060035.1). Classification (NCBI taxonomy): domain Bacteria; kingdom Pseudomonadati; phylum Balneolota; class Balneolia; order Balneolales; family Balneolaceae; genus Fodinibius; species Fodinibius sp. SL11. Next base: position 115,149 of record NZ_JBPOEA010000007.1, on the reverse strand, counting down.
CGCATGCATCCTTTGTTACCGGACAAACAATCAGCCACGACGGCGGCAATATCAAAGGACTGTTTGGATAATTGCCAAATGGTAGAAATGAAAATGGAATGGTTACATAGTTGCAAGTTTCTTAAAACTTAATTTTCAATACACCAATGTGGATTCAAAGAAAAATAACACTCTCCCCAAAGTCTCGAGGCTTTCACATTATTACGGATGAAGTGCTGAAGCAAATTCCAGAAATAAAGCAGATCAACACAGGGATTGCACATATCTTCATTCAGCACACCAGCGCAAGCCTCACTATTAATGAAAATGCGGATCCCTCAGTACGAAGGGATTTTGCTTCCCATTTTAAACGGATGGTTCCCGAAGATACCTCACTCTACGAACACACGCTGGAAGGACCGGACGATATGACTTCGCATATCAAGAGTTCACTACTCGGACATTCGGTGAGCATTCCCATAACTAATGGCAAGCTCAATTTAGGAACCTGGCAGGGTGTTTACCTTTGTGAACACCGAAATAGCAGTGGTTCCAGAAAACTGGTCATAACGATGCACGGGGAGTAGTACATCTATTAAACTAAGTCAGAATACGTTCTGCAGCCAAGTTGCGTAAAAAGATGGGAATATTTTCACAAAGGCTTAGTCACTCATTTATTTGACCAACCCCTGTTAAAAATAAAAAGGCTTCGTTAAGCAAGCTTTTTCCAAGCCTGCTCAACAAAGCCTTGAGTGTATTGGAGCGGAGAGGGAGGGATTCGAACCCTCGATACCCCTTATGGGGGTATACTCCCTTAGCAGGGGAGCGCTTTCGACCACTCAGCCACCTCTCCAATAAAGAGTCGCAAATATAAGTGCCTCAGCAAATTTTATCAATGCCAAACTTACATTTCTTTTGTGAAACAGGAATTACTCCTCTGGATCGCTATCAAGAATATAAATTTGTGCTAAATTTCTTCCCTCCTGGGCATAATCGAGTCCGTATCCCAGTACAAAAAGCGTGGGGATTTGAAATCCCACATAATCAAGCTGCACGTCGTGGTGCGTAGCCTCGGTTTTGTGTAATAAGGTTACCGTAGCAATAGACTCGGGATTTTTCTTCTGTAACTTATCCACCAGGTAATTCATCGACAGACCGGTATCAACAATATCTTCCACCAAGACAACATGACGGCCCTCAATATCAGCATCAATATCCTTAAGATCGGTTACTTCTCCCGACGACACTTTTTCATCCCCGTAGCTGCTGAGTTTTAAAAAATCGACCTCGCAGGAGATATCAACTTGGCGCATCAGATCCGAAAGAAAAATATAGGCACCATTAAGCACCCCAATAAAGATGGGATTCTTTCCCTCATACTTTTCCGCAAGCTCGTCCCCTAACTCGGCAACCCGTTCTTGCAATTCATCTTCCGTTAAATAGATCTTGAATATTTCTCCGTTGCAGGTAACCGTCTCAGGATTAAATAATGACATGAATTACGCTAAATACTTTATTCTGAGGCAATATTTCGTACTTTTGCCGCACTTGACCAATTCTGAAATAGTGCCTGGGGATGACTGATTTTTAATTGGCGGAAAGATAAGAGCACAAATCGTTTCTTCAAAAGATTCTATCACCAACACATCTTCTTTATGTGCAGCACTTACTTTTCGATTCGTCAGATGGTCAGCTACGTTTTGATGTCCGCTCATTCCCAGCGGACGGATTTGATCACCGGCACTCCACCTTCGCACCGTAACAGGCCAACTCATTTTGTCAGCATCCAGAAAGAGCCCCTCTTTAAAATCAGGGTTTTTGTACGGATCAACCGAAAATTCTATTTCGTTAATGATCATTACCGAAGCTTGCAGGTCATCGCGAGTTAGCTTTTGATCCTCAAAGTCCTCCTTCTCCTTTTCCATAAGAATATAATATTCGCGGTCGCGGATGATGGAATAGTCCGAGGTTATCTGGATCTTCTTGCCAGTTTGTACATCCGGTAACTCATCCACACGATGCAGATTTTCCTGCGTAACGTAAATACCGGGGTTCTGTTCTTTTAGTAAATGTAAAACCAACGCCCGCTTCAAACCGGGCTTTAACCTATCAAAATCTTGTTTATGAATTCTATTCTGATCGGTGATCTGCTGTGCAATCCATTGTAAAGCGGAACGATAATTCTCAGCTTCTTCCCCCATTCGCAACACATTTGCTTCCCAGCCCGGGTAAAATTCTGTCAGCTTCTCCGTCCATTCATTTCGCAAAAAGTTGCGAGCAAAATGGTTCTCCAGATTGGATTCATCAGTGCGAAACGGAATTTTATGCTTCTGGCCATATTCCTCTATCAGTTCCCGTGTAACAGGTAAGAGTGGACGAAACAGTTCGCCGTCCCAAACGTCCATCCCGCTCCAGCCGGGCATTCCGGCGCCGCGAAAAACTTTTTGCAATATGGTTTCTACCTGGTCATTTCTATGGTGCGCCAAGGCAATGCCTTCTGTATTATGCTTCGCAACCAAATCCCTAAAAAAACCATAGCGGACCTCACGGGCCCACTGCTGAAAATTTTGCCCTTGGGCTTCTTCTGCATCGACTTCAATAAGTTCACATTCAAAGCCCCACTCTTCTGCTTTTTTTTCTACCAACTCAGCATCTTTATCAGATGCTTGACCTCTTTTCTGGTAATTCACATGGGCGACTACTCCAGTAATATCAAGACACTTAAAAATATGTAGCAGCACCATTGAGTCAACACCGCCACTTACGGCAACGACAAATGCAGGCGTTGAATCGGCAAAAATGGATTCTGTCGATTCCTTAACAGTCTGTTCAATTTGTAACAAGTTGGATCTGCTCATAAGAGAATGAATCTATTCCGCCATCCCTGTTCAACATCAGTAACGCTCCTTTCTCATCAATACCCAGCAACTTATATACTTCATCCTGCAGCTTATCATCAATTTTGAGACCAAGCCATTGCCCATAACCAATTATATTCCGGTTTATCGTTTTTATTAACGATGATTGCCGTTGCTCCCACTGGGTATACTTATATTCAATGCGGTTTAGTAAATCGGCCAAAAACTGTTCGCGATTAACATTTTGACCCTTCTCCCGCGAAACCGAGGTCGCAACTTCTTCTAACTCAACCGAGAATTTTTCCTGATTGATATTCAGGCCAATCCCAATAATTAAACGATCAAATTTATTCCCGCTGAAGACCGTTTCTGTCAAGATACCAGCAGTCTTCTTATCATTCAGAATAATATCATTAGGCCATTTTATGGCTGCGCAAGAGGCATTTAAAAATTCATTCAACTTTTCAACCATTGCCAGTGCACAAGCCAACGTCAGCACATGGAAACGGCCGGTATCGGCAGGAGTAAACACAATCGAAAATGTCAGGTTTTGTCCTTTTTCTGTTTCCCATTTGCGTTCGTATTGTCCTCTTCCCTCGGTTTGGTGATCGGTCAAACAAAGCAGCCCATGCTCTACCTCCGAAGCCGAAAGCTGTTTTAGATAAGTATTAGTCGACGGCAACTCTTCAAAATAACGAATACCATGCCCCAACCATTGGGTATCTAATTCTTGCAAAAATATTGACTGATCAAATGTACCGTTCAAAATAAAATGCGCTTAGAATTTAAATTTCAAGCTTCCGCCAATTTACTTTTCAACAGGTCAATTTTGGTCACAGGCGTAGGATCCACATCATTTACAATAGCAAGATAGAAGCTAGTCCAGTCGGCCAGTTGGATAAGTGAAAACATCCGGGTTAAGCGTGTTTGTCCACGGGTCTTAAGAATATGCAAGGAGGCCGTCTGGTCTTCCACCAACTCTTCAACAATTTCCATGCGGCGCTGTACTCGTGGATTATCTTCCCGATCAATCAATAGTATTACCGAAAGGCGGCCTGTTAGGTGTACAATACGCTCCCACCCTACAATCTCATTGTGATTCATCTCAGGAAGGCTATTACCATAAGCCAGTGTCTTGGCATTTTCGGCGAACTGATTTCTCCATCGGAGATTCACCGGCTCCATCATAATTGAATCGGAGTAAATGATCGGCAATGTATCGTTAATTTCTTCAGCTAAATTCAGTGCCTCATTATCTCCGGGATCTGAAAATAAGTCATTCTGCTCTGTTAAAAAACGTGCCGTATCTTTCAGAGCTCCGTCTCGTTCCTCCACCAACCCCAGATACTGAAAAATACGATATAACGGAACAAAGCTATAGCCGAGCGCAGTACGTGGCGGCATTCCACCAGGAATTTTAATGTAATCGAACTCCTCCTTTGCCGCCTTTACCATCAGCTCCCCACCGGATGTCACCGCTAACGTTTGCGCTCCCTCCTCACATGCGGTTGTTAAAGCAGTTAGGGTTTCTTCGGTATTACCCGAAAAACTGCATGCGATAAACAGCGTATTTTCATCCACCCATTGGGGGATTTCGTAATGTCGTACCACTTGCATGGGATATGGGCTATTATGATAGCAAAATGATCGTAGTAGATCGGCCCCGATTGCTGAGCCTCCCATTCCCACCAAACATATCTTGGATATACGTTCCCTATCAATATTCAATTCAATATCCTTGGTGCTCTCCATGGCCTTTTTCCACTGATCAGGAAAGGTGTTCAAAAACTCCCACATGTTTTGACTGTCTATCGATTTGATGTCCTCCAGGTACATAAATACTTATTTTTTTGTCTCCCAGTTTGAAAATAACTTATCAATATCATTCAGCGTCTCAGCTTGTAATACTTTCTTAGCCAACTGTTGCATATCGGGATAAGAATTTGATCGTAACATCTGTTTTACCGACGGTAACACCACTGAATTCATGCTCAACGTATCAATACCAAGCCCCATTAAACAACAGGCCGCAATAGGGTCCGAAGCCAACTCTCCACACACACTTACGGGCACATTATTACGTTTACCTGCTTCTGCCACCTCCTTTATTAGTTGCCAGATCGCCGGGTGTCGCTGATCATATAAATTCGCTATTCGTTCATTCCCACGATCTACTGCTAACACATATTGGGTAAGGTCATTAGTCCCAATGCTCAAAAAATCTGCATTGGTAGCAAAAAGATCTGCCTTTAAAGCTACAGATGGAACCTCTACCATCAACCCTATTGGGACTTTCTCATCAATAGAAATGCCTTCGCTAATTAATTCTTGCTGAACTTTTTTGATTATAGTTTTCAGCTTTTGGACTTCATCAATCGTTGAGACCATGGGGACCAAGAGGCGGATTCGTCCCTCAAAATTCCCGGATGTTTTATAAATAGCCCGCAGCTGATTTTTTAGAAGTTCTGGCTGTTCCAACAACATCCGGATACCCCGCCATCCGAGAAAAGGATTTTGTTCTTTATGTTCATCTTCGAAAAACTTATCGCCCCCCACATCAAATAACCGTACAGTAACCGAATGCGGGGCTGTCAATTCAAGAATGGATGTATAAAAAGAAACCTGCCGATCAATATTCTTAAAACCCTTACCGCTAAGATAAATGGATTCTGTTCGTAGCAATCCCACGCCTTCGGCCCTGTATTCATTGGCAATACTTAGCTCCTCGGTAAACTCAACATTAGCCTGCAATGAAAAAGGCTTTCCATCAGATGTTTTATTCGGCTTTTTACATAATAATTTATAATCAGCCTCCCTTTGACTTTGCTGATCGATCAAACTTCGATATTTTTTGCGCGTTTCTTTTTCTGGATGAACAACCACTTCACCATTACGTCCATCAAGCACAACCTCATCATCACAGTTAATAACTTTAGTCGCTTTCTGGGTTCCCACCACGGTAGGAATATTCATTGAACGAGCAATAATTGCGGCATGCGATGTTGTACCACCTTGATCAGTAATTAACCCTTTGATATTACGGTTTGAAAATGAAATAATTTCCCGGGGACTCAGCTCTCGAGCTACCAAGATCGTACCCTCTTTTATTTCATCCCTTTTGTTATGCAATATTTGTAATAAACGGTCGCGAATATCAGAAATATCCACCGATTTATTCTGAAACGTTCCCCCATGGTTCTTCTGGATAATCTGCAAGTAATTTCGAAAAATGCTTTCTACCGCCGAATCAACAGGCTTATTATTTGCCGAAATTTCTTGCTCAACGCGATCATGCAGTTCCGGATCTTTTAAAATTGCGATCTGCGTTTGAATAAAGGGGGTCGTATCCTCCAGATCAGGGTTTTCTAATAGCATCCGAAGTTCCTCTTCAGCTGCACCCAGAGCCTCATAAAATCTACGAATATGCTCTTCAGCCTCATCATCAGAAATTTGCGTATCAGATATATTTGGACGCACACGCTGATAAAGGCTGGTATTACCTATCACGATACCGGGACAGGCTGCCGCTCCGGAAATATGCATCTCTTTATTATCTACCTGATCACTCATTTTCATCCTCATAAACTTCGCCGAACCCATCATTAATCAGTTCGCTAATAGCCTCGGTAGCCTCTTCCTCATCCGGACCACTGAGTTCCAGCTCGAGCTCAGCTCCTTTTTCCGCAGCAAGGGTCATGACCCCAAGGATACTCTTCCCATTCACCTTATATCCGTACAAATGGATGTAAAAATCTGATTCGAATTTTGATGCTAACTTTACCAAGGCGGCCGCCGGACGTGCATGCAAACCAGCATCATTAACAATCGTTATTTTCTTTTTTATCATCCTATAATATTTCGTTTAAAGCGTAAAATGCCAATTATTGAAGTAACTATCCACAGCAGTTGGCAATAAAATAACGTTACTATAAAGCGTTGAAAGAATTGTAAACTTAGCTGCTGTTTTCTTAACTTAATTGCCATTTATAACTGCTAAAACCAAACTACATGTCTGTCACAAAAAAGGATGTAAAGTACGTTGCTGATCTGGCTCGATTACAGCCAAGCGAAGAAGAAACAGAATCGTTGGTGAACGATATGAACCAGATACTCGACTATATGACCACCCTCGAAGAGCTGGACACCTCTGATGTGGAACCCCTTGAGCACGTAATTGAGCTGGAATACCGTCTGCGCGATGACAAAGCGAAAGAGCCGCTTTCTCATGAAGACGCTCTTAAAAACGCGCCCGACGCCGATACCGATTACTTCCGCGTACCGCGTGTAATTGAGTGATATTAATCATGTCATGCAGACCCGAGTATTAGGATCAATATTTGAATATACTTCAAAACTTAGATCCTGAAACAAGTTCAGGATGACATATTTTAAATCATATTAAATTCATTGCCTTGAGTTCGAAAAAAGAGCAAACCCATTCTCTAAAGGAAGATTTTATTTCAAAACTGTCCGCCAATAAGAAGCATTGGATTTCGTTGGCTGTGCTTTTTATTCTCCCACTTTTGCTATATTCAGCTATATTTTTCGGCGGCAAGCAATTTCTTGGTAATGATGTACTGCAATGGAGGGCCGGAGCTGAGTCTGTCATAGAACACGTTGAAACCTACAATGAGCACCCACTATGGGCTACCAACATGTTCTCAGGCATGCCTTCTGCTGTTATCCACAATCCATCCTCTCCGCCCAGCATCGACTCATTTTTTAAATGGATGGGCGGACAAACACATCCTCTCGCTTTCTTTTGGATACTCTTAAGCGGTGCGTATCTCTTTTTTATTGTTCAAAAAGTTCGTCCGTTTTCGGCAACTATAGGGGCTATTCTCATGGGATTTACAACCTATCTGCCCATTGTTATCGAAGCCGGCCATTACGCTAAGTTCATGGCCTTTGCGTTTGTCCCCTGGATGTTTGTGGGCTACTATCTAATCTCCCGATCTCAGAAAAAACTATTAGCCTTTTTTACGTTTGCGCTGGCGGTAATGCTACAACTCCGGGCAAATCATCCCCAGATAACCTATTACTTTTTGTACCTATTGGGCTTCTGGTGGATCTACGACAGTTGGCTGGCCTACAAAAAAGAGGAACTCTGGGATTGGGCGCAGCGAACGGGTATCGCTTTTGGGGCCGGCATTTTGGGCATTCTTTGCAGCATCGACCTATACTGGCGGCTTTACGAATATTCCCAATACAGCACTCGGGCCGGCTCTACGCTGGCATCATCAGGTGGTAGCGGCGGACTCACGCTCGAATACGCTTTTAGCTGGTCGCAGGGTGTCGGTGAACTGTTAACGCTTATAATTCCCGGTCTCTACGGCGGATCATCAGGCGAAGCCTATTGGGGACCGAAGTCATTTACCAGCGGTCCGCACTATTTGGGAGCTATCGCTTTTATCTTAGCGTTAATTGGCCTGTTCGCATATCGAAAGAAAATAAAATATTTATTCTTTGGCGTAGGCTCCCTGACTCTTCTGTTTTCATTGGGTCACAACCTGCCCGCCTTTAATGAATTTGCATTCAACTATATTCCCTACTTCGATAAATTCCGCGTACCCGAAACCTGGCTTATTGCTACCGTTTTCTGCTTTGCTGTTTTGTCCGTTTATGGCGTTGAAGCGCTCTTTGATATCGCCAAAGACAAACAGAAATCTATAAAAGAGTTATATGCTCCGCTGGGCATTGCCATTGGTCTGGGAGTAGCCTTTGCCTTCGGCAGTAATGCATTGCTCTCTTTTGAAAAACCGGGCGAATTCGAGCAATATGCTCAACAGGTAGCCCAGCAGAATAATGTGTCGCCTGATAATCCCCAGGTTCAACAGCGGGTTCAAAACTTTATCAATACGCGACTAAAACCCGATCGCAAAGAAATGGCCAGCAGCGACTCCACACGGTACCTCATTTTAACGTTGCTTGCCGGGGGACTAATCGTCGGTTTCATAAAACGAAAAATCAGCAAAGGTTATCTTCTTATTGGGTTGCTGGTTCTTGCCGCCTACGATATGCTGAGCGTCGACAGCCGCTACGTGAATGAAGATCAAATGGCTTCTGATGCCCTTGAGGCTGAGCAGATGATCCAGCAGCAGCAAACGCCGGCCGATAAGTTTATCATGCAGAATATCGCTTCCGAGAATGGCTATCCCTATCGTGCTTTTGCTTTGGATCGCAATCCCTTCAACAACGCGATTCCCTCTTACTTTTATCCCACTATTGGCGGATATTCCGGGGCCAAACTGGCGATCTACCAAGACCTGATCGACCATCTCCTGATGGATAATCAAACCGGGTTTAACCATTCCGTGCTGGACATGCTGAACACAAAGTATATTACTATACAGCAACAGCTTCCTTTTGGAGGATATACGCAGGTATTCAATCAAAATAACCAGCGGGTGTACCGCAACGATGACGTACTGCCCAAAGCCTTTTTTGTAGATTCTGTTGCTATCGTCAGCTCACCGCAAGAAGCTGTGAATCGAATGAAACCTTCAGCTAATTTTGATCCATCTACAAGAGCTATTGTAGAAACAGACGACGCGGTCAAATCATCCGTTGATACCACAGCTCAGGTTACTCTAAAAAATTACAAGGCCAACGAGATTACACTTAGCACCTCATCCGAAGAAGATCAGTTTTTGGTACTGAGTGAAATATTTTATCCCGCGGGATGGGAAGCTACTATTGACGGCAAACCAACAGAAATTTACAAGAGCAATTTTGTGCTGCGCGGATTGCAGGTCCCAGCCGGAGAACATACCATAACTATGAGTTTTAAACCGACTTCTGCTATTTGGGGCGGGCGGTTAGCTTGGATGGGTCATCTTATACTTTGGGCTGCGGGTATAAGTCTAATCATAATTTACTTAAAAAAAGGAAACACTAAATCCCAAAAAGACTAATAAAGAGGATATCATTCCGTTCCCATCATTGGTCGAGGTAACAGATGATCGTTATAGATATCGATCTCAAAATAATCCAATACCCGAATCATCCGATCAACATCCGTATGATCAAAATATCTTTTCCACTTCGAAAGCTGGGTATCTAACCCTTTATGAAAAGTAGCCTTTTGGGTTGTAGAACTTGCATCACGCAGGTCCTCAAATAATTCTTCTGGAAGCGACATTCCCCATAAATCAAAAATACACTGTAACTCCCTCTCAGGATGTAACAACAAACTTTCATAAAAGATTGTCGTCCAATCTTTATTATGACGATCATGGTCAAAAACTATCTTATTATTAATACACCAGGTTGCCACCATCTCTTCGCCCTTAGTCTTCAATGTTGATAAGAAAGATTCATGACGTTTAAAAATATGGTTATAAGGCACATCAGGTATTTCATAGTTTTTAAACTCATAATCCCAGCTTCCCTCTTTCATCTGTGAAGCTGCTATGGCAAAGGGATGTCTGAGCAAATATACTGGTGCTAACTCAAAGTCGAACTTATTCGTGAGCCAAGGTATCAAGCCATTAGCTCGTACAAATTTTACAATCATTCGGTCTGCAGTGACAAATCGTAAAGGAAAATCTCTCGAAGTAAGCCAAAAGTTCAGATACTCTCCCCTGAACAGTTCCTCAAATGTTTCTTCTGCAGCCTCCCATTTTTCATGTTCGGGGATATACTGCCGCCATCCGAACCCAAGCTCCTGGAACGGCTCCACATTCCGTATATGCAACGGTTCCCACAAGTTCGCAGTACCCGGCAGATTGCTGATCAACTCCATCAACCATGTACTTCCACTTCGAGGATAACCAAAAATGAGAATATTTTTCTCTGGCTTAAATTCCCGGACCGGATCGGATAACCGACATATTAAATCCAGTGTTGCTGTTTTAAGGGAGTACAGTTTCTGCCTGTTTTCTTCTTCCATTTTATTGTCTTACCAGACCCATTGTAATTCGCTTCACCTCTTTCCAATAACGAAACACAGGCACGCAACTTATAAATTCATTTATCGATTCCGGTTTGCCCTGTGCCCTCCTGATTTTATACAACTGATACTTCCGCTGTGCCTGGTTAAACTTTTGTTTGTGTTTCTGATAAAACTGAAAGTACCCTTTAAAGGATGACCGACTTGTAATTCGATTCTCTTCGTGATCCATATATATGGTCTGTAAAGACTTTTGAACATTTCTAATGGGACCAAATTTTTGGCACAGCCGAATCCAAAGATCATAATCCTGTGCCGCCTCAAGCTGTGGATCAAATCCTCCGACAGACATCATCCGGTCGCGGCGCACCAGCACTTGATTCCCCACCTGGTTTGTATAAAGGAGTGTATCCAAATCAATATGTTTTTTCTTTTTCCATCGCGCCTGACCGTCTTTATACACCATCACCGTATCCGAAGTAACAGCAGCATAATTATCATTATAAGCCGCCACCAATTCTTTTATGCGATCTCTGTGCCACTTGTCGTCATCGTCGAGGCCTGCAACAAATTCTCCCGAAGCAGTCTCAATCCCCTTATTACGAGCCTTACAAGCACCTACCGATTTTTTCAATCGAATATAATTTAACGTCACATCTTGCTGATATCGTCTCACAACCTCCTCAGTGCCATCCGTAGAACCGTCATCAACAACAATAATCTCTATATTTTCATAGGATTGTACAATCACCGAATCCAACGCACGGGGTAGTAAGTCGGCTCGATTGTGGGTCGTAATAATTGCCGAGACAAGTGGTTTGGAGTCCGTTTTTACCATTAAAAATTAGGATCAACAATTCGCATTCTTCTGCTAAAAACATATATTTTCAGCCGATTAACAAATAACATTTACCGTAATCACTATGGAACCGGCAGTTACATTTATTATCTGCTCCTATAATCGGGCTCATTATCTTGATGATACTCTGCAGTCTCTGCTGCAAAATCTATCTGACCCTGATTTTGAGCTACTGGTGATCGATAACAATTCAGAGGACGAAACCCCTGAGATCGTAAAAAAATATCAACACTCGATCAATAAAGACGGCAAACCCGTCCGTTATATCAAAGAAACTGCGCAGGGGCTTTCTCATGCTCGGAACCGTGGTATCAAAGAAGCTAAAGCTCCCAATATCGTTTTTTTGGACGATGATATCCGCGCCTCAGAATCACTCATTCCGGCCTGGATTTCTTTTTTTGAGAATCATCCCAACGCTATTGCTGCAGGAGGAAAAATTCACGTGCAATTCGATGCTCCACGCCCCTCATGGATGTCTCATTTTTTACTTCCTCTTTTGGGCCATCACGACCTGGGTTCATCACCTAAAAAGTATCCAAAAACCAAATATCCTTTTGGCGGAAATATGGGATTTAAAAAATCGATTTTTGAAGACATCGAACCTTTTAATCCAAACTTGGGACGCAAAGGCGAGTCCCTGAATGCGGGTGAAGAAAAGGAACTCTTTCGGCGTATTCGTGAGAGGAACAACGATATTTTTTATATACCGGATGCATTTTTGTATCACCGTGTAGGCCCAAATCGGCTGACGAAAGGATACATCAAAAATCAGGCCTTGGGACTGGGACAAAGTATGCGGCTTCGACTAAGAGAAGCCCCTGCCCTGCAAAAAAGCCTAAACTGGCTGTCGGAAACCGCTAAATTTTTTGGCTCATTTCCCTTGGCGTTGGGCTACCTTTTAATCTTTCAACCATCTAAAGCTGCCATGCTATTTCAGTTTCGAAAATGGGTCTGGGAAGGGTATTTAAAAAACTAATTTGGAAGCTCAACAATCTTTCTTAACTCAGGGTGCAATTCCTCAATATTCACTAAATGTCTTATTTTTGGCCAAACTTTCTTTTTAGCTTTTGTATTTCGTTTCTGTAGTGCATCATGACTTCTATTTGTATTGTGAATACCTTTACCTTTTTTATTTGATTGATACAGATAATTTAAAATACTATTCGAATCATCGATTTGAACAAAGGTACAAAGGTTATTTATCTCGCACTCCGGATACTGAATAAAAGCAGTATGTTCTAAAGTCATATATTCAATATTATAATCCTCAAGACCTTTGAAAAGACTGTTATAACTATCTCTCCAATATTTATAAATAATTTCAGCATTTATCTGTCCGTAATGCTTTAAAAGCACTTGTTTTAATTCAGCTAAGTTCCCCTGCTCTATATGATTTAAGATAGATTCAATATTGGCAAAAATATCTCGAACGATAACTAATACACGGGCAGAATTATCGATATGGCGAATGATTGCCGGATTAAAATTCAAGCGGAGTTCTTTAATTACCTCAATTTTTAATTCTTTGTTCTTTTTGACAAAAGGCTGAGTTTTGCGATGAAAATTTATTTCCGAAAAATCCCGTGCAGCTTCGGTTGCCAATTGTTTGCGCACTAACCAATTTGAAAGCCACAAATCAAACTGCCAAGCCAGTGCATTTGAGGATACATTGGTTAACATCCAATTTTTGTGGCGCTTAAGAATTTCGAACTCAGAGTTAAAATAGTCGGCTTTTTGTTTAACATCTTCTATCTGCTCAAAACGATCCGGCCATTCTTTGAATCGTGCGGTAATTGCAGACATTGGTTCAACATAAACACAAGTGTCTGGATGTGCCTCCAGAAGATTTGATACCCAAGTTGTTGCCGAACGTTCTATACCGAGTATAAAAACCATTAGATCAATTCTTCATACAACTGTTTGAATTTTGCTGCTTCACCCTTTACGTCGAATGCTTGCTCAACACGATTACGCCCCCGTTTACTTATGTCCATGATTTCTTCTTCGGATGCATTTAATAAATTTATCATCTTCGATATGATCTGCTCCACATCTCCCTCTTCAGCCAGAAACTGATGATTTTCTGCCGGAATTATTTCTGGAATTCCCGAGTGAAACGTGCTCAAACATGGCAAACCCGCAGCTTGCGCTTCGACTAACACCGTAGGCGTACCCTCTTTGTCACCACTGGCTGCAGTCTTACTATTCAGCACAAAAGCATCCGCATTTTGTAGATGTTTTACTACCTTGGAATGTGGAAGTCGCCCCAACAACCAGACGTGATCCTGCAAATCATTCGCTTGAATAAATTCTTCTAACTCTGGACGCAAATCTCCATCTCCAACAATATTAAGCTGTAATGTACGGTTGCACTGTTCTAAAACAGTTTTAAAAGCTTTCAGGGTGTCCAGATGACCTTTTTTCTCCGATAGACGACCAATACTCAAAAAGTTTGTGATCGGATATGAAGGCGTGCGGTAGGTGATATTATCAACTCGGGTTCCTAAATGAACAACCTTAACTTGGTCATCGGTAAAACCGACTTCGAGAGCTCGATCTTTCATTTCTTCCGACAAAACCGTTACATAAGATACCACCTCAGCAAGATCCTGATAAGCTCTCTGCCAATAATCCTGGCGAACAATTTCAGAAATATCATATCCATAAAAAGTAACAATGAGAGGAATATTCATCTCTTTTGCCACGGGAGCCAACAGTACCCCCATTGGTCCAAAATGGGCGTGCAGAACATCAGGTTTTTTAACCCCTAATATTTTTTTAAGCTTTTGCTGGTAAAGCGGCCAAGCCGAAGTCTCGGTACTTTTTCCTAATAGCGTATCTCGTGCGATCCGCCAAATTCGTCCCACATCCCACCACGGTAATGATACCCTCGTTACCGGTTCAAAGGGCCGATCCTGCTTATTTAAGCGATTAAAAGTGAGCACTTCAACATCCACCTGCTGATCTTGAAGACTTGTCACATAATCATAAATAAAAGTCTCAGAAAGTTTCGAAAACGAATGGACAAAGTGAATGGAATGCATCTATAACATTTAAATTCAAATTTTATAACCCTTAAAACTAAAGCTTTTGCATTGTTATAATGAAATTATTTTGACCGAGAATATTATTAACTTCCCACTCTTTTAAAAATAAAAGCATAAGCGTCTTGGGAATTATCGTCAGCCAAAGTGTTCGCAATACGATTCTTTCGTATTTGGGGGTTGCGCTGGGATTTATTATCACCATTTGGATGTATCCCAATATACTGTCACCGGAACAGTATGGATTGACCCGTGTGCTACTTTCTTTGGCAATGGTTTCTACCCAGCTAGCTAACCTGGGCACACAAAATACCATCATTCGATATTTCCCTATCTTTCGGGACAAAGAGAACAAACACCACGGTTCTCTTTTCCTGGCACTTAGCGTCCCCTTTTTCGGTTTACTATTTCTAACAATTATTCTCTATGCTTTTCGACCAGAAATCACCCAGTACTTCATTGAACGATCTGCTTTACTTATTGACTATTACTGGCTAATTCTACCCCTGGCCTTCTTCATATTATTTTTTCACGTCCTTTCTGCTTACGTACGTGCCCTATACGATACAGTGATGTCATCATTTTTGATAAATGTTGCAATACGTTTTCTGGCAGCCTTCATTCTTATACTGTACTTTTTTAAGTGGATTACTTTCAATCAGTTTATGATTGCCTTCGTATCAACTTATGGCGTTATCATGCTGTGGTTCCTATCCTACACACTTCGTAAGTTTGAAGTGAACCTAAAACCGGATTTCCAATTTCTCCGAAAGTCGCTACTTAAGAACATGGGGAACTACAGCCTGTTTGCTTTCTTCGGTGGTGTCGCTTCTATCCTCGTCAATAACATTGACATTATCATGTTGAGCTCATTGGCCGGCCTCAGTGACACCGGGATCTACGCCATCGCTTTCTATATCGGATCGGCCATCACCATTCCAAGAAAATCTATTTTTCAGATTTCATCGCCCGTAATTTCCGATGCATTCAAAACCAAAGACTTCAATTTAATTGAAAAGGTTTACCGAGGATCTTCTCTAAATTTAATTATTGCCGGGGGGCTTGTATTCTGCGGCGTTATAGCTAATATCGATAATTTAATGAATCTACTGCCTCCCGAATATACCGGTGGGGCATTAGTCATTATTCTGATTGCAACTGCCAATGTTTTTGATATGGCGTGTGGTGTTAACGGGGCTATTATCCTAAATTCAAAATATTACCGCTTTGACCTTTATTCTACGCTCATCCTGATCGTTGTTACCGTAATTCTTAATTACCTACTAATTCCCATTTATGGAATTCTGGGAGCTGCCATAGGAACCGGAACAGCTGTAATTTCATATAATATTCTGAAATTAGTATACGTATGGATTCGTTTTTCTATGCAACCATTCAAATGGTCTATGCTCCCTGTTTTGCTTATCGGGTCTGCCGTCTTGCTCATCATTTCCCAAGTTCCAACCATTTTTAATACGTACGTTGACATCTTAATAAGATCATTAATAATATGTGGATTATACCTGATTCCGATTATCAGCCTAAAAATTTCTGAACAATTTAATCAGCTTGTTTTTGATTTACTTCGCAATGTTACAAACGTTTTAAAGCCATAATCTTTTCGTGACAATATTATGAGAGCAATACACATCCAAAATCCCGGTAAAAACTCTTCTTTGTTTATTGATGAAGCACCTACCCCAGAACCGAAAGCGAACGAGATTCTCATAAAGATAGAAGCTACGGCCCTCAACCGCGCCGACCTGCTACAGCGAACGGGAAACTATCCTCCGCCCGAGGGTGCAAGTGAAATTTTGGGGCTCGAGATGGCCGGCGTTGTAGAAGAAACGGGAACCAAAATTACCAAGTGGGAAACCGGAGATTGTGTATTTGGCTTACTGGCTGGCGGTGGATATGCTGAATACTGCACAATCCATGAAGATATGGCGATGGGGATTCCGGAGAACCTTTCCTTTAAAGAAGCGGCCGCTATCCCGGAAACCTTTTTAACGGCTTTCCAGGCATTGGATTGGTTGGCAGAACTTGAGGAGGAAGAAACCGTGCTCATTCATGCTGCAGGCAGTGGCGTAGGCACTTCTGCTATTCAGCTGGCTCATTATTTATATGGTGCACAAATTATTGCTACGGCCGGAAAACAGCACAAGTTGGATACAGCTAAAGAACTGGGGGCTGACTTTGCTTACAACTACAAAGAGCAAAATTATGCCCAGAAAATTATCGGAACGACCGGCCCGGATTCAGTAGATGTGGTGCTCGATTTTATCGGCAGGCCCTACTGGCACAAAAATATGGAGGTGCTGGCCATTGATGGACGTGTAGTCTATCTGTCGTTTTTGGGAGGACACAAAGTAGAAGAAATCAGCCTTGTTCCCATCCTTCGGAAACGATTGTCTATAAAGGGATCAACGCTGCGTAACCGATCCCAACAGTATAAAATTGACCTTAGTAAAGATTTTTCTTCAAAAACGCTTTCTCTTTTTGAAGGTGGGCAACTAAAACCGGTTATCGACTCTGTGTTTGATTGGGAGGATGCTGAACAGGCCCACCAACGCATGAAAAACAATAAAAACACCGGCAAAATTGTGTTGACGGGGATGTAAGCCGCGGATTTACGCAGATTACCACGGATACAAAATTAATTATTCCTTTTTCGCTCGAAGACAAGACGCTTAAATTCCGGCTCATCACCAAAGTTCATCATTAGCCCAATATTAATATCTGTTGCCTTCAAATAGTTTAGAATCTGAGCATCATGTTGAGGCAATAATGAAGACACGGATTTTAATTCTATTAAGATTTTATTCTCTATAATAAGATCAGCCACGTACTTTCCAACTTCATGACCTTTAAAATAAACTGATATTGGAACTTGTTGCTCTACATCAAGTCCAGATTCATTCAGAAGTATATAAAATGAATTTTCATATACCAATTCCAGAAAACCAGTCCCAAGTTCATTATAAACGTCATAAAAACTTCTGATTATTTTCCTGCTCAATTTCCGATGTTTTAACATGTTTTCAAGAATCCGTTTTATATCCGTGAAAATCCGCGGCTATTAGTAAGATCAAAAATTGGAGCTATCCTTACGAAATTGAGTGAGAATTTCTATTACCAGACCGTTATCTTTGAGCCGAATAATTTTTACAACTGATCTAAAAGAATTCATGGCGCAACCGACCTTTAGCACGCATGTGGGGATGGTGGACATCCTGCCCGACGAAGTAGGAAAATGGCAAGCACTGGAACGCATCATCCATGAGGAGGCCAAAAAGTTTAACTTTGAGGAGATCCGTACGCCCATCATGGAGCAGACGGAACTGATCGCTCGTGGTGTAGGTCAGCTGACTGATATCGTCACCAAAGAGATGTTCGCCTTTGAACGCGGAGAGGATCAATATGTCTTGCGCCCTGAATGTACTGCACCCGTGGCCCGCGCCTTTGTAGAACATCACCTTGAGCAGCGCGGCGGTACGCAAAACTTATATTATATTGGGCCGATGTTCCGCGCCGAGAAACCGCAAAAAGGTCGCCAGCGCCAGTTCCACCAGTTCGGTGCCGAAATTATTGGCGCTGATGATCCCGCTGCTGACGTTGATATCATTGCACTAATGATGTCGATTTACGATCGCGTTGGCATCAGCAATACGACATTAAAAATCAATTCGGTTGGTGACCCCGAAAGTCGAAAGGCTTACACCAAAGCACTCAAGGATTATTTTCGTCCCCATCTTGAAGAGATGAGTGATATTTCCAAGGAACGCTTTGAAAAAAATCCCCTTCGGATTCTGGATTCCAAAGAAGAAGAGGATCAAACGTTTATAGAAGATGCTCCCATAATTACGGACTTTTTAACGGAAGAGACCGCGCAGCACTACGCCCAAGTCAAAGAGTTACTGGATGAACTGGACATCTCCTTTGAAGAGGACCCACACATGGTCCGCGGACTCGATTACTATACACGCACTGCCTTTGAGCTTATCAGTCCCGATTTAGGAGCGCAGGACGCACTCGGCGGCGGCGGACGCTACGATCTGCTAATTGAGGAGATTGGCGGCCAACATACCCCTGCTGTAGGATTTGCTGCCGGCATGGAGCGCCTGTTCATCGCTTGTGAAGAGCTCGGTATTGATCTTGTCGAAGAAGAGATGTTGGATGTCTATATCGTTACGCTTGGCGATGAAGCCCGTAAATGGGGCATCAACCACCTTCCGAAACTGCGCAGCGCCGGACTTTCGGCCTCCATGGATTATATCGGTCGTTCTATTAAAGCACAGATGAAAGACGCCGACCGCGAAAATGCACGTCATGTTATTATTGTGGGCGGCAATGAGCTCGCTGAGGGTAAGTTTACGCTCCGCAATATGAAAGAAAGCGAAGAAGAATCGTATACTTTTGAAGAGATTCTAAACAAGCTCACTAACTAAGGCCAAACGCATCTATGAAAAATATAAAATATTATCTCATAGGTGCTCTGTTTCTCGTGATAGCTGTTATCGGCTATCACTTCTTAGCAGCTTCACAAGCGGAGCAGCAAATAGATGAGGCTATCCAGGAACAGACTGAAAAAGCAACCACGATTTCTGTTCAGTATTCCAATATAGAGGTAGCCCCTTTCTCGGCAGATATCACGATTAGTGACCTTAATATAATTTTAGGAAATCATATCGAACGTGCACGGCAACTCAAAGTCGACCTCAATTACCTCGACTTTTTAAACATCTATTTTGGTGGTATTGAATATGGGTTGAGCCATGTGGATAATACCAACGTTTCGGTGGTATCACCTTCTTATACCAACAAAGCAAAGCTGCAAGAAATAAAATCGGATTCGCTTACGGTTTCGTTTCAAGGGAATGCCCTTGATGGGATTACAAGTGCTGTAAACGGAATACCTTTCCAGGCTGATCACGCTATTGAAATTAAAAGTAGTAGTGTAACTTTTTCGATTCCTCAAACCTTAATTTCAAAAGTTAAGGCACAAAAGCTGAATTATTCAGGGACCATTTCTAAAGGACAAACAAACTTCTGGAAAGAAGGGGCGCATAGCATACGGCTGGATTCGCTCATCTGGACACCCCCTGAGCCCTTCCAAAACAAGTACAGTTTCTTCATTAAAGGCTTTGGCTATCAATCTGATGCTATCCCTTTTCAACATGCAGAGCTTCGGTCCAAGCCGGCTTCTCAAGCCGTGGATACCTTAGCGATCGAATCTACTCTTAAATCAGAATTAGCCCTATTTACCAGCGGGGGACACATCATTCTTAACAAACCGCTGCAAGATTCTGAATTTAGGAACATGAAGGTTTCTCTCTCCGATTTTTCGGAAACATTCGGTAATGTATTAACCAATATCGAAAAGCTGTTATCCATCACCCTACCGAAATCGCAAGAAGGAATTACCATTCAATTGCAAGGCTCTATTGATAATCCCAAAATTACTGAATAAGAGTTAGGTAAACTTCCGGTACTTTCGGGCATACCAGTCAGTTTAATTTACACCAGCATAAAATAAAAAAGGCGACCCGATAAAGGCCGCCTTTAAAAAACAAACTGATCTAAGAATTAAGAAGTTGCTTCACTTCCCTCTGGAACATCGTAAGGTTGTTGTGTATCTGCCCCATAATCCGGACGTCGGCTAAGGAAGTAATAACCCAACAGCCCACTGGCAAGTGAACCTATTAAAATTCCCACTTTTCCAAACTCAAGAACTTCAGATCCGGCCTCAAAGGATAGATTAGCAATAAATAGTGACATCGTAAATCCAATTCCTGCAAGTAGAGCAACGCCATATACCACCTTCCAGGTTTCTTTGTTATCAGCCAAATCCGTGAAGCCTAACTTGGTGAGAATCCAGGTAAACCCTAAAATACCGATTTGCTTACCTACAAATAATCCGATAGCGATACCCCACGTCAAGGTTGAAACAAAAGCATGGCCCATCACTTCGGGATCAAAAATAACCCCTGCATTGGCAAAAGCAAAGATCGGCATAATCAGAAAATAGACCGAGAAGTGCAGCTTGTGCTCCAGGCGGTGTAGGGGTGACTCGGCATGTTCTACCGTTTCTTCCATGTGATGCAGTGCCTGTTCTTTGGTAACTGGCATATCTTCGTCTTCTGCTTGTTTAAACAGATCAAATCCTTCCTGTGCGTATTCTTTCAAACGCTCGAGACTCCATCCGCGGCTGGCAGGCATTACAAATCCAAGCATAACACCCGCGATTGTTGCGTGAACGCCGGACTTAAGAACAGCCCACCACATAATAAATCCAATAATCATATACGGAGAAATTTTATTGACTCCGCGGTAATTAAACAGCATCAATACAAGCAAACAAAGGCCGCCAACGCCCAATGCTACCATGCTGATTGACTCGGTGTAGAAAAAGGCAATCACAAGAACAGCAATAAGATCATCCACGACCGCAATAGCGGTTACAAAAACCTTGGCCCAGACCGGAACCCGGGAACCCAGCAGTGCAACAATTCCAATAACAAATGCGATATCCGTCGCCATGGGAATGGCCCAGCCATCCATATAACCGGTACCTGCATTAAAACCCCAGAATATTAACGCAGGCAACGCAGCTCCGCCAACCGCAGCAACAGCCGGTAACAAAGCTGACTGAACAGTCGAAAGTTCTCCATATTTAAGCTCTCGTTTTATTTCTAACCCAACGAGCAGAAAAAATATGGCCATCAGCCCATCGTTAATCCAGTGGTGGACGGATTCATCAATCACAAGATCACCGACCCCAATCGATATGTGTAGTTCTAACAAGTGATGATACCACTCATAAAGCGGGCTATTTGCTACAATTAAGGCAAGTATTGTAGAATACAAAAGCATCATACCTGCCGCCGAGTCTTTTTGGAAAAAGCCCTTAATCTTCTTTACTAAACCGTTACTGTTATCTGTCACTTTCCTATTTTTTTACTTTAAAATTACGTGTTGAATATAACATTTTGCGCAATCTTAGATAATACGAATTTCATTATCCGTCATCAGATTTACGCCATTCTTTCACTTTTTCGATATCTTCGACCTCTCCTATGATCGACAACTCGTCCCCCTCTTCCAATAAAGTATGTCCGTGGGGTATTTTGATATCTCCGTTTCTTTTTAGAATAGTTACTAAACTCTCCCCCGGGAGATCAATTTCCATTATCTCTTTGCCAATAAGCGTCTTGGTTTTATTATCTTCGCTAAGAGTAATATTGATAAAACGTTCATCTCGCAGGAGTATCTCTCGCAGCTCTGATTCATTTTCAGCGCTTTTCCATCGTTCAATAAAGTGTCTACTGTCAATCATCTCAGCCAAGTGGGCTATTAATCGCAGATGCTGACTGGAATTTTCGGATGAACTCACCAAAAAGATCATTGCACACAAGTTTTCAACCTCTCCTGTTTCATCCTCATCGAGAACCTCAAATCCCTCAGTAGAAACAGTAATACTTTCCGGAATACGCACCAGTACCATCTGCGGATCGCAGTCTTCTTCAACCCGGATATGATTAATAACGGTGCTATTGCCAAGAGGTATTGTTCCCATATCCTGAGCCCTGCAAAAACTATTAACAAGAAACTCCTGATCCATATCTAAACGATCAGCAAAAATATCAGAAGCCTGTTTTATAATCGTTTTATAACTCAGGTTTTTGTTTGGTTCATCAATAACCGCAGCACCAGCCACAACATGTTCGTAAGGATCTTCTTCACGCAGTCCTTTCTCTCGAAGGATACCACGCATTTCTCGCTCCAATCCCTGATCTTTGCGCTTGCCGAGACGAGCCGTTACATGAAAAATAGCACCCTCTCGATCAATTTTGCCATACGCATAATAGTAAAACCAACCAATACTAAAAATACTTACCACAAGCGTGAAGAGAATAGAGAGAAGTCCCATTTCCAGTATTAGAACAGCCGAAAGGATCATTCCAACTATCTGTAGCCAAGGATAAAGTGGAGAATTGAAACCGGGATCATACTCCTCAATTTTGCTTTCACGCATTACAATTACTGCCAGATTCAATAAGCCAAACAGTAGCAGCTGAAATGCACTGGCCAGTTTTGCTACCTGGGCCACATCAAAAGCCACAAGAAAGAAAATCATTAGAAATACTGTGGCAATAATAGCAATAACGGGTGTGCCCAAGGAACCAATTTTTGAAAATCGATTATCAATAAGCTTGTCACGGGCCATTGCCAACGGATAGCGCGAAGCTGACATAATACCCGCATTACCGGTAGAAGCAAAAGCCGCTACCGCCGCTATTACCACCAATAAAATACCTGTTTCACCCGGCAACCAGCTCATAAAGGCTTCGCCGGCCGTGGCAACGGGAGTAAGATCTTCTCGGAATTCAGCGGGATCTAATACCGAAACCATGATAAACACACCGGCAACGTACACAAATATGGCCGACATAATTGAGAGAAACATGCCCCACGGAATATTTTTATCGGGATTTCTAACTTCTTCGGCCACACTGGCAACTTTTGTAAGTCCGGCATAGGAAACAAAAACCATCCCTACGGTAGCCCAAAACCCGGTAGCGCCATCAATAAAAAGTGGAGTAAACTGTTTACGTGTAACCTCAAAAAAGTCGGCCGAAAAAACGGCAAACAATCCCTGAGCAATATAAAAAGTCATAATGCTTATCAGGGCAGCAACCAATACTTTTTGCAGAGCCGTAGTCTCTTTGGCTCCTACAATATTTAGGACTCCGAAAACAAGCGTCAAGACGATAGCAACCGGCACAATGGGCAGCTCAATAAAAATTGAGATGTAAGCGCCCATACCAATTAAAGCGAACGCACTTTTTAACACCAAGGCCAGCCAGGAACCATAACCTCCAACCGTCCCCATCACCGGTCCAAGACTTCGATCAATAATATAGTAGGTCCCCCCGGCTTTAGGCATGGCAGTGGCTAACTCTGCCACGCTAAACATAGTCGGTAATACAAGAAGACCTGAAACAAAATAGGCAATAAATACCGACGGACCTGTTATGGCTGCAGCAATACCCGGCAACAGAAAAAATCCGGAACTAAACATTGCTCCCGTAGCAATTGCATATACATCCCACAATCCAAGTTGCTTTTCCAGTTTTTCGTGCTGCATGGTCTTTTTGGTTAAATCGTTTATGAAATTTTAATTCAGAGTTTAAGAAAATAAGTCATTTTCTTAAAAAAACTTCTTATCTATTTTGTTGATAGAGTACTAATAAAGTTAACAGGACATCTTCTTTTGTTATCTGCTCACAGGTATCGACGCCAACTATTTACCTTTGAGTTCTTTTATCTGCTTAATATCCTCAATCTGCCCAATGATCGACAATTTATCTCCCTCTCGAATTTCTGTATTGCCATGGGGTATATTAACACTTTCCCCTCTTTTTAATATAGCTACAAGACTTTCTCCCGGCAGGTCGATCTCATGTACTTTTTTGCCAATCAGTTTGGCCGTTTTATCATCAGAGCGAACAAAAATATTGATAAACCGTTCGTTCCGGAGCAATACTTCCCGAAGTTCTGCCTCATCCTTTGCCGAAATCCAACGTTCAAAGAAATTCTCGTGATCAATCATTTCAGCCATGTGGGCTAAAAATCGCAGGTGCTGTGTAGCATCTTTTTCTGAACTGACTAAAAAGAACAAGGCATAAAACTTGTGTTTCTCCTGATCTTCCGTATCGTCCTCAAAGCAGGTATCGCGCGTAACCAATCCATTTTTGATTCGCACAATAAACAACTCCGGCTCTGCCTCAACCGGTATTCGCGTATGATTTAAAGCCGCCCCTTTACCGATCGAAAGTGCTCCGAAATCATCCTCTTTATTAAAGGCTTTGATTAGCTCCTCCTTATCCATACTCACTTTGGTTGCCAGTGTGGTGCAGGCTTTTTTTACGATATCTTCGTAGGTGGTCTGCTTGTCAGTTACATCCAATATTGTAGCCTTACTTACAACCAGCTCGTATGGGTCTTCGTCGCGTAACCCTTTCTCTTGCAAAATATGGCGCATTTCATGTTCAAGGCCGCGATCTTTGTATTGTGCCAATCGCTCACTTACATGAAATATAGCCCCTTGGCGATCAATTTTTCCATAGGCATAATAGTAATACCAAGCTACCGACATTATGGTGATCGCGACGGTAAATAGAATAGATAAAATACCCATCTCAAGTATCAATAGTCCCGAGGTTAACATCCCCAGCATTTGCACCCAGGGATAAAACGGTGAGGTATAACCGGGATCATACTCTTCAATTTGGCTTTCACGCATCACAATAACCGCCAAATTCAGGAGGCCAAATAGCAATAGTTTAAATGCACTGGCCAACTTGGCCACTTCCTTCACATTAAAAACCAGCAGTAAAAACACCATCATACCCGTGGTTGCAACAATAGAATAAACCGGAGTATCAAACTTCCCTAACTTCGAAAAGTTGGAGTGAACTAATTTATCACGGGCCATGGCTAAGGGAAATCGGGAGGCTGACATAATACCGGCGTTACCTGTTGATGCAAAGGCAGCAATCGCAGCTATTACCACTAAAATGAGACCTGTATCACCCGGCAACCAATTCAAAAACACGTTACCGGCAGTAGCAACAGGGGTTAAATCTTTATAAAACGCTTCGGGTTCCAAAACGGATGTCATCAAAATAACGCCCGCAACATATACCACAATGGCGGTTAATATCGACAGAAACATGCCGCGCGGTATATTTTTATCCGGATCTTCAACCTCTTCCGCGACGCTCACAACCTTTGTGAGTCCGGCATAGGAAACAAATACCATTCCGACAGTAGCAAAGAAACCCTGCATCCCATCCTTAAAAAAGGGGGTAAACTTCTCTCGGTGGATATCCAGCATATCTAATGAAAAGAGGTAAGAAAAGCCTTGCACCAGGTAAAAAGCCATAACCGAAAGCAACGTGATAACCAGGATATTCTGAAGTCTGCTTGTCTCTTTTGCTCCAAAAATATTTAGTGCGCCAAATGCAAGAGTCAGCATAACGGCAACCGGTGTTATGGGTACTTCAAAAAAGATTGAGATATATGCTCCCATTCCGATAAGGGCAAAAGCACTTTTAAAAACAAGGGACAACCACGAACCAAATCCACCGATGCTGCCCATTAAGGGCCCCAACGTCCGATCGATGATATAATAAGTGCCACCCGCCCGTGGAAAAGCTGTACCGAGTTCTGCTTTGCTCAACATAGTAGGAATGACCAAAATACCTGAAACCAGATAGGCCAGAAAAACTGAGGGACCCGTAACACTTGCAGCCAAGCCCGGTAATAAAAACAAACCGGAACTAAACATAGCTCCCGTTGCTATTGCGAATACATCAAATGCTCCAAGTGTTTTGTTAAGTTTTTTGGAATCTTTCAGTTCTGCCAAAATGAAATAATTGTGGTTTTAAAGCTATTCAGAATTGAAAAAACAGCTTATCAAAAAAAATTATTGTGAAATGTTATTCCCGTTCTCCAGATTTTTCTTGTTCATCATCCTCAAAAGCAATAACTCCCTGTTTCCCCATTCGAGCTATCATACGAATAATATATGCGACTACAACAAGACCGATAAACCCTTGTATCTTAACACTTAAGATCGGGTGTAGGTCAAAAAATACTATAATAGCATACTCTAATGCAGCTGAGGCTATAATAATTCCCAACAGCCAAGAAAATTCTATAATAAGTTTATTTTTTATTTGGCTGTCCATGAGTATTTGCTTGACAGTTACTATTGATTGAGACTCTAAAATACAAGGATTGTATTATTCCTAAAATTATTGGCCCGATTTTAACTATTTTTAATCCCATAGTAATATTTAAAGATTCTATACCCAATTTATTTTAACTGGTTCTGTCTTCAGTTGCTACTCAATAAGAAAGCTGTAATAATTTTGTTTCTAACCACTCATTTATAGATTTTCATCATTTGTGATAACAAAAAAAATATTTCCGGCGATTCATGGGTGAACATCTCTTAATTGGTATAACAAGTATTCTGCTGTTTGGCATTGGCGCACAATGGGTTGCCTGGCGCTTTAAACTACCAGCTATCTTACTTTTGTTGATTAGCGGGGTCCTTGCAGGTCCTGTTTTCGGACTTCTTAATCCGGACCATTTAATGGGCGACCTGCTCTCTCCGTTTATTTCAGTATCTGTTGCAATTATTCTTTTTGAAGGTGGATTAAGCCTTCGGTTTTCAGAACTTAAAGATATTGGCAGCACCGTTGGGAACCTCGTAAGTATAGGAGTTATCTTAACGTGGGGCATAACCGCTGTTTCGGCTTACTACCTTTTTACGTTCGACTGGGAACTTTCTATACTGCTTGGCGCCATTCTTGTCGTTACCGGTCCAACCGTTATTATTCCCTTACTTCGTCAGGTTCGCCCTTCCGGACAAGTAGGATCTATCCTAAAATGGGAAGGGATTGTTATTGATCCTATTGGGGCCATGCTTGCTGTTCTCGTCTTTGAAGTGATTTTAAGCACCAGTTTTTCTGCCGCTACCAGCGTTGCCATGATGAGTATCGTAAAAACCATCTTTTTTGGTACGCTCGTAGGATTGGGCGGTGCCGCATTGATATATTTTCTCCTCAAGCGCCATCTTCTTCCCGATTATCTGCAAAACCCGGTAAATCTTATGGTGGTAGTTACCGTATTTACGATATCTGATATGCTTCAACCCGAATCGGGACTCTGGGCCACTACCTTAATGGGTATCGCATTGGCAAACCAAAAGACAGCCCGTATACACCACATAACCGAATTCAAAGAAAATTTACGTGTGCTACTGTTGTCTGCTTTGTTTATTCTACTGGCAGCACGAGTAGAATTAAGCAGTTTAATCCATAATGTGAGCTGGAACTTCGCAGCTTTCCTTGCCATCCTAATTCTTATTGCTCGTCCCGTTGGAGTGTATATATCGACGTATTTTTCAGAAATTAATTGGCGAGAAAAACTTTTTCTTTGCTGGATGGCACCGCGCGGTGTTGTGGCAGCCTCTATTTCTTCCATTTTTGCGATTTCTTTAGCAGAAAATGGTTTTGAACATGCCAACGAGCTGGTGCCTATTGTTTTTCTCGTGATTATTGGCACAGTCACCATTTACGGTCTGCCGGCTGCATGGGTAGCTCGAAAATTAGGCGTTGCCAAACCTGTACCAAATGGTCTTTTAATTCTTGGAGCTCACAGATGGGCCTTGAAAATTGCAACAGCGGTCAAAAAAGAAGGCTTTAAAGTATTAATTGCTGATTCAAACTGGAAAAACATAAGTCGTGCCAAATCTAAGGGAATTGAAACATACCACGGTAATATCTTATCAGAATTTGCTTTGGAAGAATTGAATCTTGATGGCGTGGGACGCATGCTTTCATTGACGCCCAATGATGAAACAAACTCACTTGCCGCCCTTCGATTCGGAGAAATATTCGGTCGGTCGCACGTTTTTCAGCTGGCCCCCAACACCCAGGGACAGATGGAAAATAAAGATGTAACCCGTCACCTGAGTGGCCGAATCTTATTTCATGAACGCTTAAATTTTGAAAATTTATCCCGTTTCTTTTCAAAAAACACAGAAATCCAATCTATTACATTTGATGAGGAGCATCCTGTCGCTGAATTTAAACAGCAAATTGGAGAGCAATACATTCCTTTGTTTCTAATCACCTCAAATAACGAAATTTTTCCGTATACCGTGGATAATCCACCCTCACCTGCCAAAGGCGACCAAGCATTTTATATTCACCTGGATGATGAGATCCGCAAGCACATAAAGCAGGAAAGTAATTCTATAGACGCTACCATTTCGGAGCAGTAGAACTCAAAAAGTTTAAAATATACTAATCCATTTTTCCCATCCGTTTTAAAAATGGATAGCAGTTTTTGTAAAATTAATAGTACAATGCAGTAGAACTGCTTGTATGATATAATTGCAACAGCTGTTGCTCATAATTAAAACAACTACTCTATGAAAAATTTGTTGGCAATATTATCCCTATTTACAATTGCTCTAACACTTACTTTCTGTAGCAGCTCTCAGCAATCAACTTCTACAGAACCGTCTCGTCAACAGAAAACGGAATATTCTGAATACTATACTTCTGCATTCCCACATCGAGATATCAGTTCCAAGTTAAAAAATGCCCAACAGTCGGTTGTTCGTATCGTTTCTACCGGATTTTATAACAACTTTGAATTTAGTGGCAAAGCGATAACACTGGCCGACATCAAAACCAACAATCCAAAAGATATTGCTACCTCCCAAACCTCTGTAGAAGAGAGTACGGGCGGAACGGCCATTATTCTCGGTCGCAATAACCAAAACTCACTGCTGGTTACCTGTCATCACACGGTTTTTTTCCCTGATACCATGATCACCTATTACGAAGGGGCGGATATTCCTGAGGATACTTATATAGAATCTATCAGTATTAAGAGAAACCAAACAAACCTTGTATACACTTCTTCAGAGCTACAACCCTTCGAAGTTATAGCTACCAAATCCCGTTCAGATTTGGCGCTTTTAAATGTAGAATTCGAACAAGTTAGCAATCTGGACCTTTATCCCCTATCGATTAGAGCGGGTAACAGTGATTTTCTGCAATTGGGATCACTGATATACGTGTTAGGATTTCCCAAAAGTTATCCCATAGTCACCCGGGGATTAGCCAGTTCTTCAGAAAGCTGGAATGACCGCTTTTTTGTTACCGACGCCATTTTCAATCCGGGTATCAGCGGGGGATTGATTTTAGCCAGCAACGATAATTTTGAATCCTTCCAATGGGTGGGAATGGCAAGTTCATCTACCGTAAGCCGCGAAAACATCTTAGTACCCCGGCCCAATGAAGATACGTATTCAAGAATTACACGCCCCTACTCCGATTCTGTATATGTAGCACAAAAATCCCGCATTAATTATGGTATCACACAAGCCATCCCAATAAACCAAGTAAAAGAGTTTTTAAGAGAACAGCGATCACTTCTTGAACGCAAAGGATTTAACCAACTGTCTTCGCTACAGTAGACTAAAGTTTGGGGTGTGATATTAGTGATACCCAATTTATTACGTCCGTACACAAATTTATCAACATAAAACATCAGTTTGATGCGTATTCTTAAATTCGGCGGAACTTCAATGAGTGATGCCCAGACCTGGCAACAGGTTGTCAATATTATTAAACGTTATGAATCCCCTTTTGTGGTTGTTTCTGCTACATCTCGAACAACGCGCAAGCTCATTGAAGCGGCAAGAACGGCCCTTGATGATATCGATGAATCCTATAGTATTGCTTCAGAGATTAACCACCGACACAAAAAGATAATTCAAGATTTCTTTGATGGATCCCCGAACGACGCATCTGTCTTAGACA
Source organism: Fodinibius sp. SL11 (assembly GCF_052060035.1). Lineage (NCBI taxonomy): Bacteria > Pseudomonadati > Balneolota > Balneolia > Balneolales > Balneolaceae > Fodinibius > Fodinibius sp. SL11. Next base: position 85,105 of record NZ_JBPOEA010000007.1, on the reverse strand, counting down.
ACTGTAACAACCGGATTGATGAACTTTCAGATGGGCTGGAAACCCAACTTAAGACCATCAACAGTGAGCAGGAGCTAACCGCCCAAAAGAAAGATGCAATAGCCTCTGTTGGGGAGCAGCTCTCATCTTATTTATTTGCCCAGTGTGCCTCAACTGTAGGACTTTCCACCCGCTGGGTCGATGCTGGCGATATCATCCGCACAGACTCAGATTTTGGGAAAGCTAATCCCAATGAGGACTATATAGCCAACCAATCTGCATCCCTGAAAAAGATAATTGATAATGGACAGGTTCCCATTATGGGCGGTTATTATGGGATAGATGACCACGGCCATACCACTACGTTGGGATTCGAGGGTTCTGATTATTCAGCAAGCTTAATCGGGGCAGCACTTAATGCTGAAGCCATTGAAATATGGACTGATGTGAGTGGCATTTTCACCTGTGATCCCCGTTTTGTACCGGATGCCAAACCCATATCTCAACTCAGTTTCCAAGAAGCAACAGAGCTCGCTTATTTTGGTGCCAAGGTACTACATCCCTCTACGACAAAACCGGCATCCCAAAAACAGATCCCGGTCTGGGTGAAAAATATTTTTGATCCTGACAAGTCCGGTACCCGCATTTCTTCCGAATCTACCCGTGTAGGACCGGTTAAAGCCATCACCTATAAAGAAAATTGTACCATAGTTACAGTAACATCATCCCAAACCGTGATGGGTTATGAATTCTTAGCAGGGGTTTTTGACATTCTCCGGTGGCACCACTTGGCGGTAGATGTGGTAACAACAACCGAGGCCTCAGTTTCTATCGGCATCGAAAATGGTGCTAACCTTGATGAAGTCATTGAACAACTTAAAGGGTATGGATCAGTAGACGTTTTAGACCAGCAGGGAATCATCAGCCTGGTAGGCTGTAGTAACGACAGATCTTTGGTTACTAATATTCTCACTCAAGTCAATAACGTACCACAAAATTTAATTTCATACAGTCGAGCAAAAGGGAACCTCAATCTTGTAGTCGATAAAGATCAGGTTCTTCCCGTAGTCAGGGATATCCACCAAAAACTGTTTGAGTAATTATTAAAGGTACTTCCAAATATCCGGGGCACTTAAAAAGTACTATGAATATACCACAGCACTTTCTCCATTTCTTTTTTTACGATGGATGAAGATCCCACATAGTGATTATTCATAAAACTGAAGTAGAGCTTTTTACCGCTTTTGGTTAACAGATATCCACTAAGAGAGTGATTATTACTCAGCGTTCCTGTTTTTGCAAAAACGTAGGGTTCTTCTCTTTCATCACGCGGGGCATACCAACTACGGATAGTCCCTCGCTCACCTCCCGCAGGAAGCAGATGATATAACTTTTCATTATTGCTAAATTCAGTATCAATTGCCTCCAGCAGTCGAATCATCGATACAGGAGTAAACATATTATAGCGCGATAGTCCCGAACCATCTACCCACTGAGGCTCCTGTGGTAACATTTCCAAATACTCTTTTTTCATCTTTTCGATAACATTTCGCGAGTTTAGCGGAATCCCCAACTCGGAAGCCGTAACCAACAACAACTGTTCGGCAATAAAATTATCACTTGGCTGCAGCATGCGCTTGTAAGCAGTATCCGATTTTATGCTGTATATCTTTTTGGGGGATTCCGGACGCTCAGTATCCACATATTCAACTTTTTTACCGAGCGTATCCGACAACATTTTTGCAAATAAGTCCGGGCTATAGTGAAATGGCTTATCAATGGTATACGTACTCGTGTCAGCTTCTTGCTTGTACAAAAAAGTGTTATCCATCATGCCACGGTGTATAAAATCATCTCGATGTTCATTCTCCTTTATAAATGACTGAAAATATTTAGGAGATACCGCCAATCCGCTGTCCGTTTCGGCAATTTTACGCAGCTCGATCTCTTGAATGGTAAACCGGACAATATTTCCAAACATGGGAAACGGTACTTTTTCCGGCTGATAATAGTACTGATAATCGCTCCACGACCATCCCGGTCCCAACAGCTCATCGTCAAAATTAGAATCAGAATAAAAGAGCTTTTCTTCCCTATTTTTTAAAAATTCATAGACTTTGTCATTGCCAAAGTCGGGATGCAAAAACGATGGGTCACCCGTCCCCCAGAAAATCAGCGAATCGCCACGCACTTCGTATTCCAATCCTTTTAGCGAATCCGGTAATAATTTCAATCCTGTATAAAAGGTGAAAAGCTTGGTATTCGAGGCCGGTGTAAAGTAACGATCTCCGTTTTGACTGTGAATCATTTCATTGGTTTCCGGATCGTACAGCGCAAAGCCGGTTAAGTTGGCCGAAAATACCTGCGAGGTATCAATCATCGTTGCCAGTGCGGATACCGGCATATCCTTTTCTGATTCCTCGTTTTCCAAGACCGATTCAGAAGATTTACATCCCCCCGCCAACAGAGCAGCAATAACCAGCATGGTAAAAGATTTAACAACCGTTAATTTCATTACACCGTCCCCATTTGTTAGATTAACCATACATGCGTGCTTTAAAAGCAAAAAACCGATAACATAGCTAACAAATTTTTAATGAAAAACGAAACCGTATGCGCGTAAAATTATTTTATCTTTTAATCTTTGCAACTACCCTTATTATAGCAGGTTGTTCCTCAGATTATGACGTGATTATTAAAAACGGAATCGTTTATGACGGTACAGGTGATAAACCAACGACCACTGATATTGGCATTAAAAATGATACTATTGCCACCATTGGTGATCTTGAATCTGCATCAACTGCAACAACTATTGATGCGGAAGGAAAAGCTGTGGTACCGGGATTTATCAACATGCTGAGCTGGGCCAATCATAGCCTGCTTAACGACGGCCGGTCAATGAGTGATATCAAGCAAGGCATAACGCTCGAAATTTTTGGTGAAGGCTCGTCCATGGGGCCCCTTAATAAACAGATGCATGATGGGGAGCCATGGAAGACACTTGGCGAATTTTTAGAATACTTAACTGATCAGGGGGTAAGCCCAAATGTAGCTTCGTTTGTAGGTGCAACAACTATTCGCGTAAATGTTATCGGACGAGAGGACCGTGCTCCCACCGATGAGGAATTGACCCAGATGCAAGGACTCGTGCGCGAAGCGATGGAGGAAGGCGCCATGGGCCTAGGTTCTTCACTGATTTATGCACCGGCATGGTTTGCTGACACGGATGAACTTATTGCACTCTCCAAAGCGGCTGCTGAGTATAACGGCACCTACGTTTCTCATATTCGCAGTGAAGGTGATAACCTTTTAGATGCGACCGATGAATTCTTTGAAATTGCTACTAAGGCTGACATCGACGCGCAGATCTACCACCTGAAAGCAGCCGGTGAACAAAACTGGTCTAAGCTCAATACGGTACTTGAAAAAGTCGATTCACTCAGGGCACTCGATCACAACATTTCGGCAAATATGTACACATACACGGCCGCATCCACAGGCATTGATGCCACAACCCCTCCTTGGGCGCAAGAAGGTTCTACAGCTGATTTTATAGAGCGGTTAAAAGACCCTGATACTCGGAACAAAATTGAAGCCGAAATGAGCAGCTCCAAAACCGACTGGGAAAACTTCTATCAGTTAGCCGGATCGCCGGATAATATTTTATTACTCGAATTTGAGGTAGATTCACTTAAAAAATACAACGGTAAAAGCTTCACTGAGGTGAGCGAACGGCGGGGCACTGATCCTATCCCAACCATCCTTGATCTGCTAATTGAAAATGGCGGCGATATAGGCGCGGTCTTTTTTGTGATGTCGGAGGAAAATGTGGAGCGTAAAATTGAGCAACCGTATATGAGTTTTGGCTCGGATGCACGCTCGGTAGCTGCCGAAGGTGACATTCTCGAATCCAGTACCCATCCGCGAACCTATGGAACTTTTGCTCGCTTATTAGGTAAGTACGTCCGAGATGAACAAGTTATTTCATTGCAAGAAGCTATCCATCGACTGACAGGATTGCCGTCAACTAATCTAAAAATTGATAAGCGCGGATATCTCAAAGAAGGACATTTTGCCGATATAGTCATATTTAACCCCGAAACTATTACGGACAAAGCTACTTATACCGATCCGCATCAATATGCCGAGGGCATAGAACACGTATTCGTCAATGGCACACATGTACTAAAGGATGGCGAACATACAGGGGCAACGCCGGGGCGCATAGTTCATGGACCCGGGTATAAGAAATGATTTTTAGAGTTTAGGGGCCCCCTTAAGCTTTAAGTCTGATACACGCTGGCAAAGCTCTTGCATAAATTCCCGGCCGGGATCAATTTTCTCGGTCCGGTATTTGTCATCGCGTTATTTCCACAGCGGGTCTCTTTCAAACCTGGGGTATTCGTAATGACCTATCAAGTATTGGATGTTGTGCTTTTCTGATAAATTCTTGATAAGCCGAACATTTGTATGCAATTGATCATCGGTCAGTCGATTATCTTTCGTACCTACATTTTCGATTCCAATTGCTGCGAAAGCTGAGCCCGTGCAGAATCAAACTGTATCGGCTTCTGATGAACCTTAAACTCTGGTTTGGGAGCTGTTTTGCATCCTATTAAAATAATATGAAAATAAAATTGATACGGCTGTAACTTTTTCTATCATTTTCATGCAATACAGTGTTGTATTATTACAAATTTGAGAAATATGCCGGAGCATGGATATCAAGCATTGTTTTAAGACCCGGCGCAGCTTGAGTGATCGATTGTAAGGCGTTTACAATAATAGCTGAAGTGGCAATATCACCATTAATGCCACCTGCAATGTTGGAGGTAAAGCTGGGTGTTCCGGTTATTTGAATACTGTCATGAGAATCCTCAATACCAACAGCCGCCTCAAATATCAAGGTAATTACTTCCTCATCTCCCTGATAGCCACGGGCGATTTGACGAACCCCTGCAACATCACCTTTCGCAACTGTTCCGCTTTCTGTTTTGATGTGGGTTTCAGTCAAAATCGGCATCATTTTTTCTCTGACATTGTTCAGCTCCCAATTCATCGCATCGCCAATTAAATAGACTGACTCAGTTAATCCAACGTGACGGATTTTATCTCTTTTTGCTTCAAATTCAGATTTTGTAAGCCCGGCACCAATTTTATCCCGGAACGGTTTTCTGCGGGGACGTGCATCCTGCACGCGCTCTACTTTGACTTGGCTTACCTCTCGACAAACGGATGTCAATACAGAAGGCAGATAGTCCATCAAAAAACCCGGATTTACACCCGTTCCAATACAAGCAACCTCTTTTTGTTTGCAATGCTCATCAATGCTCTGGGCAATTCTGGGCTGTGTTTGCCAAGGATGCGAAAGCTCTTCGCATGTTGATACTATATCTAAACCATAGTCAACAACCTCTTTAATCTGAGACTCCATTTTCTGTAGGGACGAGACGGTCGAGATCACTGCTACATCAGCACTATCAGTTGCAGAACATTCCTCCAGCGTCGGCGAAATGGGGATACCCAAATCCTCGAAACCTGCAAGAATTCCCACATCTTTGCCAACCTTCTTAGGATCGGGGTCTACGCCCCCGACAATTTGTATTCCATCTCGTTCAACTAAATATCGGGCTAACCGCTGCCCGATGGGTCCAAGCCCCAACTGTATTACCTTTATCATCTAATATATTTTTGAGTTACTGGTTTTGAACAAAATCATATATCGTTCGTGAGATGTCGGCCAACGTATTCAATACCTGCTCACGATCTTCTGCTTCCTTAGATAAAAGGACTAATACGTATCGCTGTCTGTTAGGTAGCTCTACAAATCCCACATCGTGATTCACCCCTGTTATCCATCCCGTTTTGTGAGCTACTTCTACATCATTCGGGAGCTGGGCCGGAATCATCTCATTAAATTTTTGTTCCTTGAGGATAGCAATCATTGTTTCGGATGCTTCCTTGTTGACCACTTCGCCCCGAGCCAGCTTTTCGTAAATCATAACTTCATCAAAAGCCGTAGTTCGGTTACTTATTCCCCGCTCATATGCTTTTATATCTTCTACCCCACGCAGTACTTTGATACTATCTGCCCCATAATTGCGCATCGTCTTAGTAACATTTCCAGCTCCTACTTTTTCAATAAGGATATTGGTAGCAAGATTACTGCTCTTTGTAATCATATCATTGATGAGCTCACGAATGGGACGCTGTTGTCCGACAAGATCATAAAGCTCTCCTTCACTGTCCTCATCGATATCCATCTGGTAGCGACTGCTGTCAACAATACTACGAAACTCATTTTTAACCTGTATTGAATCATCCAGCGAAAAATTGCCGGCATTAGCCTGCTTAAAAAGCTCAATCATTACGGGTGTTTTCATGGTACTTGCAGCATGAAACATCTCCCGCTCGTTGATATATAGCTCTCGATCCCTATCAATCATTTTAAAACCTATAGCAAACTCCCCATCAACAGAAGCTAACTGCTTTCTGATCTTATTTTCTAATTGATCAATAGTCTCGGGAGGTGATGTGCAAGCGACCATGCACAAAGATACTATTGCTATACTCATTACACTTTTACACAACTTCATAAGTAACTATTTAATCTTTATTATATCTCGTACATATCTTTTACATCCAGAATATTTCCTTCTTTATGCTGTAAATATCGACGTGTTTCGAGATAGCGATTAACATTATATTCGTCATAATTTTTAGCTTCAGGATCAATGCTGCTTACCTTTACTCTTCCCGCAGAATGGATGAATTCGTCATTGCCAATCCACATCCCCACATGCACTACACGCCGGTCACGATCTTCGGATGCTTCTCTGCCAAAAAACAGCAGGTCGCCCGGACGTAAATTCTCAAAACTTCCGGTTGAATCAACTATTTCTCCAGCATGCACTTGCTGAGAGGCATCCCGGGGAATAATCCAGCCGTTCATAAAGTAAATCGTTTTTGTAAAGCCACTACAGTCCATCCCTTTGGGAGATGTTCCTCCCCACAGATACGGCGCTCCTTTCAATGATTTTGCCTCCTGTACCAATTGATTCTCAGATGCTTCAACGGATGCCTTCCAATCATCAAATGAACGAGCTTCAGATTGATTTACAAAACCGGTTCGGCCGTCGGGATAGACAACCTCATAAAAGTTTTCGGTTGTACCAGCAACTTTGAGGATGCTTCCACTTACTAAGTCAGATACTTTCAGTGACTTGCGATTCGGCTGCTCATAAGCATAACCATTGGTTTCGAGATAAATAATTTTATCCGAAGATTTCCACTCGTCATATTCGTCTTTGCTCATTTGATGGATCCCTCCATAATCAACCCACGACAAATAATCATCAGGTGTCTGGACCATATACCAGCTGCCCTCTTTTTTAAGAACCTTCACAGGCATTCCTAACGTGGCCTGTGTAACGAGTTGAGCAGGATGCGAAGGCCGCGATCGAAGGTTCGCTACAGAGTTGTTAATAATCCCCAGAGTTTTCCCCTCAAGACCATCCTCTGGCAGCACATTGATGCTGTCAACAGTAGTCACATTCACTGCTGAAAGTGAATCAAACAATGCGTTCTTAGCTTCCGGAAGATTCGTTTCCCCTTTTAGCACCCATTCGCCATTATTTGACTTAGCTTCTACATCAAATAGGGCTACTCTACTATCAGGTGCAAAATGTTGAGAAATGTTACTTATTTTCTGTTTAATATCCTGCTTTTGGGATAGATTACATGCCATAAGTGAGACAACCAACAAAACCATAAGTGACAATGATGGAACCCTAAACTTTATAAAACTATACTTGTTAACCATATGTTATAATGATATGTAAAAGGCACAGAAAAATATCTGTGCCTTTTTTATGAATTTAAATACCACTTATAGTAGTGTAATTAATCTACATCCCACCAGATGCGATCAGATAGAGATATATCAGGAACATTTCCAGAATTACGTTGCGTTTCTGAATCGGGATACGATAATCTTCGAATAAATTCCCCATTCAAATCAGGGTTATGATTGGCAGGTAATTCCATATCATCGTATTGATAATCATATCGGCGCGCATCAACCCAAGATTCCGGGTGTAGATACATGGCCGTATATTTCTCCTTGAAGATAAGGTCAAGAGTTAACCCACCTTCACCAACTGCAACAGCTGGATCCGTCATATAATCCTGTTTTTCAGCTTCCGAAACTCCCACTTTGTCCATATGTGCTTCGATACCATCCATATATGCATTGTAGGCACGTGTTGGTTGATTAGCCCGAAATGCAGCTTCGGCCTCAATAAACTTTTGCTCGGCAAAGGTTGCAATCAAAACAGGTGCCGTTTCAGCTGCATAAAAGGTATCGGTCGTTAATACGCTTCGTGCTCCCTGTTCAGGAGCCGAACCTCTACCCGCACCATTTCGAGTACCCACATAATCACCATCATCAGTGGTTCCCATAAAGGTTCCTATTCTGGGATCCTCAACACCGTAAAGGGTACCATCCAGATGTTTAACAATTTGCTCTGATATCCAACCGCCCAGTAGTAAGTTTGCGTTATCGATGGCAACTTCAGCCCATGGGTTAAATTGATCTTCAAAGTAGTCAACTTGAGCATCATCGGCATTGCCCGTCAGACCCTGATCAACTTCTGCCAATATATCAGTAGGCGAATAAGTTGGTTGCTTACTCAGGTGATTGAGATACCGAGCTTTAAGCATATGTGCAAGACGAATCCACTGGTCAGTATTACCACCATAGATAAAGTCATCATTTCCCAGCTCGATCGTTGAATTACCCTGTTCCAAGTTTTGAATTCCGCTATCCAAAAGAGTATGAACCGTATCGTAAAGTGCTTCTTGACTATCATAGCTTGGCCTCAATGTTTCAACGAAGAAGGCATCACTGTAAGGGACATTGCCCCACACGTCTACAACAGTTGCCAAATTTAAAGCAGTTAGGATATTTGCCACCCCCAAATAATCAGTAGCTCCCTGCTCAGCAGCATCCTGTCTTAGTACTGCCAAATCTGTCATAACATCATAGAAACCAAACCAAGTATTGTCGTAAGCAACATCGTCTTGGATATCCGTTGAACTACTTGGATTAGGAGAAGCTAAATACTGGACATAATAAGAGGTATTACTGCCCAATGAATACATGTTTTGAGATGTTTCAAAAGTCGCATTCGTCATTAAGCCAGAAAGAGGTGCTTCTGTAGGGTTATTTGGATCCTCATTAATATCCAAATAATCACTACAACCGGCCATACTTACAAGTATGACGCTAAGCATGCAAAACACTAATAGTTTTAAATTCTTCATAATTATTCTGTTTTAAACTTTCTTTATAAGGAGAAATTCAGAGAGAATACAAAGCTTGCTACGCCAGGATGATCAAGCCCAGTAAAACCAGTTGCATTACTTCCTGCTGGACCACTGCGTGATTCTGGATCAAACCCATCAAATGGAGTATAAAGAATAATATTATTTGCAGTAGCAGACGCTGTTACACTTTTAAAAGGCAATTGATCAATCAGACTCCCTGGCAAACTATATGAAAGATTTATATTACGTAGCTTAATAAAAGAAGCATCTTTCACAAAGTTCTCGGTAGCAGTACGATAAGTATTACGATAAAAACCAGCACCGTAATCTCGACCATCTGGCCCTATACCTTGCCCCAACCAGACTTCCTGATCGTTGGGTTGACCATCATCAGTAACTCCTTCAAATACTCTGGTTTCATTTCGGTCCAAGGTATTTTTTGTAATTCCAAATGCTGCAAAAAAGTTGTCATACTGACTGTATACATCTAATCCCTGCTGGATATCAATCAGGAATGAAAGACTTATATTGCGATATGAGAAGCTATTTCTAATTCCTCCTATCCAATCTGGAAATGCATTACCCAGAACTTTTTGATCAGTATTTACAACCGGGAATCCATCATCCCCAATAACAACCGGACGATCTTCATCCAAATACAGCTTATCATCTGGCTCACCATTTTCATAATATCGTTGATAGCTTGTGCCATAGATATTTCCAAATGGTTCTCCTTCAACCAATCTAATACTGGCTGAAGAACCACCATATCCAAATGAAGAACCCAGATTTATTTCATCTATGCCTTCTCGAATAGAAATAACTTCATTGCGATTTCGACTGTAATTAACTCGAACATCCCATTGAAAATTCCGTTGCTCAATAGGTCTGAAGTTTATTTGCATTTCTATTCCTCTGTTCTCTATTTCACCGGCATTAGTTACAAGTCGTGTTCCGCCGACCGCATTAGAAATAGGCACTGTAAGAATTTGATCAGCACTATTTGCTTTATAATAGGTGAAATCTATTCCAGCACGTCCATCCCAGAACCGTAAATCTGTTCCAATCTCAATTGAGGTTGTTATCTCAGGTTTTAAATCAGGACTTCCTATAACTTGATTTCGTGTATATCCAACCTGTCCATTTATTGGATACTGTGAGGGAGAATTGAATGTAATATTAGTAGAATATGGACTTGCATCTTTTCCTACCTGTGCATATGAGGCACGTAGCTTACCATACGAAATAAAGTCCGGCAAATTTGCTATTTCTGAAAAGACAAATCCTAAATTAAAAGAGGGATAAAAGAAAGAACGATTATCAACCGGCAATGTTGATGACCAGTCATTACGTCCTGTAACATTTAAGAATAGGAAATCATCATAGTTAAGCATTAAGTCTCCATAAACACCAATAAGACGGCGTTGCTCCAGATTTTGGTTATTTGATATTTCTCTAGTATTACTGAGGTTATAAAAATTTGGAGTAACAAAATCACTTCCTTCTGCACGAATTTGACTGGTTTCACGATCAAATATATCGTTACCGAGTGTTAATTTTGCAGAAATTTTTTCTGTAACATCACCATTCAACATTAGGTTTAATGTTGAGTTCAAATCTCGGCTGCTAATCCTTAATTCGTTAATAAAACCAGTGCTACTAAGGACGTTTTCATTATCTACACCTTGCGGTCCAGGAGTGATATTTGTACGATTATCATTGTAATAATCCATACCTAATCGATAGGAAACACTCATCCAATCGGTGAAATTATAATTAATATTCAAATTACCAATTACACGATTGACATCATCTTCGTAGGTTGAATATTTGGCATCATAAATAGGATTCGTCCCTGCATTACCATTTGCATAGTATCCTTTCATCGTACCATTTTCTTTCTCATAATCGGTAACTGGTTTAGTTGGAGCCCAATACATTAAACGCTCCATAAAACGATCAGCTGGAACTCTGTTCCCACCAGAATTCACAAAATTAACGGAGGATGAAATCTGCAGTTCATCATTAGGACTTATATCTCCAGAAAGTTTAATTGAAGTCCTCCCCCAATCACTAAAAGGCATAACCCCATCATGGGATAGGTTTGAAACAGAACCATAATAAGTTGCAATATCGCCACCACCAGAAACGCTAATGGTGTTATTAATTTTCACTCCCGTTTCCATGGAATTTCTCCAAATATCATGATATCGCCACCCATCAAGGGTATCAGCCACATCTGCAATAGGTGCCCCCCAATTAGGCCAAAAACTATCAGTGGTTGCTTCACCACCAAAACCTTGGCCATACACTTTTTGGAATTCGGGATAGCTATTAACTCGGTCAAAACCAATAGAGTTCTTAAAATTAATTTGTGTATCTCCAGATTGACCACTTTTGGTAGTAATAATCACAGCCCCATTGGCAGCCCTAACACCATATAAGGCAGATGCTGCAGCACCCTTAAGAACACTCATTGATTCAATATCTTCGGGATTTAAATCAGCTGCACGATTGCTTAATCCACGAGGCGTATCACCGGCTTCAACCGTAGAGTTATCAATCGGTACACCATCAACTACAAATAAAGGTTGATTATCCGCACTGGGATCTAAGGAACTTATACCTCGAATTAAAATCCTTGAACTGCTCCCTGGTGCCCCACCTGTATTTGTAATTTGCACACCAGAAACTTTAGCTTGTAAAGAACTAACTACATTTTCATTTTTTCCAACTGTTAATTCTTCACTATCAATTTGTTGAACGGAATAACCGAGCTCTTTCTCTTCCTGCTCAACACCAAATGCAGTAACCACTACATCATCAAAGGTTTGAACCTGGGACTGTAATTCTACATTAATAGTAGTTCTTCCGTTTATAGCAACTATTCTCTCCTGGTAACCAATAAAAGAAAACGCTAAGCTATCAGCATCATCAGGCGCTGTAATAGCATATTCCCCATTTTCATTGGTTGAAGTACCAACTGTTGAATTGGGCACCATCACATTAACCCCGGGCAGCGGATCACCGGTTTCTGCATCTGTAACCGTACCGGAAATCTCCTGTTGAAACTGTATTAACAGCGGCTGTGGATCCGGTCGATCCTGTAATATAATTTCTCGGGTTTTGGAGATAGCAGCCTCATAAGGAGTATGCTCAAGAACTTTTTGCAAAGCCTCGGCTACCGTTACATTGTTCATATCAACCGATATGGATTGCTCTAACGATAGCAGTTCAGCATTATAAGCTATTCCAAGATCTGCTCGCGATACGATATTTTCTAATACTTCTCGTATCGGCGCATTCTCAACGTCAACCGAAATGATACCCTGTAGCTCCGGAATCCGATCGGAATACTTGCTAACCGAGTAAAATGTTTTATTTATAGACTCATTTGCAGCAGACGTAAGATACTGTCCCTGAGCATCGGTCGTGAATGCCTGACTTGCTGGCGAAATTAACAATACCGCCAGACACCAAAGCACCGACTTTGACAACATATGCAATAACGATTCTTTCATAGAACCTCCGTTTGGATTTATTTTTATATTTAAGAACTATCGCTTTTGAGTTACTATTTTTTAATGAAACCGGTTACAAAAAATGATATTAAAATCTCAACCAATTATTTCATGAACGTGACTTTATTGTCATCTAATTGATATTCTATCTGCAACGATGCTGTAATTACATCCAATACATTGCGGAGTGACCGACTTTTTAAATATGCCGTAAGTAAAAGTTCTTTTAGTGCCGGATCCTCGAAAAATACTTTCACATCATACCGCCTCTCCAAGGACTTGGCTACATCATTTAGTTTTGTTTTTTCAAATTTCAAATAACCGTCCCGCCAACTCATATATAAGTCGATATCATCTACTGCTCGAGTAGCCAAAGAGCTGGTTGAGACATTAAATGTAGCTAAGTCATTCCGGTTTAAAATTGCTTTTTGATCTTCAGCTCCGTTTTCTTTTCCAAATGATACCCGTCCTTCTTCAACAATTACTTGCACCTGTTGGTCCTCGGGGTAGGATCGAACGGAGAAAGCCGTTCCCAAAACCCTAACAACAGACTGGTTAGAGTGTACCAAAAATGGCTTTTCCTTATTTTCTGATACGTTAAAATAAGCCTCGCCCTTCAGGTAAACTTCCCGTACATCAGATGCAAACTGGGTTGGTAGCTCAAGTTGACTATCAGCGTTGAGCATCACTTCGGTACCATCACTCAGCGATAGATTGGCTCGCTGTCCATTATCAGTACTAATCTGCCTAAGAACCGGTTCTATCTGTTTTTGTTCTGACTGGCTCCAGCTTTGATACGATAAAATTCCCAAAAAAGCTGCAACTAAGAATACTGCTGCTATACGATTAAATTGCTGGGTTCTGGAATGGATTGAAGAACTTCGAAAAGACCAATAACGTTTTTGATCAGAATTCTTACTTCGTGATGAAACATTCTCTTTACTTATTTGCCTACCCAGCCGATTCCATTCCTGGTCAAGATTACACTCTATCTTTTGATGAGAAACGGCTTCTCCCGATAGCTGCCAGATATGACGAAATTCTTGAAATTGCTTTTTATTCTCATGACTCTGATTGATCCACTGATCCACTTTTTTGTGCTCCTGATCAGTACATTCGCCCGCCAAATAGCTGGCAATTAATTGATAATCAATTCCATCAAGTTCCATTGCAATATCCTTTATGATCCACCTGTTCTTTATTTATAAGACAACCGTAAAGAGCCTTCCCCCCAATAAAAATTTCAGATGGATAAAAATAGTCTTGAAACAAATTGAGACAGGATAATGAACAAATTTTTAGATCGATGAAAACCAATCAAGAAATCCTGACTTACCTGATTTGTGCGCGAATATCTTTTAGAGCCAGTCCCATGTGATTTTCCACAGTCTTGCGGCTAATATTCAGCACTTCAGAAATTTCGTTATAACTCAGCCCGTGTCGATGATAAAGGATAAAAACCTTGCGCCGACGTTTGGGCATTGCTACAACTACCTCCCAAATTTGAGCGACCACCCGATCCAGTTTACCAACTTCAATATCAGCAGGGAACTTCACACTTTGGAGGCGCTCTCTTGAAAAGGTTTCTCGAACTTTACTGCGGTGATCATTACGATTAATTTGGTTAATGGCACTATTGCGAACAGCTTTTAACAGATAGGCTTTAACAGAACGATGAATATTCCAATCCTGCCGTCGCTTCCATACCTTTGTAAATACCTCTTGTACGATATCCCTGGCCTGTTCATTACATTTTGTGAACTGGTAAGCAAAAGAACAGAGATCAGAATAATACTCCCGAAAAAGTTCTTCGAAAGCCCGCTCGTCTCCCTGGCGGATTTTCTCCACGAGGTTATTTCCAGGCTCTGAAGTTTTTTCTTTTGCCGTATTCATATGCTATCGAAAAACTGATATCATCATCAGTATTCCAGTCCTAATGTCCATCCCAATTAAGTGTTAAGAAAGATTAGTCTAATATTATATCCAAGTGGTTTACCTATAATTAAAAAATAAATTAAAAATACACACTACTAAATACCATCTTATGCCGATAACTCAATAAATACTAAATCACTGCACCTTCTTCTCGCAGCGGTAGGTTGCATCTATTCTTACTTTTAATCAATAACATAGTAGGTGCCCATCTTTTTGAAGCTCAAAAATAATTGAGCAAATGGCGAATCGTAAACAGTAAAAAAATGTAAGCTGTACTTAAAGATAGATGAGTCAATTGCTATTACTAAATAGCTACTTTTGATAGACTAAACTTTTTGATACAAAGAAAAGGCTCTAAGCAAGTTTAAGAAGCAGAATCAATTGAGGAGGCTTCTTCGGTATCTTCGGGGACGATCCCCAGCCGTTTGGCACGCTCCATCCACTTTTTGCGGGCCATCTTTTGCATATCTTCGATCGTATCCACCTCATCAATAATTTCCATCCCCAGTAAGGTTTCTACGAGGTCTTCCATACTAACAACACCGGCAAATCCACCGTATTCATCAACCACAATGGCGATATGTTCCTGCTTTTTCATGAGCTGCTCAAAGAAATCTTGCAACGGCATCATCTCGGGCACGATAAGAATATCACGCTTTAACTCTTTTAACTCCTTATCTACTTCACCACGTGCCAACATCAACAAGAGGTCATTTTTAAGCACATAGCCCGTCACTTCGTCGCGGGCGTTGCCATATACCGGCAGCCGCGAAAAGTGCAGTTGCTCAATATTTTCACTGACATCATCTACTTTTAGCGTCTCATCAAAGCCTACAACAACAGTACGCGGCGTCATGATATCTTTCACTCGTAATGAATTAAAGCGAATCAAGTTCTTGAAGATGCGCGATTCTTCTTCTTCAAAGATCCCCTCCTCTACCCCACGATCGGCCAGGGCGCCAAATTCCTCCCGACTAAAGCTGGGCATCTTTTCATCCTGCGAAAGCCATCGCGTAATTGCCTGCGACATCACCACCAGGGGATACATCAAAAACATCAATACTCGTAAAATTTTCGCTGCCAAAGGCGCCAGTCTTCTCCAGTAAGTTGCTCCAATAGTTTTTGGGATAATTTCAGAAAGCACCAGAATCAAAAATGTTAGCACAGCCGATGTGATAGCTACATAGGCATCCCCAAAAACAATTTGTGCCTGCGCCCCTACTCCGGCGGCACCAATGGTATGGGCAATAGTATTTAAACTTAAAATGGCTGAAAGCGGGCGATCGACATCCTCTTTATAATAACGGAGCAGCTTCCCTACTTTTGTCCCCTTTCGCTCCATGATGGCAATATAGGAATGGCTCACGGATAGTAGTACCGCTTCCAGAATTGAACACAGAAACGATACTCCAATGGCAAGCCCTAAATAAAAAATCAGTAAATACATAGACCGAAAATAGGATAATTGTAACTGATTAAAAAGCTCAGATCACGGTATCCGGAATTGCGAATGGGTTCAAAACAATCTTAAAATAATCATTTAGCTCCACAGCTTTGATGGTTATATTAATTGCCAATTTTAAAGAACTTAACTCCTTGCTTCAACTCGAAAACATATCACTTTCTTTTGGGGATGAAACCCTGCTCGACGAAATCAGTACCATCATCAATCCCGGTGAACGCGTCGGACTCGTAGGTCCCAATGGCGCAGGAAAATCGACGCTGCTCAAAATTATTGCCGGCGAAATTGAACCCAATGGTGGAAATATCACCATGTCGAAAGCCGCGACCGTTGGCTATCTTCCACAGGATGGTGTTGATCCCGACCCCGATTTAACTGTGTATGAGGAGATGGAGAGTGCTTTTGCGGATATTCAGGAGCTGGAAGACAAGGTACAAAAAGCGCGTGAAGAACTGGCAACGCTTGAGGAAGGGACATCGGAATACCAATCAGCGATGGAGGAAGTGGGCAGACTACAAAATCGCATTGAACAGTCCGGAGCCTATGCCCTGGAATCGAACATCGAAAAAGTATTAATGGGACTCGGGTTTACAACGGACGATTTTAATCGCTCTACTACTGAATTCAGCGGGGGTTGGCTGATGCGCATTGCGCTTGGTAAGTTACTCCTTCAGCGCCCCATGTATCTACTGTTGGATGAGCCCACAAACCACCTTGATATTGAGTCACTTCGCTGGATTGAGCAGTTTTTAAATGGCTACGAAGGCGCAGTCATTATTGTCTCGCACGACAAGGCGTTTTTAAACAAGATTACCACACGCACCTTGGCCTTGGAATACGGCGATCTGTTGGATTATGCGGGCAATTATGATTACTACGAGGAAAAGCATGCTGAGCGAAAAGAGCACCTGCGCAAAGCCTACGAAAATCAGCAGCAGGAGATCAAGGAGATCCAGGAATTCATTGATAAGTTCCGCTATAACGCCAGCAAGGCTGCCCAGGTGCAGAGCCGTATCAAGCAGCTGGAGAAAATGGATAAAATTGAGCTCGACGAGCGGGAAGAGGAAATTTTCTTTGAATTCCCCCCGCCCGAGCGCAGCGGCGCGGTTGTAATGAAGCTTAACAATGTCCGAAAGCAATACGATGATAACGTTGTTTTCGAGGATCTTTCCTACTCAATCGATCGTGGAGACAAAATTGCGGTTGTGGGTCCCAATGGGGCCGGTAAATCGACCATGATTCGCATACTTGCCGGACTTGAAGATTTTAATACTGGCGAACGAGAACCCGGCCACAATGTGACCACCTCCTACTTTGCTCAACACCAAGCTGATGAATTGGATCTCGATAAAACAGTATTTGAGATTATGCGGGAAGCCGCACCCAAAACGGATGAAACGCAACTGCGTACTATTTTGGGATGTTTTCTCTTTCAAGGTGACGACGTGTTTAAAAAAGTGTCGGTGTTGTCGGGTGGAGAAAAAAGTCGTCTTGCTCTGGCACGCATGTTGGTTCAACCGGCTAACTTCCTGATTTTTGACGAACCAACCAATCACTTGGATATGCAGTCTAAAGAGATTTTACAGCAAGCCCTCGATCAGTACGAAGGCACTTATATGATTGTGAGTCACGATCGCGATTTCTTGGATCCCATTGTAGACAAAGTGCTGGAAGTGCGGCCCGATGAGACGAATACCTTCCACGGGAACGTTTCTTACTATCTGGATAAGGTCGAGGAGCGGGAAGAAACTGATAAAAAAGAGCAAGAAGAGAACAATCCGGGTTCTTCTAACAACGGGTTATCGCGGAAGGAAGAACGCAGATTGGCGGCGCAGCGGCGGCAGAAAAAGTACAACAAGCTAAAGCCATTGAAAAAGCAGATTGATCCACTGGAAGAAAAGATTGAGAAGCTTGAAGAGCGCAAGGATGAGATTGAAGAGCTCATGGCACAATCCGATTTCTATGACGATGAAGAGCAAGTCAAGGAGATCTCCATGGAATATGAAAAGCTCAAAGGAAAACTGGTTGAGATCTACGCCGAATGGGAAGAACTGGCAATGCAGATGAGCGAAATCGAGGAAAAGTTTAGTAGTGATTCATGAGTATTGTGTAGAGAGAAGTGAGAACTGTCTGTCCCTAACATAGGTTGACCGTTTAAAAGGACCAACTATGAATAAGCGGATCAAAAGAAAACTACAACGAAGGCGACAGTTCAGCGATGAAGTCCGTCGAAAAGTAGTCAGAGAATTCAGAGAAGGAAAATATACGGTAAAAGAGTTGGCAAAACTGTATTATGCCAGTGAACCAAGCATTTACCGGTGGATTCATAAATTTTCTCCCACTGACGAACCTACCATAACTGTTGTTGAAATGGCTGATAGCACAGATATCAAACTCAAAGATCTTCACCAGAAAATAGCGGATCTGGAGCGGGCACTAGGCCAGAAACAGATAAAGCTGGATTTTTATGAGAAGATGATGGATCTGGCCAAAGAGGAATACGGGCTGGATCTAAAAAAAAATTCTTCTACGAAACCATCGCATGGTTCCGAACAAACCGAAAAGCCATGAGGTATTCCCTGAATGCTTTATATACCGCTGCCGGAGTGACTAAACAGGCGGTGTGGGCCCATTTTAAACGCGAAGACCAGCAGCTGGCGCTGTTGCGCAATCTTATGAGGTTGGTGGATAAGCGCCGGGCCCGGCATCCCGGCTGCGGGTTGGAAAAGCTCTACTGGCACTTGCAGCCTGAAGGGATCGGACGCGATCGGTTTTTCGCTGTAATGATGGAGCTGGGTTATGGGGTCAAGCGTACCCCAAATAAAATGCGTACCACGGTCCCGGCCCATAAGGTCTTCGAAAATCTTATCGAAGGCCGCGTGGTTACGGGGCCTAACCAGGTGTGGCAGAGCGATATAACTTACATTAAGGTGGGCGGCAGGTTTTATTACCTAACCTTTATTATCGATGTCTACAGCCGGCGGATTGCAGGGTATGCCGCCAGCAAGAGCCTGCGAGCAGAAGCTAATGTAAAGGCCTTAACACAGGCCATATCGAGCCGGGATCCGCAAGCTTTGAAGGGGCTGGTCCATCATTCGGACCGGGGGAGCCAATATATTGACGGGCGGTACTTGGCTCTGTTGCGAAGCAATGCTATGCTGATTAGTATGGGCAAGGTTGCCCAGGACAATGCCTTTGCCGAACGCATAAATGGTACGATTAAAAACGAGTATCTGCTCCCTAAACGCCCTGACTGCTTTCGGCAGTTAAAAAGGTTGGCTAAACAGGCCGTTAACGATTATAATAGCATTCGCCATCATAATGCGCTGGGGCGGAAGTCTCCGGAGGCCTACGAGCAAGAGTGGTTAGAGCTGGTGCCCCAGGAAAGGGCAGTGCAAACCATACGCTCTTACCGAACTCCTCCGATTACTCAAGAACATCTGGATATGATTGACAGAAACAAAAAGCTACCATATTGCATGGTACATGTAAACTAAAAACACCAATTGCGGTCAACCTTATTCAGGGATTGACAAACCCCTCAATACTCACATCTCTCTACTCGCGACGATCATTAGGTCGCAAAAATTTGCTCTTTATTACGGAACGCCTTGAATTCGAGCGCATTGCCGCTGGGGTCTTTAAAAAACATCGTGGCTTGTTCGCCGGGTTTACCTTCAAAACGGACGTACGGCTCGATAATAAAATCAATACCTTTCTCCTCCAGGCGCTCTGCAAGCTCTTCCCACTGTTCCCATTCTAAAATCAATCCAAAATGCTTGGCCGGAACCGCATGACCATCGACGTCGTTCATGCTTGACTTCCCCGCCTCTTCCGGACTCAGGTGCGCTACAACCTGATGTCCCCAGAAATCAAAATCGATCCAGTGATCTGAGCTACGGCCGGTATCACAGCCAAGGACATCCCTGTAAAAACTAAGGGTTTCGTCGAGATCAGAAACCGGAAATGCTAAGTGAAATAACGGTGTTGATTGTTCACTCATAATGCTATAATTATTTGAAATAAGATTTTTTATTATACAAAAGCATATAAAATATAAATTGAGGACCACTCATGCGATCAGAAAAAATTACGTTTGAAGGCGCTTTTGGAGATTCTCTTGCAGCCCGGATAGATCAGCCTGATGATGAAGCCCAAAGCTTTGCACTTTTTGCCCACTGCTTTACCTGCTCAAAAAATCTTAAAATCGTGAAAAACCTCAGTAAAACGCTTACCAAACATGGTATTGGCGTTTTTCGATTTGATTTTACAGGCCTTGGAGAAAGTGAGGGCGATTTTGCAGATACTAACTTTTCATCCAACATTGAAGATCTCATTGCCGCATCAGAATATATGGAATCGCATTGGCAGGGGCCCGCTATACTGATTGGACATTCGCTGGGCGGGGCAGCGATGATTCAGGCAGCTTCTCGAATTACATCCTCCAAAGCGGTAGTAACAATTGCGGCTCCCAGTAGTCCCACCAGTATTAAAGACAAGTTTGGAGCCAAACTTGATACCATAAAAACAGAAGGCAAAGCAACTGTAACGCTGGCCGGCCGCGACTTTACAATCAAAAAACAGTTTCTTGATGATCTGGAGGAAAATAATATGGACGAAAAAGTGAAAAATCTGGACCGCCCTCTCATGATTTTCCACTCACCTGTTGATAACATTGTCGGCATCGACAATGCGGCTCACATCTACAAAATGGCGCGTCATCCCAAAAGCTTTGTCTCACTGGATGATGCAGATCACCTGCTCAACAAAGAGGAAGACGGTATATTTGTAGCTGAAGTTATTGCAGCCTGGGCTGATCGCTATTTTTAAATTTCATTGAATGCCTATACTTTGGCTCTTGTTAATAATTGAGGATTGGAACTCTAACAAAAACCAAAATCATCGTATATATGCAATCATTTAAAAAGTATTTATTATCATTTTTATTGGTCTTTTTCGCCATGGGATGCACCCAACAAGAAATGGAACAGGAAGAAACAACAACAGAACCGGCTACAACTTTTGCTGAAGCTGTTTCCGTTGTTCATCCTACAGAAAATGGGGATGCCACCGGGCACGTCACTTTCACCAAAGTTGAAAATGGCGTTCGCGTGCAGGGTGAATTTGAAGGATTGACCGAAGGCAAGCACGGATTTCACATCCACCAATATGGCGACTGTAGAGCTGCTGACGGAACCTCAGCCGGCGGACATTATAATCCGGCAGATAATCCACATGCCGGTCCTGAAGCTGAAAACCGGCACGTAGGAGATATGGGTAACCTCGAAGCTGATACCAACGGAAATGCCACCATTGATTATGTGGATAATACAATCACACTGAATGGCCCGGAAAGTATCATGGGACGAGGTGTTATCATTCACGGTGGCGAAGATGATCTCAAATCACAACCCACTGGCGCAGCTGGTCCGCGTATGGGATGTGGTGTTATTGGAGTCGCCAACGCTGATACTTAAAAAATACGATCTCAAAAAAGAAAAGGAGTTCACTTTAATGGTGAACTCCTTTTTTTATTAATAAGCTATAGACCTTGAATCAAGTACAAGATGAGGCAAAGTTAGGTGCAAATTTATTCGGGTTTCCAGCTTTTCACCTTGTCATCAATAACTTCCTTCAATCGACTGACCGGAACCCGATCCTGTGTCATATCATCGCGATAGCGGATGGTCACCGTATCTTCGCCTTCCGATTCAACGCCATCAAAATCAACTGTCACACAGAAAGGCGTTCCCGCTTCATCTTGCCGACGATAACGCTTACCAATTGAACCGGACTCATCATAAAGCACATTGTAATCTTCACGAAGATCATCAGTAATCTTATGCGCCAGATCCTGCAACTTATCCTTTTTAATTAGCGGAAAAATACCCACTTTCGTTGGCGCCAGCTGTGGATTCATCTTTAAGACCGTTCGGGTATCGCCATCCACTTCCTCTTCCCGGTAGGCATCACAAAGCACCATCATCACCGTTCGATCCAACCCGATTGAGGTCTCAATTACATAGGGAATATACTTTTCCTGCTTCTTTTGATCATAATATTCCAGCTTCTTGCCTGAGTATTCCATGTGCTGACTCAAATCAAAATCGGTCCGATTGTGAACGCCTTCAACCTCTTGCCAACCAATGGGATATTCATACTGAATATCGGCAGCAGCTTTAGCATAATGGGCTAATTTGTCTTCGGGATGCGGATGCGTGCGCAGCTTATCTTCACGAATCCCCAATGCTTTATGCCAATCAAGGCGTTTGTTGAGCCAGTGATCATAGCTCTCTTTATCGGTTCCCGGCTCTACAAAATATTGCATCTCCATCTGCTCAAATTCCCGCATGCGGAAAATGAACTGACGTGCTACAACTTCATTGCGAAAGGCTTTACCAACCTGAGCAATGCCAAATGGTACCTGCTGACGGGCGGTGTCCATGACATTCTTAAAATTTACAAAAATACCCTGGGCCGTTTCGGGACGCAAATAAACCGCGTCATCTCCTTCACCGCCGGAAGATGTTGCCCCAAACTGCGTCTTGAACATGAGGTTAAACTGACGTACTTCGGTCCATTCAAACGCGCCGGATTCCGGAGCTCGGATCTCTTCATCCATAATAATCTTATGCAGATCTTCGCACACTCCTTTGCGCGATCCCGCAGTATCCAGCAATTCCTGAAGTTCATTGGCCTTATCCGCTTTACCATCACTGCGCAGCTTAGCAATATGATTTTCAATCAGCATATCGGCTCGATATCGTTTGTTCGACTGCTTGTCATCAATCATGGGGTCGTTAAAACCATCGAGGTGACCACTGGCCTCCCATACTTTGGGATGCATAAATATCGCCGAATCGAGTCCTACAATATTATCATGTCTCTGGGTCATCTCCTTCCACCACATATCACGAATGTTTCGCTTTAGCTCCACGCCCAGCGGACCATAATCATATACGGCTCCGAGTCCACCGTAAATTTCTGAGGATTGATAAATAAAAGCGCGGGCCTTCGCCAACGACACAATGGTGTCTAAACTATCGAGTTCGGTAACTGACATGTACGTGCTAAAATTTAGGTTAAACAATGATTTTGAGATGCCCAAAGATAGAAAAAATTACTGCTTTAATTAATTATCCTTTTATGTGTATTTTTGCCCGTTCTAAAAGGAATGATTCTTCCCTCATTCCTTTTATTTATCCTAACACTTAATAAGTTTACCTAATCAACAACATTATGGATTCGTATCAGGTTGGCGTACTCGGAGCTACCGGCGCTGTCGGACAAAAGTTTATTCGTCTCTTAGAAAATCACCCGTGGTTTACCATAAAAGCATTGGGCGCTTCCAAACGCTCCGCTGGAAAGAAGTACAAACAGGCCGTCCACTGGATTGAAAAGACCGAACTGCCCTCTGCATCAGCTAACCTGAAAGTCAAAGCATGTGCTCCCGAAGAATTCAAAGGCGTCGATTTTGTTTTTTCCGGATTGGATTCCTCCGTTGCCGGTGATATCGAAAAGAACTTCGCCGAAGCAGGCATCCCTGTCATATCCAATGCAAAAAACTATCGCATGCATGACCAGGTTCCATTGCTAGTGCCCGAAGTAAATCCTGACCATGCAGAATTAATTAAAAAGCAAAGCTTCGATCCCGAAGGCAATGGATGGATCGTCACCAACCCCAATTGCGTTTCCGTACCTCTTTCAATGTCTTTAAAACCCTTACATGATGCCTTCGGTATTGATTCGCTGATCGTTACATCAATGCAGTCCGTTTCGGGGGCCGGCTACCCCGGTGTTTCAAGCATGGATATTGTGGCAAATGTGGTGCCCTATATTGGTGGAGAAGAACCCAAAGTGCAGACCGAAGCCACCAAAGTTCTGGGGACTCTGTCAGACGATACTATTGCCTTTAATGATTTTAAGATCCAAGCAACGGCTGTGCGAGTTCCGACCATCGAGGGACACCTACTTTCGGCATCAGTGAAACTGAAAAATGCTCCTTCATCAATTGAAGAAGCCGAAGAAGCATTTACCAATTGGAAGAATCCCATTGCCAATTTAGAGTTACTCTCATCGCCCAAAAATCCAGTTCGGCTTTATAAAGAAGATCGCTATCCCCAGCCCCGTCTCCATGCCGATCGGGAAGGCGGAATGCAAACGGCGGTGGGACGACTTCGCGAAGGTACTGTCATGGATTTGGGGTATGTGACAATGGCACACAACACCATCCGAGGAGCGGCCGGCGGAGCTATTCTCAATGCCGAACTCTTAACTGCCAAAGGATTTATCAGCTAATAATTAACATCTGTTCACATGATATTTCATCCTGTTAGAGCCCTCAACTCTGACAGGATTTTCTTTTTATATTATCTTTCCTCAGCATCTCTTTTTTCCATTTGTTCAAGCTTATGTTCAGAGAGATGAACCCGAGCCGAAGATACCGCATTTTGGGCATCACCCCGATCAGATCGTTTTATTTTGAATTTTAACCGTCCCTGCTCACTTCCCGGAAGATCTTCGAACACTTTCATGGAACTGCCTTCTAAAATGAGGCTGCCATTCCACCACCCCTTTTCAAAACGCAAGTCTTCCAGATCAGCATAAGAAATAACCGCCGATTGAACACCGGATTTTATGATCCCCACAAAACTATCTTTCACCTCAAATTCCAAATGGAGTCCGTCTTCTTTCACTTTCATCAGCCCCTTGGCCACTTGCAAGCCGTGCTTAATATTGGATATTTCAACCGGTACGGAAGGATTAGAGGAGTAATTCATCAAACTATATCACATTAATTAAACATTGAATAATAAGTATAGAAAATTTCTGGAAAAATTTTGTAAGGATTTATGATCTCAATGGTCTTACTAACAGAAACGCATAAAAGCGTATAAGCCGTTGAAATAGAGAGCAATATCAAATGTCCTTCCGGGGTGAAGCTGTGGATAACAGTTTCACCCTCTTTTTTTGCGTTGAAGGAATTATTGGGGGTTCATAATCTGCTCTATTATTCTTCTGGCAGACTATTCATCAAGCAAATCGGTATGGAATACAAAACTAAGTTGGTTTTCCTTTTCATTGGGATTTTCATTTCTATTACATCATCCCTCTTCGCTCAAACAATCATCATTGATGAAAGTTTTAGTGACGGAGATTATACTAATAACCCTACTTGGACTGACAAAGAATCCAAGCATATTGTTGATGCATCAAATACGCTTCAGCTTGACGCTCCGGCAGTAGCTGATGAAGCCGTAATTGGTACTACTTCATCAGCTGCTTATGGAGAATGGGAAGCTCTTATAAACATGGACTTTGCCACTTCAAGTACAAGCTTAGCCCGATTTTATATTATTTCAGATACTGAGTCCATAAAGAGTAATGTGAATGGCTATTATATTGAGGTAGGGAATACTCCAGACGAAGTAAGCCTATACCGTCAAGATGGCAACAACGCCTCGAAAATTATTGATGGTACTGATGGCTTGGTTGGTTCAAGTTCCGTCAATGTACGGATTAAAGCTACACGAAACATAAACGGGGAATGGGAATTGTTTGCTGACCCTAGTGGTGGCACTTCATTTATTTCGCAAGGAACTGCAAATGATAACACCTATTCAACCAATATATTTATTGGTCTTTTCAGTAAATATATTGGTTCTCGTTCCACGGGCTTTGAATATGATGATATAAAAGTCACAAAAATTAATCCTCCATTGGACATTCAAGAGGTTACCGTTGTAGATAATCAAACCATTGAGGTCTCTTTTAATCTGGACGTTGACCCGGCCAGTATTCAAACATCTGATTTTATCATTTCGCCCAATATCGGCAATCCAGATAACATCAGTACTTCAGGCAACCTTGTTCAACTAATTTATAACGATCCTATCCCCGGCGGGGGATATGCCCTGACTGTCAACGATATTAAGGACAGTGAAGGAAATGCCATCGATTCCAATATAGATTTTAAGTTTCAGTTTTTTGACGCCTATACGGATGGAGACCTCGTCATCAACGAATTTGCTTATGATTATCCAACGACGATCAATGAAGAGTACATTGAAATAAAAAACACCAGTAATAAGTATCTAAATCTTGCCGACTGGCAAATTGCTGATAATAACAGTAGTTCCAGTTTAGGATCGGATCCGATCCCCATAGAACCTAACAGTTTTCTGGTTATTTCTGCCGATACCACGGTACTTTATAACCTTTTTGGAAATAGATCCTACCACCAAACCACTTTCCCTGCTCTCAATAATACAACTCCTGATGCCGTACAATTAATCACTAATGCTGGAGCTAAAGTAGATTCACTAACATATAATTCAAACTGGGGTGGCACAGATGTAGCTCTGGAACGGCGATCGTCGTCAACATCAAGCATTTACCAAGAAAATTGGGGAGATTCTCCCCATCCCGATGGCGGTACACCTGGCACCGCTAACGAGATAGCTCCTGATAATTCGCCTCCAAAACTTACTGGTCTGTATATTCTATCTGCCCAAAATCTTCAACTTGTTTTTGGTGAGCGCCTTGATCAAACCGGCAGTTATAGTATCACCAATAATAGCATATCATCCGTTAATCAAACAGCAGCTGACACCGTAGAACTTTTATTGGGTTCAACTCTTCAAGATGCTCAGACCTATACCCTTTCTATTGATAATACAAAAGATATTTTTGACAATACCATCACCCCCACCGATACCTCTTTTACATTTTATGATCCATCTCCCGCAGATTCAGGCGATGTGGTAATAAATGAAGTAATGTATGCGCCGCCGTCAACCAGCTCCGAATATATCGAGCTTTACAACCACTCCAACAAATCAATTGATATTCAAAACTGGATACTAAGTGACAACAGGGAAGATTTTGAGGCTACCATTTCAAGTGATCAATTTATTGTACCTCCGGATAGTTTTGTGGTTCTTACTCCTGATAACACCTTATTAACCAACCATCCCGACATTTCTTTGGTTACCATGAGCGGTTTTCCTGCCCTTAATAATGGCGGCGACCAAATTATCATTCGGGACCAGAACGGTAGCCTGCTGGATTCTCTACAATATTCCTCCGGCTGGGGCGGTGATGAAGTCGCACTGGAACGTCGCGCCGTTAATGTTTCAGGCACATACCAAAACAATTGGGCCAATAATCCTAACGGCTTTGGAACTCCAGGATCTGCCAATGAAGTAGCAACAGATACTACTCCTCCTAAACTACAATCGCTTTCGATTCAGCAAAATCAGCTTACCATTACCTTTTCGGAACAACCGAAGCAAGCTACAGCAGAAGATCCAAGTAATTACAACCTATCTAACGGGGTTTCGATTGCAAATGCAATTTTTTCCTCACCTGATACAGTACGCTTGCCACTTGACAACAGTTTGCAAAATAATACCACTTACAATTTATCTATCGAAAATATCACCGATATATTCGGAAATACAATAACTCCCACTGATTCATCATTTACTTTTTACAACCCCACACCCGTTGACTCTGGAGATGTTGCCATTAATGAGTTTATGTCGGCTCCGCCATCAAATAGCTCAGAATATATTGAGATTTATAACCGCTCTTCAAAGTCACTCGACTTGCAGGGATGGACCCTCAGTGATACCAGACAGAATCAGGATCTAATTACCAATTCACAATTTATCGTACCGCCCGATAACTTTGTAGTGATTACCCAAAATAATACTCTGGAATCTAATTACCCTGAACGTGCCACTATAATCATGGGAGGCTTCCCGTCGCTAAATAACGGTGGTGATAACATAACTATTCGGGATAGCAATGGGACATTGTTGGATTCACTCAGCTATTCTTCGAACTGGGGCAATGACGAGGTAGCATTAGAGCGCCGTTCTATTGACGTCCCCGCGATCTATCATAATAACTGGGGCGATGCCCCCAATGGATTTGGCACACCAGGTTCTGGGAATAATATCGAAGCAGATCAAACTCCGCCCAACCTTACAAACCTCAACATTACAAGCAGTAATTCCATAGTAATTGATTTTAATGAACTGCTCCAGCAACAATCGCTGGAAGATATAAACAACTATCAGCTTTCTGGTTCTATTTCCATCGAACAGGCAGTAGCAAGCGGAGAACAATCTGTGTCTATTATCCTTGCTTCTTCTTTACAAAACGCTGTTGACTATCAACTTACAATCAATGGTATTCAAGATATATTTAGCAATACCCTATCCAACCGAGATACTACATTTACTTACTATGAAATTTCTTCAGCAGATAGTGGAAATGTACTTATTAGTGAATACATGTCGGTTCCTCCCTCCGGATCTACGGAATACGTGGAACTCCGTAATGCGACTACAAAATCATTTGACCTACAACATTGGACCATCAATGACAATACCGGTAATAGACAAATAATTACGGACCAACAATTTATACTGCCACCCGACAGTGCTGTTATCATCACGCCTGATCAAACTTTGTTGACTGACTTTCCTGACATTACTTTGCTTACCATGGGAAGTTCCTTTCCATCACTCAACAACACAAGTGATAATATTGTAATCAGAACTGGCGACGGTACCCGCCTTGACTCACTACAATATCAAAACAATTGGGGAACCAATGAAGTAGCTTTGGAGCGGCGTTCATTCAACCTTTCATCTATTTATCAAAGCAACTGGGAAGAGGCACCCAATGGATTTGGTACCCCCGGATCACGAAATGAGGTTAAACCTGATACAAAGCCACCAACACTTGAAAATCTGGTTATTCGTAATAACCAAGAATTGCTCCTAATATTTTCAGAATATCTGGACGCAGATTTAGCTAAAGATCTTAATAACTTTTCACTTTCGGGTAATTTAATTATTAGTGAGACGCTTTTTTCTGCACCGGACAGCATATTTTTATCGATCGACAGTACCCTAAAAAATGCCTCAACTTACACCTTGTTAATAGAAGGAGTTTCAGATCTTTTTAAAAATTCTTTACCATTAACGGATACTTCATTCACTTACTACGAAATTTCTCCCGTTGATTCCGGTGACGTATCTATCAATGAATTCATGTATGCTTCCCCTTCCGGAGCTACTGAGTACATTGAACTATATAACGATTCCAACAAATCCCTCGACCTGCAGGGATGGACCCTCAGTGACAACAGGGAAGGTTTTGAGGCTACCGTTTCGAATGATCAATTTATTGTGCCTCCGGATAGTTTTGTGGTTCTTGCCCCTGATAGCACGATCGAATCGGAGTATCCTGATATTGCTCTTATCACAATGCATCATTTTCCTGCCCTTAACAACAATGGAGACCAAATTATCATCCGAACCCAAAGTGGCGTTCTGCTGGATTCTCTGCAATATTCCTCTGAATGGGGTGGTGATGAAATTGCACTTGAACGTAGAACTACTGATGTGTCGGGCACTTATCAAAGCAATTGGGGCAATACTCCAAACAAATTTGGAACCCCAGGATCTGCTAATGAAATTGGGGCTGACCAATCACCACCCGATCTCGTTTCCTTGGAAATTTTAAATGCAAGCTCCATCGAAGTCAATTTTAATGAACCTATACTGCAACAATCCCTGGAAAATCCAAATAACTATCAACTTTCCGAATCTCTTGAAATTAGTCAAGCTTCAGCAAATGGAGAACATTCTGTTATTCTTACCCTTGCTTCTACTATGCAAAACGCGGTTAATTATCAGTTTACGACCAATAGTATTCACGATATCTACGGCAACATATTATCCAACCGTGATACGTCGTTCACCTACTTCAAAATTTCAACGGCTGATAGCGGAGATGTATTTATTAGTGAATTCATGTCGGTCCCTCCTTCCGGATCTACGGAATACGTAGAACTCCGTAATACGACAACAAAATCGTTTGACCTGCAACATTGGACCATCAATGACAATAACAGTAATCGACAAACAATTGCGGACCAACAATTTATACTACCACCCGACAGTACTATTGTTATTGCACCAGATCATACATTGAAAAGTAGTTTTCCAGACATCACTTTCCTTACTATGGGAAGTTCTTTTCCATCACTCAACAATACAGGTGATGATATTGTTATTAGAACCGCGGATGGCACCCGCCTCGACACTCTGCGATACAACGATGCTTGGGGAATAACTAATGAAGTAGCTTTAGAACGACGTTCATTTGATCTTTCCGCCATTCATCGAAGTAATTGGGGCGATGCCCCCAATGGTTTTGGTACCCCCGGCTCCCAAAATAAAATTGAACCTAATTTTGATGCCCCCATTGTTAAAGAATTTGAGATCCGAAATAGTACAGAATTAACCGTGATATTTTCGGAGCAACTGAGTAGAAATACCGTAGAAAATATTCATAACTACTCCCTTTCAAGTTCTCATAATATAATAGATAGCCAATTTTCAGCTCCAGATACTGCTTTTATAACGCTTGAAGATCAGTTACAAAACGCAATCACATACACCTTAACTATTAAAAATATTGCCGATCTATTTGGCAATATAATGACAGAGGTGGATACTACTTTTACCTATTATGAGGTTTCTAATCCGAATTCAGGAGACGTTTTTATCAATGAATTTAATTTTGTTCCACCATCACGAAGTACCGAATACATTGAAATTTATAACAAATCGGAAAAGTCATTGGATCTGCGTGGTTGGATGTTGAGCGATAATCGTGGAATTCGAGCAACCATTACCAATTCACGCTTCATTGTGCCTCCGGATAGTTTTGTGGTTATTGCCCCTGATAACACCTTGTTAACCAACCATCCCGACATTTCTTTGGTTACCATGAGCGGTTTTCCTGCCCTCAACAATGGTGGCGACCAAATCATCATCCGGGACCAAAACGGTAACCTACTGGATTCCCTGCAATACTCCTCCGGCTGGGGCGGAGATGAAGTTGCACTCGAGCGACGAACGACACAGGTCGCTGGGATATTCAGTAAAAACTGGGAAGATGCCCCCAATGGATTTGGCACACCGGGATCTCAAAACGAAGTGCTTCAAGACCGAATGGCTCCTTCATTCGAAAACCTTTCAAGTATTGGTAACAACAAGATTGAACTCTTTTTTTCAGAAAAACCAACCCCCTCATCGGCGACAAATAAACAAAATTATCAACTTTCTCCATCAATTGAGATACAGTTGATATCTGCTCAAAACAAGACGGTGACACTATTCTTGGAACAGGAACTTGTTGATGGTCAGACTTATGAGGTTACGGTTTCGAATATCTCCGACATTTTTGGAAATACCTTAATGAGCGCTAACCAAGAGTTTAAATACCTAAAGATAGATACTGCCCAATACGGAGAAATTGTTATAAATGAGATCTTGTATGACCCCGGTAGCAGTAACAAAGCAGATTTTATCGAACTCTACAATGCATCCGATAAAAACTTTGATTTGACAAACTGGGAGATTGGAGATTACAGCACTGAAACCACCATTGAAAATCCCGTGCAACTCAAAGCCGGAGATTTTATCGTCCTTACCGGAAATCAAAATTTTGCTACCGGCATATCCAATGGGGTAGCAATAAGTGGATTCCCATCATTGAATAATAACACCCCCGATGACATCTATATCAAAAATAAAAATAGTAAAACAATCGATTCATTGCGCTATTACCAAAGTTGGAGCGGAAAAAATGATGGATCTTCTCTTGAACGTAAAGACCCATTGGCAGCTTCCAATGATGCCTCAAACTGGAACATGAACAGTTCAAATGATGGTAACTCGGCCGGAAACCAAAATATTTCGTTTCTGGAAGATACCGCCCCTCCGAAAATCATATTTTCAAAAGTGTTGACAGAAGGAACATTCGAAGTTCGATTTAACGAGTTTATCCGACTGAGTGATGAGTTAGCCTTTTTTTATGGAGATCAACAACTTTCAGTTTCTGCATTTGATTCCACCAACGCTAATTTCATTCTTCTTGAGGCCTCCAAAACAAAAAATAACACTGCTAACAGCACCAAGATCAGAGCTAAAAGTCTTAGTGATGTAAAAGGGAACATGACCCAAAACACTGAAATTTCGGTGGCGCAAAAAATGCAGCGTGGCGATCTTGTTATTAATGAGATTATGTTCAATCCTTTGAGCGACTCAGACGACAATCTTCCGGATCAGAGTGAATACATCGAACTACGAAATACCCAAGATTACGCTATTTCGCTCGAAGGGTTGTATTTACATGATGAGCCGGATGAAAATGGAGACATACGCGATATTCAACCGATTTCTACAACTGCAAAATGGGTTCCTTCACAGAGTCATGTCCTTATTTATGCCGATGAAGCCACGAATTTTGAGGAGAGCCACACATCTACCTTTTTTGATTTGGAGTCGCCCAGCATGGAATCCATTATTCAGGCCGATCGGTCCAGTCTAAGTTTGGCCTCGTCTGATGATGCAATCTACATCGCCGACAGTACAGGAGCTACCATTGATTCGGTCTTCTATGATGAAAGCTGGCATAATCCCAACATTATTGATACGCGGGGCATCAGCCTCGAGCGTATCGCTCCCAGTGGTCCCAGCGATGATGATTCCAACTGGGGTTCCAGCGTCACCGAAAAAGGCGGCACCCCGAACAGTGAAAATTCTATCTATCAAAAAAATGCTGAAATAAATGAAGAAACCGGAATCAGCTTTGAGCCGAATCCCTTTTCCCCGGATGGTGATGGGTATGAAGACAACTTATTTATTAACTATAAGCTGGATCAGCAGGATTATCTGATGAAAGTTCGCATTTATGATCGCTATGGGCGCTTGGTGCGTACTCTTGCTGACGGTAAAAAAGCTGGATTTGAAGGACAACTTATTTGGGATGGCCGTAAAGATGATAACGGCCGCAACAGAATCGGTATCTATATCGTCATTTTTGAAGCATACGACAGTGCTTCGGGAAGTGACAGAACATTCAAAAAAACAGTGGTCTTGGCCCGAAAACTTAATTAGCGAATTGAAGAATTAGGAATTGGGATATTTTTCTTAGTTTTAGCTCATCTAAAAAATTCTAAGATCAAACGTTTAACTCCCCTCAATGAGTTCTGCTCCAATTGGTATTTTTGACTCCGGCTACGGCGGGTTAACAGTCATGAAAGATATTGTCAATGAACTTCCCCAATATGACTATCTCTATTTGGGTGATAATGCGAGATCTCCTTACGGAACCCGCTCATTTGAAACGATTTATCACTACACTCTGGAATGTGTAAAATACCTTTTCTCTCAAAATTCTCATCTGGTTATTCTGGCATGCAATACAGCGTCAGCCAAGGCCCTTCGCAGTATTCAACAGAAAGACCTGCCAAATATTGATCCCGAACGACGCGTACTTGGCGTAATCCGTCCCACTGCCGAAATAATCGGCATCCACTCTAAAACAGGACATGTGGGAATTCTCGGGACCAGCGGAACCGTTAATTCAGAATCGTATGTTATGGAGATCAAACAGCAGTTCCCGGAACTGACAGTTCATCAAGAGGCGTGCCCAATGTGGGTGCCCCTGGTTGAAAACCAAGAATATGACAGCGATGGAGCCGACTATTTTGTAAAGCAACATATCGATAGCATTCTATCCAAGTCCAATAAAATTGATACCCTGCTGTTAGCCTGTACCCACTATCCTTTGCTTATGGATAAAATCAGGCAATTTGTTGGGGATGAGATTACAATCCTGAGCCAGGGTGAGATCGTTGCTAAAAGCCTGGCCAATTATTTAAAACGACATCCAGAAATTGAACAAAAATGCTCCCAAAACGGAACACGCAGATTTCTTACCACCGATTCTACTGATGATTTTAATGCTCATGCCAATGTGTTCTGGAACAAAGAAATAAATTCAGAGTTTATCGACCTTTAGAAAATATGCCAAGATCCCCAAAAATCGCTGTTATTGGCGGAGGCGCAGCCGGATTTTTTGCCGCTATTAATGCCGCTCGACTTGATCCATCGCTAAAAGTAACGATCTTCGAAAAAAGCAGGGAAGTGCTTTCCAAAGTTCGTATTTCGGGTGGGGGCCGCTGCAATGTGACCCATCACTGTTTTGATCCGGAAATAATGTCTAAAGCTTATCCCCGGGGATCGCGCAAACTTCGCTGGGCTTTTGAACAATTTCAGCCGGCTGATACGGTATCTTGGTTTGAAGAACGTGACGTTGAGCTTAAAACTGAA
Organism: Fodinibius sp. SL11; assembly: GCF_052060035.1. NCBI lineage: Bacteria > Pseudomonadati > Balneolota > Balneolia > Balneolales > Balneolaceae > Fodinibius > Fodinibius sp. SL11. The sequence continues at coordinate 50,672 of NZ_JBPOEA010000007.1, read as the reverse complement.
AGTGACGGACGCATGTTTCCCACTACTGATGACTCATCGACGATCATTAGTTGTTTAAAAAGGGAAGCCGATAGATACAATGTTAATATACTCAACCGTCATCGCGTGGAAGCGCTGCACCCTACAAACAAGAATCAATTCAAGCTATCGATCAAAAATAAAGAGCCCCAAATTTTTGATGCTGTAGTCATAGCTACAGGGGGATCCAATCGACGCAGTACCTACCAGTGGCTGGAAAAACTGGGGCATTCCATTATCGAACCCGTGCCGTCACTGTTTACCTTCAACTTTAAAAACAAAATATTTGAGGATCTGTCCGGCATATCCGTAGAAAATGGATCGGTCAGTATTGAAGGTACTTCCTATCAGCATGAAGGACCTATTTTAATTACACACTGGGGATTGAGCGGTCCGGCCGTGCTGAAGACTTCGGCCTGGGCAGCGCGGTATCTTCACAATCAAAATTATACCTTCACTATTCGAGTAAATTGGATATACCCTAACAAAGCCCACACCGTTCAAGAGACCCTGAAAAAACTTCGGGACACGAATGCTCGAAAAACTACTAAAAAACAAAATGCCTTTCCCATCCCCGGCCGACTTTGGAATCGATTTTTGGAACTGGCTCAAATCAATCCGAATACAAGATGGGCAGAGCTGTCTAATGAGAATATTCATGATCTCACACAAGAGCTAACAAATGCGAACTACCATATAAAAGGAAAGACCACCTACAAAGAAGAGTTTGTGACCAGCGGCGGTATTCCCTTGGATGAGATCAACATGGGGACCATGGAAAGTAAAAAAGTGTCTAACCTTTATTTTGCAGGTGAAGTGCTCAATATCGATGGCATTACCGGAGGCTATAACTTTCAATCGGCTTGGACAACCGGATGGATTGCCGCCCAACATATTGCCTCAGAATAGTCGTAGATCCTACTATATCAGATAACTAATCCTATCGCTTAAAACAGAGTGCTGATCTCACAGCTATATTTTCATCAATTCTTAGTCGTGTCGATCTATGACCTAAACTTATAATAACTTGCTGGCCAAATTTGCCAACTCCGACCGTTCCCCCTTCTCCAGGTTAATATGCGCATACAACTCATTATCGTGCATGCGATCCACCAAAAAAGATAACCCATTGCTCTGCGTATCGAGGTAAGGGGTATCAATCTGAAAAATATCGCCCGTGAAAATGATTTTTGTATTTTCTCCCGCCCTTGTGATGATCGTTTTCACTTCATGTGGCGTCAGGTTTTGAGCTTCATCCACGATAAAAATAACATTCGACAAACTGCGACCGCGAATATATGCCAATGGTATAATGCGCAGCTTATCATTTTCAAGCATCTCATCCACCTTTTGAAACTTTTTGCTACTCTCTGGAAACTGATTCTTAATAAATGATAAGTTATCCCAAAGCGGTTGCATGTAAGGATCAATCTTTGAACTGATATCGCCCGGCAGATATCCGATATCATTATTACTTAACGGTACAATCGGTCGTGCCAAAAATATCTGATGGAAATTGCGTCGCTGTTCCAACGCACCAGCCAGTGCCAACAGGGTTTTACCTGTGCCTGCTGCACCGGTGATAGTCACCAACAAATTATCAGGGTTTAAAATGGCATTTAGCGCAAAAGTTTGCTCAGCATTGCGTGGCGTTATGCCATAGGCTGTTTTCTTTTGCAGTAACTCCACCGAATCGCTTTTCGTACTATACCTACCCAAAGCCGACCCAGATTGCCCTTTTAGTATAAAAAACTGATTGTTATTAGGCTGCTCCTCCTGTAAATCGGTATACGGTATTCTACCCTCATCATAAATCTTATCAATGACGGCATCGTCGCAATTAACCTCCTTTTTACCTTGGTACAGGTGATCAAGATCTTTAATTTGAATCGTCTCATAATCTTCCGCATCGATATTCAACGAGCGTGCCTTTATCCGAAGGTTTATATCCTTCGAAACCAGAATTACCTTTTTATTCGGTTCCTCCTCCATCAGTTTCAGCACCGAATTCAAAATCCGGTGGTCGTTCTTTTCTTTTCCAAACACTTTTGCCGCATCAAGCTCACTGTTTTCGTTACTGATAACCCGCAGCTTGCCATGGGTTTTGCCATTCAGAGGTATCCATTTCTGCAACAAATTCTTATCCGATATCTTATCAAGGTATCGACTAAACTCCCGCGCATGAAGGTTTATAACATCATTGCCCTTTTTAAACGTATCAATCTCCTCGAGTACCGTAATAGGAATAGCGATATCATTTTTCTGGAAATTTTTTACCGCATCCGAATCATATAAAAGAACCGAAGTATCGAGGACGTAAATTTTCTTTTTCTTGGATTTAGCCATACCAAACATAATTTAGATTGGAGTAAACAACCGCAACGCAAATGCTTCTAACAGGTTATTGAATAAGCCAGTCAGAATCAATACTTCGTCGTTTATAAATTAAAATTTCAGGTTTTGCCCGATAAATCATAAAGTGCAATCGAGGCAGCAATAGCCGCATTCAAGCTCTCTACATTTCGCTGACCCACCGGCGACGGAATACGTACGCTGCTTCTATTCGCCGTCTTTAGCTCATCACGAAGGCCATGCCCTTCATTTCCAACCACAATTACTCCCTTTTTTATGGATGATATTTGATGCAGTGGTTGCGATTGCGCACCGGAATCCAATAGAAAAACCTGCCAGTCTTCGGCTTCCAATACAGTAAAAACCTCGGACAATTCCCCATTCATAAATGGTATCGTTCCCGTTGCCCCAGCCGTACCCCGCACGACCTTGGGATGAAACATATCAACCGTTCCCTTGCCCGATATAATACCCGAAATGCCAAACCATCCCGCGGTACGAATAATCGTTCCAAGGTTTCCGGGGTCCTGGAGTCCATCCAGTGCAACAGTTAACCCTGATTGGGCAGCTAACTTCTCAGCCGTAACTTCCGAAGGCATCTCACATAACGCCAACACCCCTTGCGGGGTATCCGTATCCGATACTTCCATAAACAGTTCCTGCGACAAGGTAGCAGTCTCGAATTGATCCACCTCCGTTTTCCAATCAGACTGCTCCCAATACCGCTGACTTTTATCAAAAAATAGTACCTGTATCTGTATCGCTTTATTTGCAATTACCTGCTGTACAGCACGAGCCCCTTCCATTAGAAAAAGACGCTCTTTATAGCGATATTTTTTTTGGTTTAATTTGCGAAGAAGAGTCTGTTGACGATTAGAGGCCGTTGACAAATTCAATGTATAGTAGTTTTGATTCTTAATTAATGTTGAAATACTTGTAAAGAAAACCAGACGAAAATTATTTACGAACTGAGCTTCATATCATGAAAATGATCCTTATTTTAATATCAAAATTTAATAAATCATAAAATGAAAGCTATGGATTTTCTCAAGAAATTAGGTATAGAAGGTACAAATCAGGGCACCAGTACCGGACAAGAATTTATTGGATCAGGTAGTGCTCAAAAAATATCCAGTCATACCCCTATTAACGGATCACATATTGCCGATACCACCGTAACCACGCGCGAAGATTATGACAAAGTGGTTGAAAAAGCACAGGAAGCCTTTAAAGAGTGGCGCATGATGCCCGCCCCTAAGCGTGGAGAAATTGTTCGCCAAATTGGACTCGAGCTTCGCAAACACAAAGAAGATCTTGGACGCCTTGTTACCTACGAGATGGGCAAAATTTATCAAGAAGGTTTAGGGGAAGTGCAAGAAATGATTGATATCTGTGATTTTGCTGTCGGTCAGTCGCGGATGCTATATGGTAACACAATGCAATCCGAACGGCCCCAGCACCGCATGTACGAACAATGGCATCCCCTGGGTATCACAGGAATTATCTCTGCTTTCAACTTTCCCGTTGCCGTTTATAGCTGGAATGCTATGATTGCCGCCATCTGTGGAAACGTTATGATTTGGAAAGGATCCGAAAAAACACCGCTCTGCGCCATTGCCGTTCAAAACATCATTGCCAAAGTATTGAAGCGCAATGATCTGCCTGAAGGTATTTTTAACCTTATTACCGGTGGACGTGAAGTCGGTGAATGGATGACCGAAGATGAGCGCATTCCTCTCATCTCTGCTACCGGTTCTATCCGTATGGGTAAAGAGGTGGCCAAAACCGTTGGTGCCCGACTTGGCAAAACGATTCTTGAGCTTGGTGGGAACAACGCCATCATCGTATCAGAAAATGCTGATCTTGAAATGGCAGCCCGTGCTACCGTATTCGGATCGGTTGGTACTTGCGGGCAGCGATGTACCTCTACGCGTCGGTTGATTGTTCACGAAGATGTTTTTGATGAGCTGAAAGACCGTCTGGTTGAAATCTATAAAGATGTCAACATCGGTAACCCGCTGGATGAAGATACGCTTGTTGGTCCTCTTATTGATGAGGATGCAGCAAAAAGTATGCAGCAGGCACTTAAAGAGGTACAGGAAGCTGGCGGTGAAATTATTTATGGCGGAGAAAAACTACCCAAAAAGAAACTTGACGGCGGCCATTATGTAGAACCGGCTATTGTTACTGCCGAAAATGAATACGATATCGTTCAGGAAGAAACCTTTGCTCCGATCCTGTATCTCATTAAATACAGCGACCTTGACGAAGCCATTGCTAAACACAACGGCGTAAAGCAGGGACTCAGTTCTTCCATGTTTACTCTTAACATGCGCGAAGCTGAAACATTTTTAAGTGCACGCGGTTCCGATTGTGGTATCGCGAATATCAATGTTGGTACCAGCGGCGCTGAAATTGGCGGAGCCTTTGGTGGTGAAAAAGAAACCGGCGGTGGACGCGAATCCGGATCGGATGCTTGGAAAGCCTATATGCGCCGACAGACCAATACCATCAACTGGAGTGATGAAATGCCACTGGCCCAAGGTATTGAGTTTGATGTAGAGTAGATTCTACTTCCATATTTATATAACACAGTGAATAAAAAAAGCCCCGGATATCGGGGCTTTTTTTGTTTTAATAATATGCCAGTCAACTTATAGAATACTATAAGAAATACCTGCAGAAAGAACCTGCTTTACCTGAAGTTCTTTTGAAAAGTCGCTGTCATATACCATTACAAATTGGAACGACATATTCAGGTAATTGTTTATTTTTCCAATGAGTTCATTGGAAAAGTTCACGTCAGTATTATCAACATGACGCTCTAAGTTCGTAAATGTTTCAACCGAACTAATCAGTCGAACATTAGATATAATTTTCTTTTCAAAATTCATTGCCAATGAGTAACCAGGCTCAAATCGAAAACTTTCCCCCGGCTCAAGCCCATAACGGTTAGAAAGATCGGTATCTGAAACAATGGTTTCCTTCATAGCCAAACCAGCTTCAGCAGTAAAATAATCCTTTGGCTGAAATGAAATACCCGCTATCTGGGTGAAATAAGCAGGAGCAAAAAATCGAGAAATCAAGGTAGGCGGTTCAGTTGAATAGTCGAATCCCTGATCAAACTGAGTGCTAAAATTGATATTTCCAAATGCACTCCATCGTTCATCTTCAAACAGGTAACTAAACTTATTATTTACAGCAATACGGTCATCCGTTTTTCGAGTTCCCTCATCCTCTAAACGTGATTTCCCATATTTGAAATTTGTTGCCAATGCATAGGCAAACTGCCCTTTTCGATACTTTGCATTAAATACAGTGGATGCGGTAACGCTAATGGTGTTCACACCACCTTGGCTCCAATTATTATATGAAGCCTGGGACCCATTAAGCCCACCAACCCAATCAAGGCTCCAACCTCTAAGCGTATCTGAAACTACTACTTTACTATTCACATTCGACATATCCCGCACAGAAATATCACTATCATTTTCGAGTAGTCGGCTTATTTCAATAGCTTCTTGACTTAAAGCCGGATGAGTTATTAAAACAGAAATACAAAGGAAGAGAACAAATGGCAGATATTTTTTCATAAAAATTTTAAAGTAGTATCAGCATGATTATTGAATTTTCGGTTGGAATATATGGACATTTTCAACCCTATAAAAACCATATAATTCAAGATTTTGTTAGCTCAACTGTTTGCAAATGTTCCTTTTTTACGACCACCAAAACATGCTCATCCAATTTTGTAGGCAGCTCCATTCCACAAAATTCTGCCTTTATAGGAAACTTGCGATGGCCGCGATCAATCAATACTGCTGTATGGATTTCTGAAGGCTCTTTGCTATTAGAAATAGTGGTTAAAGCCTCAAACATTGTTCTGCCCGAAAAAATCACATCATCAACTATTACAGGATAGTGATTCGTCTGTAGATCTATATCTTCTAAGGCAGGAGGTGAGCCTTTTTCTTTCAATTTCAGCTGGAATAATCGCACTTCGTCAGAAACGATGGGATTTAATACATTCTCCAACGCCTTGGCCACGGCATATCCGCGTTCATCAATCCCAAAAAGATCGATGGGAGCATCATCCACATTTTGCTCTGCTATTTCGTGTGCCATCCGGTTTAAGGACCGCAAAATGCGCTCCCTGTTCATTAATACTAATCCTGATTTGGAACTCATTAACTTCTATTTTTCTTAAAAATAAACGGTTGCAATAATTTATAATAAACAAACAGCTTTGTACATTGTTAATATTGAAATAAAACAACTTTATAAAATAGAAAAAGAGAGTTTCATTATGAGTCACAAAACAAACTTCCTGTTATTTACGACTTCCTTCTTAGGCGGATTGGCGGCCGGGTTTCTTTTATCCCCTAAAAAAGGGGAACAAAATAGAGCTTGGGTTTCAGAAAACGCCCTGGAGTTGAACCGGTGGGCTAAAATTCAACGTCATATAGCGAAACGAAAAAGCTCTCAAGAACTCCACAAACTTCGGAAAAATATACACAAAGGCATTCAGCAAAATATACCCGACCTATATGAAGCCACCGATACCATTCCCTTAAGTGATAGTAACATTTTAAATGAGTAACTCAGGTGCTCCATATCACGAAAAGTTATTACACTGGATCTGGGAGAACCGCCATTTTGACTTTCGCAATCTCATGACCATTGATGGTCAGAAAGTCCAACTACATAATCCGGGACAGATTAATAAATCAGACGGGCCTGATTTTACATCCGCTGAAGTTTCTATTGGCAACCTGCGCTGGTTTGGTAATATTGAGTTACACTGGTCGCTGTCCGATTGGAAGGCCCATAACCATCATGCTGATCCAAATTACAATAACGTTATTTTACACGTGGTATATAATCGGGCAAACAATTGCAGCCGGCGCAATGATGCTACTGCTATTCCAACACTTTGTTTGCGCCCCTACCTCTCTCAGCCCTTGCAGTCTTTTATAGCGCAATATCAAGGCAATCCTGAACTACCCTGTGCCGGGCAATTTGCTTTCATATCTGAACAAGCCTTTGCTCAACAGCTTCATAAAGCCCACAAAGAGTATTTTGAACAAAAGGTGGATGATCTTCTTTCGTATTATGATCCTTCGCTGCCTCCCTCCCAGGCATGGGTCAAAATGCTTGCTGTCGGTCTTTTTGACGGCTTGGGGATATCCCACAATCGCGATCAAATGCGGAAACTGGCCAATCAGTTATGCAAAGTAAGTATAGATACCTTTTCCAAAAATGAGTTTCGTATTCAGGCTGTACAACTTTCGAGGATCAGTGCTGATTGCAACCATTCAGATAAGAAAGATATTAGCTGGAACCATAAAGGATGCCGTCCGGGCAATCACCCGCGACTTCGCATTCAACAAGGAGCAGAACTTTTTTGGCAGATCCACCACCGGCCTTTTGAAGAGTGGTTACAAAATAATCCCAAAAAATTATGGAAAGACCTACTCGATAACATCCAAACAAAACCAAGTGTGGGCCAAGAGCGGGCATCCATTCTTTTCGGAACCGTATTTCTGCCCTCAATGTATTTTTTAGGGAACTTGTTTTTCAAAGAGGAGCTTAAAAAACGTTGCTGGTTGCTCTGGCAAAAGCACGAGGCTCATATTCCCTCCTCTTTACTTACACTTTTTGAAAATACCGATATCTCTCCTTCCATATACAAACAAAAACTGGGGTCTATTTACCAACTCCGTTCCTACTGCCGCCCACGCAACTGTCAAAACTGCAAAGTTTTTAAAAGTGCAATTTCTTCTTGATTCAGAACGTGTAAATTCATATCATCTGCATCTGTTGAAAAAGGCATGAAATTGCCCGGTCGTCTAATGGCAGGACAGCGGTTTTTGGTACCGTCAGTGGGGGTTCGAGTCCTCCCCGGGCAACAAATTCTAAAGGATGACGTCACAGCCATCCTTTTCTATTTTTATAACTTCCTGAAAACCCGCTTCGTTGGATACGCCCTTAGCCATATTTGCCGGACGCAGTAATCTTGCTCTTTCGAGAGCTATTGCTGAAAAGTACGGCACTGATTTAGGTGAAGTTACTATTAAACCGTTTTCGGATGGCGAGCTCTATGTAAAGTATGAACAGAGCATTCGCGGTGAAGATATTTTTGTAGTACAATCCACTCCGCCGCCGGGCAACAACATCATGGAGTTATTATTATTGCTTGATGCTGCAAAACGGGCTTCTGCAAAACGAGTAACAGCGGTGATCCCCTATTTTGGGTATGCCCGTCAAGATCGAAAAGATCAGCCCCGTGTTTCTATTGCCTCTAAGCTGATGGCAAATCTGCTTACCGAGGCCGGTGCTGATCGTATCTTAACAATGGATCTGCATGCAGCACAAATTCAAGGGTTTTTTGATATCCCGGTTGACCACTTATATGCCAGCCGGTTATTTATTGATTATTTCAGCGACCATCCGATTAAAAATCTGGTCGTGGTTGCTCCCGATGTAGGCAGCCTGAAAATGGCACGAGCTTATGCAAAGCGCCTGGGAGCACGGCTTGCTTTTATTGATAAAAGGAGGCCCAAACAGAATGTAGCCGAAGTAATGAACATTGTCGGTGAAGTTGAAAATAAAAATGTGCTGATTGTTGATGATCTTATCGACACTGCAGGCACACTAACAAATGCCGCTTCCGCACTGAAAGACCGCGGAGCACTTAATATTATAGCAACGTGTACGCATCCGATATTATCAGGCCCTGCGTACCAACGAATTGAAGATTCACCTATTGATCAATTGTTGGTTACCGATACGGTGCCACTGCGTAAACCGTCGAGCAAAATTAAGGTTTTGAGCGTAGCAAGCATCTTTGCTGAAGCAATACAACGTATCCACACCAACGATACAATAAGTGCACTTTTTGACGATTAAATTAACGTTTTAGGATTATGATTACTCCAGAAGTAGTAGATTTAGAAGGAAAAATTAGAGAAACCGGCCGAAAAGCTGCTGACGCCCTGCGGGATGCCATGCGCGTACCGTGTGTTATGTATGGGCCCGAGGTTGATGAAAACGTACATTTTTCGATTGACGAGCTGGAATTTGAAAAAGTACTCAGTGAGAGTAAGCGTCAGATATTGAATATCACCGTCGATGGAGAGGAGTACAAAACCCTCTTGAAAGATGTGGAATTTCATCCGCTGACAGATCGTCCTGTCCATGCCGACTTTTATGTAATGGCTGATGATCACAAAGTTACCCTGAGTGTACCGATCAAATTGGAAGGTACTCCAGTTGGGGTTACTGAAGGCGGCGGGCGTATTTTCCAACCAATGCATATCTTACGCATTCGCGTGAAGCCCGACCTGATTCCTGGAGCTTACACGGTTGATATTAGCGAGTTGGAAATTGGTGATTCTCTACACGTTCGCGATCTCGAGCTTGAAGGAATTATTCCACTTGATGATCTGGGCCGTACACTGGTAACGATCCGTCCTCCAAAATCCGAAGCACTGCTTACTTCTTCACTTATTACCGAAGAGCCAGCTGAAGAAGAGCTTGAAGAAGGTGAAGAAGCACTTGAAGAAGGCGAAGAAGGCGAAGAAGCCGCAGAGGGCGAAGAGGCCGAAGGAGAAGAAGATACCGAATAATAGCATTGACAAAACCAGCGTAACTGCTTTATGCCGTTAATTATAGGTCTGGGAAATCCCGGAAGTAAGTACGCTGGCACACGTCATAATATTGGTTTTGAATTTATCGATAAACTGGCAACATCGTTGTCAGTACGAATGGGGCCTGGGAAAGGCCCTTTTCATGTGGGAAAAGGAAATCATGCAGGGCATTCGATTCACCTGATCAAATCCACTACCTATATGAATAACAGTGGTGATGCCGTACGCCAGGCAGTAAATTGGTATAAAGAAGACGTTGGTAATTGCCTGGTCTGTTATGATGATTTAGATCTGGAAGTTGGAACCATTCGGCTGCGTCCGGGCGGCAGTGCCGGCGGACATAACGGCATCACAGACATTATTAATAAATTAGGGACTAAATCTTTTCCACGATTACGTATTGGAATTGGAAATGACTTTCCGAGAGGACAACAAGTGCAGCATGTACTTTCCTCCTTTTCTGAGGATGAACGTACAACTATTGAATCAACCTTGGACAATGCGGTGGATGCGGCCCTCTGTTTTATCAGAGATGGCATCGACCAGGCAATGAACAAGTTTAACTAATCGACTACTAACTTATATTAATAAACCAAAGCTGACATGAATACCTTAATAACCTACTTAATACCGGTTAGTGGTATACTGGCGCTACTGTATACCTTCTTAAAATCGTCTTGGGTAAATAAACAAGACACCGGCACTAAAAAAATGGCTACGATTAGCTCCCACATCCAACGGGGAGCCATGGCTTTTCTAAAAGCCGAATATAAAGTATTGTCAATTTTTGTAATCTCCGTAGCCATCTTGCTCGGTGTTACAGCTAATGCCGAAACATCACACTGGCTTGTTTCCATCTCATTTGTTGTAGGAGCGCTCTGTTCCGGTCTGGCCGGTTTTATCGGTATGCGCGTCGCAACTAAAGCCAATGTTCGAACAACTAATGCTGCCCGTCAAAGCCTTGGCGAAGGGTTGAATATCGCTTTTGCCGGTGGTTCTGTAATGGGACTCGGTGTCGTTGGATTAGGAGTTCTTGGCCTCGGTGCCTTGTTCATCATTTTTGGTGATATGTTTGGAACCGGTACAGCTGCAAGCGTTAATAAAGTACTCGCTGTTGTAACTGGCTTTTCTTTTGGCGCTTCTTCTATTGCACTGTTCGCTCGTGTAGGCGGAGGTATTTATACCAAGGCTGCTGATGTTGGCGCTGACCTTGTTGGAAAAGTTGAGGCGGGTATTCCCGAAGATCACCCTCTCAATCCTGCTACTATTGCTGATAACGTTGGTGACAATGTTGGTGATGTTGCCGGAATGGGTGCTGACCTCTTTGAATCATATGTAGGATCTATTATTGGTACCATGGTGCTCGGTGCTGCTTTTATGGCAAATCCCGAATGGGCCGATAATTTCAATGGACTTTCTGCGGTATTGCTACCACTCGTTCTGGCAGGGACCGGAATATTGACTTCCATTTTGGGTACTTTCTTTGTTCGCGTTAAGGAAGGCGGTAACCCGCAGACCGCACTCAACATCGGTGAATTTGTTTCGGCCGCTGTTATGCTGATCGCTTCTTGGTTCCTGATTCAATGGATGCTTCCTGAGAGCTGGGCACATACCACTATTTTTGGTGATGAGATTTTAATTACAAGTATGGGCGTTTTCTGGTCAACTATATTTGGGTTGGCAGCAGGATTACTTATTGGATTAATAACGGAACACTATACCGGAACCGGTACAGGTCCTGTAAAATCTATTGTAGAACAGTCTTCAACCGGTGCCGCGACAAACATTATTGCAGGCGTAGGTGTAGGGATGATCTCAACTGCTATTCCGATCGTAATTATTGCAACTGCCATGATTGCTTCATACGAGTTCGCAGGACTGTATGGTATTGCAATTGCTGCCGTTGGTATGCTCTCAAACACCGGGATTCAATTAGCCGTGGATGCTTATGGCCCTATTTCTGATAACGCTGGCGGTATTGCCGAGATGTCGGAGCTGCCAAGCGAAGTACGTGAACGTACTGATAAGCTTGATGCCGTAGGTAACACGACGGCTGCTATCGGTAAAGGTTTTGCTATCGGTTCTGCAGCTTTAACCGCCCTGGCACTTTTTGCAGCATTTATAACTTCATATAATGCCACTCACGAAGCAGCGCTGACAGGCATTAATATTACCCAGCCAACCGTTATGGCCGCACTTTTCATTGGTGCTATGTTGCCTTTCCTCTTTTCTGCTCTTTCTATGAAAGCAGTAGGACGTGCAGCCATGTCCATGATTGAAGAGGTGCGTCGTCAGTTTAGCGACATTCCCGAACTACGCGCCGGACTGGATGCCATGAACCGCAACGAAGGAACCAAACTCGAAGACTGGTCTCAAGAAGATCAGGATACCTTCGAAACAGCTATCGGAAAAGCTGAATACGAGAAATGTGTTGCGATTTCTACAACCGCTTCGCTCCGAGAAATGATTGCACCGGGTGTGCTCGCTGTTGTCGTTCCCGTTGCTTTCGGATTCCTTGGCGGAGCTGAGATGCTCGGCGGACTACTTGCCGGTGTTACTGCATCCGGCGTACTGATGGCACTTTTTCAATCAAATGCTGGTGGCGCTTGGGATAACGCCAAAAAAATGATTGAAGAAGGATATGAGTTCAACGGACAAATGCTTGAAAAAGGCTCCGAAGCTCATAAAGCTTCTGTTGTAGGTGACACAGTCGGTGATCCTTTCAAGGATACTTCTGGACCCTCACTTAACATTCTTATTAAGCTTATGTCGGTCGTTGCTCTCGTAATCGCAACCATGATCTAAGCTAAAAATATTCAAGATTCTGAGCCCTATCCCAATTTCTCGGGATGGGGCTTTTTTATTTGTGTTTATTGCATGATGCGTATTGCGTATCTTTTGTTGATAAGATTTTCTATAGAACCCGAAACACGTATCACTTTCATGGATATTTTTAAGCTGTTCTTTAATCATGACCTTCGGCTGGATAAACTGGCCAAACGCAATGCCAATAAAACCACAGAAGAGGTTGAGGCTACGCTTGAGGATTTTATGCAGCCCGATCCCACCTATTCTAAGTTTTACATCACCGGTACACGTCTTGAAGACGAAAGGTTTGGGATTGATATACTTTCCAAAAGTGACCAAATTCTTAGGAATCTTGGTTCAACCTTCTCAAATCATCAGATTACCTCTACATCAAATCAATCATTTGATTCCCTTAGCAAAGGTTTGGAAACTATTCATATTGGAGAAGCCTTGTTAATCGCAAATAGCAACAAGGTGCCTGATATAGATTTAGCCATCCTGAATATTGATGAAGAATCGAAAGTAGGTCACAAAAAAAATGAAATTCGGACCGTTATAGAATCCGGAACCTACCTGCTTTACAAAGAGCCCGCCCACCATGGCTTTGATCTGCATTTATTTTCTGAGAAAAATATTTATAATCAACTATTTGAAGCCTTCAAACCTTTAGTTGACGAAGATTTTCGATTTTTTAGCATCAATAATAAACGGATGCGATCGGAACGACATTTCTACTTCGAGACCTGGACCTTGGATAACCCACCTCACGGATCAGAAGAGGTTTTACCGGAAACCACTTTATAACTTATTATAAGAAGCTTGGTTCCTGTAATTGCTATTTCCCTTATGTCCGGCTATATGTATTTTTAAAATACATTTGCTTTTCGTTATTTACGATTAATATTCTTAAGTATTACAGGGGTACAATACATATATTTTAAAAGAAAAGGGATTAGTTTTCTGTTAATATCGTATACTGATCGTAACAAATACGTATTAGGGATCGGAATTTGGATAGTAATTTTACCAATAATCATCCAGTAACGAGACGGCTAAGATTGTTATACCCTTTCCTCTTTTTATCAAACTTTCACTAAAATTATATCTATATGAATAGAGCAATATTCAAAAAGTTATCAGTGGCACTGGTGATGGCCTTTGCATTCACCTTGTTATTAAGCACCTACGCTTACTCTCAGACCCAGATATCGGGCACGGTGGTGGATGCTGAAAATGGTTCACCGCTTGGGGGCGTAAATGTAAGTGTAAAGGGAAAAGTGATAGGAACATCCACCGGAACTGATGGGACGTTTTCTCTCAATATCCGACAAGACCCTCCCCTAACGCTCATCTTTACCATGGTTGGTTTTAGGACCACGGAAGTAGAAATTACCGAAAACACCGTGGCCGATTTGACGGTAGAACTTTCAGAAGCAGCTATTATGGGTGATGAAGTTGTAGTCTCTGCATCACGCGTAGAGGAAAATCTTTTAGAGTCTCCTGTATCTATCGAGAAAATCGATGCGATTGCCATCCAACAAGCGGCCTCTCCCAGTTTTTATGAATCGCTTGCCAATTTAAAGGGCGTCGATTTTAGCACGCAAAGTATTACGTTTAACTCAATTAATACGCGTGGCTTTAATGCCAATGGGAACACTCGCTTTGTTCAGCTTATTGATGGTATTGATAATCAAGCCCCGGGACTTAACTTTCCTGTTGGGAATGTTGTAGGGATACCAGAACTTGATCTTGAAAGTGCAGAATTAATTCCGGGTGTTGCCTCAGCACTCTATGGGCCTAATGCCTTGAATGGTATACTGCTGCTCAACAGTAAAAGTCCTTTTACATATCAAGGTCTTTCGGCACAAGTTAAAATAGGTGCCAACCACATCGATTCCAATGTTGAAGACAACCCTCAACTCTACCAGGATTATGGATTGCGCTATGCCAATGCTATTAATGACAGATTTGCCTATAAATTTAATTTCTCTTACCTGCGAGCTAAAGATTTTGTTGCTCAAGATACGCGCGACATGGGCCCTGCTTCTTTTGGCGTTGTGGAACGCGGTGCTACATCACGCAACGGCAATCGCGTGTATAATGGCGTTAACGTTTATGGGAATCAACTTCTTACTATTGGACAGATAGCGGACCAGCAAATTGCAGCGGGCAATCAAAATGTAGCCGCTATTCGAAATTTATTGCCCGACGGTGAAGCCGGAGCTTTTACGCCCACCGGGTTCCCGGAATCGTCATTTGTAGATAATACCTCCGAAAGCTTAAAGCTTGGGACTGCTCTTCACTATAGATTGACCGATAACTATGAGATGCTGGGCCAGTTTAACTGGGGCACAGGGAGCTCTGTTTACACGGCTAATGACCGTTTTGTGCTGGACGACTTTAATATATGGACGGCCAAATTTGAAATAAAAAATCCCAACTTCTTTGTCCGCGCTTATACAACCCAGGAAGATGCCGGAAATACCTATGCGGCCAATACCCTGGCAACCCTTATTAATGTTGAAACTTTTGTTCCTGCATATTTTCAAACATTTGCCAACGCACGAACCCAAGGCGCTACCGTCGAAGAAGCCCACGCACAGGCCCGAGTAGCCGGTAATCAGGCTCAAGCAAAACCAGGCACTCAGTCATTCCAAAATCTCTCAAATGAATTGAGAAACACACCAATTTCTGAAGGTGGAGCCCTATTTATCGAAAAAACAGCGCTCTGGCACGCCGAAACGAAATACAACTTTTCAGATATTATCGATCCGTCAACCATTGAATTAATTGTCGGTGGTAATGTCCGTCGCTATGATCTAAATTCAGAAGGCACCCTTTTTGCTCTTCAAGATAATGGAGATGAATTCGATATTGACGAATTTGGCGTCTATGCGCAGGCATCAAAAACACTGCTAGATGATCGCTTAGATCTGCAGGGATCACTTCGTTACGACAAAAATGAATACTTTGACGGGCAGCTGAGTCCCCGATTCTCTGCCGTATTTACGATTGCCGACAACCACAACCTCAGAGCATCTTATCAGCGTGGATTTCGCATCCCCAATACCCAAACACAATTTATTGATCTGGATGTAGTAACACGTCGTCTTGTGGGAAGCAATCCTCAGTTGGTAGACCGGTATAACTTTGAAACCAATACCGTTTACTACGAAAATAGCATTGCCGAAGCACGAGAAGCCTTAAATTCAGGCCAATCAATAGCTGATGCCAGAGCCTTGTTAGAACCCGTCGAATTTGATGAATTCAAAACGGAGAAAGTTGACTCTTATGAAGTTGGATATAAAACCTTGATCGGCAATAAACTCTTTTTTGATGCCTATTACTATTACAGTGTTTATAAAGATTTCATTGCCGAAATTCGGTTTACCCAAGCTGTCGATATTACCGAACGAGGAAACGAAGATGCTCGCGATGGATTTGATCCAGCTCCTGGCTTTGACCCGGATTCTGATTCCGGCAAAGAGGCCATCATCAACAATAACGTACCCAACGGTCGTCTACAGTCATACGGGTTTGATGTCAACGCCGACGGCACCGTTGAAGCACACGGCTTTGCTTTCGAAGCAAAATATATACTCGGCAATGGATATTCGTTAGGAGGAAACGTGGCGTTCAACAAGCTGATATCGCAGCAGGATCTTATTGATCAAGGCTTCCGCGCCGAATACAATACTCCCGAGTGGCGGTATAACCTTAAATTCGAAAACCGTAAGCTCACTCCTAATGTGGGGTTTAATGTGGTATATCGCTGGCAGGATGCCTTCTTGTGGGAATCTTCATTCGGGAAAGGAGTAATTGATGCTTATGGCACACTCGACGCTCAGGTAAGTTATCGCGTGCCATCATTGAATACCTCAATAAAATTGAGCGGCAGTAATATTCTAAACAGCCAACATGTAACGTCATTTGGCAACCCTCGATTGGGTGCTATCTACATGGTCTCCTTCACTTTTGATCAATTCATGAATTAAACTACCGACACCATGATATCTTATTTAAAAACATCTTTTATACTTTTATTTGTTGCCGCCTTTTTATTTGCTTGTGAAGGTAGCTATGACTCTCTTGTTGAAGATGAGCTCGACACAAATCCTACTCCTGAACCCATTTCGGGAGATGCGGGATCCGCCGATTTCAGTAATTATGTAGCGATCGGCAATTCCTTAACGGCCGGTTTTATGGATGCAGCACTTTATAACATGGGACAAGAATACTCGCTTGCTGCCCTACTTCATCAACAGATGCAACAGGCAGGCGCACCCGGCAATTTTAATCAGCCGGATATCAACTCTGAACTCGGTTTTAATACATCTGTTGAACAATCTCAAAGCGGTCCTATATTGGGACGCTTTAAGCTGGACACCAATATTCCGGGCCCCTCTCCTACAGTAGGTGGTGATGAAATTGCTCCCTATAATGGAAATACTTCCGAACTTAATAACTTTGGCGTTCCGGGTATTCTCATCGGTCAGTTGTTAACTCCTGCTACCGGTGGACCTCAATCCGACCCAGCTTTTAATCCTTTTTATTGGCGCTTTGCATCCAATCCCGGTTCATCTACAATATTAGGTGATGCTATCGCCACGCAACCTTCATTTTTTACCCTCTGGATTGGAAACAATGACGTGCTGGGTTACGCCATTTCAGGTGCTTCAAACCCTAATCTTCTGACATCAGAACAGGATTTTTCAACTTATTTTACTACCACGATTGACCAACTCATGAATAATACTACTGCAAGTGGTGTCGTGGGAACGATTCCACCGGTTTCTACCATCCCCTTTTTCCAAGCTGTTTCTTATGATGCCGTAGAATTATCGGCGGAAGAAGCTTCTCAACTAACCCAGGGGTTAGCCGGTGTAAATGCAGCCCTTCAAGCAGTTGCTGATAATTTCCCAAATCGTTCGCAGGAAGATATGGATGCACGAAAGGTGAATTACCAGGAAGGCAGTAATCCCATTTTGGTCAATGATCCTGACTTACCTGATCTGGAAAGTGAATTTGACCAGCTTGAACAAGCGAATGCCATCTCAGCTCAACAGCGTCAAATGCTAGTTCCCTACGAACAATCACGACCGCTTACAGCCGATGAACTGGTAACCCTTTCGGCAGGTTCTGTATTGGGCACAGAAGCCAATCCACAGAGTCAAACCCCAACAACCATTGGGGTTGTTGTTCCGTTGGGATACGGATCTCAAGAATCAGCTTTCGGAGATGTCTATTATTTAACAATCCCGGAACAACAACAAATTCAAGGCCGGGCAACGGCATTCAACCAAATTATTGGACAAACGGTTGCCCAGTATCCTGAACGCTTGGCACTCTTTGATATCAACGCCGGTTTCCCGGGGAATCCCAATACCGAATTAGGCGCTTTTGCTGACCTCTTTGGTATTGATGGGGAACTGGGCATTCGTGTTCAAGGGACGCTATTACAGCCCGACTTTTCGCCCAATGGTGTATTTTCAACGGATGGTATCCATCCCAACGCGAGAGGAAATGCCATTTTAGCCAATGAGTTTATCCGTGTTATTGAGGATGCTTTCGGAGCCAGTATTCCCGAAGTGGATGCCCTTAATCTGCCCAGTGTTCAACTTTGTGCCGGTAACTGTGCAAGCCAACAGCAGGATAAAAGGTTATCAGAAAATTTTGTCTTTGGAATTTCTGTAAAATAAACTTTAAAAAATCCTACTTAAAAAGAGGTTAGCTCCTAATCGGGTTAACCTCTTTTTTATTCATTTACTTGGATAATCTGCTGATGATCAGCAATCGGGGACTCGTCTGGGGATCAAAGTCACTACCCTGATAATCCCCATTTACATCTATGATCTTCAGGTTTCTTTTACCCATCTCCTTTTCAAACCAATCCAGCCCATACAGCTTTACGCGCTCCCAGTAAACTCGCGGTTTATCCAGTTTTTCGCCCGCAAATGCAATATCTTTGTGGATGGCTCCATTTTTGATGTAACGTTTAATCTCATATCGAATGCCCTGGAACTCTCCATCTTCTTCGGGCACAAATGTCTGCCGAACGTTCTCAGCATTTAAATAATCGAGAACAAAAAGACCCTCATTTTTCAACATGGCAGTAACGCTGTCTAACACAGACGCATTTTCGCCATCATTTTTAAAATACCCGAAGGTAGTAAACAGATTTACAATAGCATCAAACGTTTGGGGCAGCGGTTCTCGCATGTCCCTTACCTGAAAATGGACATTACGAATTTCCATCTCCTTTGCTTTTTCCCTCGCTGTTTCTATTGCCGCGGTAGAAAGATCTATGCCAGTCACCTCATATCCGCGCATGGCCAGATTATGAGAATGCCGTCCCCTGCCACAACCCAGGTCCAGAACAGAATGGTATTGCCCTGATAATAAGGTTTCTTCCAAAAATTCTATGAGTTGTTCGGCTTCGGCCTCATCCCGATCGGCATACAGTTTTTCATAAAGCGGACTGTCGAACCACTCTTCAAACCAATCCATAAAGTTATTTTAATTGCCATTTACATTATTTAATGCACGAATGAACCAAAAAAGTACACTTATTGCAAACTGATACTTTTTTATTTGCCAAGGTTTTGATTTTTTATAGTTAACATTGTTAACAAGAGTTTTAGCACTTTTACCTTTTAAATATTGTCACTACATTTTTTACATACTAAACTCACCATCGCAACTATCGCTTAACATCAACCAAAAATCCTGAATCTATGCGAAAACTAATTGCTACTATTTGTCTTGTGTTATTTTGTTCAGGGTCCGCTTTTTCCAGCGGATTCTCGATCTATGAGGCCAGTGTGCGTGCCAATGGAATGCTCGGTGCATTCTCGGCCTATGCTGAAGACGCTTCTTCTATTTTTTACAATCCTGCCGGCCTTGGTGGATTGGAAGGCATCAATATTACAGGCGGGGCTACCGTTATTGCTCCACGTTCTACCTTTCGAAATCTATCACCACTGGCCCCCACCGGTCAAGAAACGGTGATGGAGAAACAAGAATTCCTTGTTCCTAACTTTTATGGTTCCTATCAAATAACCGATAATCTAACGGCAGGCATTGGCGTAAATGCTCCCTTTGGTCTGGGCACAAAATGGCCGCAAAACTGGGTGGGCCGCGGTTCATCGATAGAAACCAGTATAGAAACAATATTTGTAACGCCCGCTGTGGGATATCAATTCTCTGACACAGGCATTGGTAATATTCGAGTTGGTGCCGGTCTACGCATTGCCGCACACGGCAAGGTAAAATTAAGCCGCGCTGTTACGAGCTTTTCACCTGAAGGTACATTTGCCCTCGACGGAGATCTCAAAGAACCTGCTTTTGGATTTAATGCCGGATTGCAATACGAACCCACCGACAAGGTAACATTCGGGTTCACTTATCGAAGTGAAGTTACTACAAAATTTGAAGGCGATGCTACGTTTAGTAACCTAAGCGTTGGGTTCCCCTCCTCGGCACAAGGCGGAGCAGAAATCACCTTACCGGCAAGCTATGTGCTGGCTGTTAATGTCGAACCTGTTGAAGGCTTAAGAACTGAGCTCGACTATGTGTGGTGGGGCTGGTCAAGCTATGATGAGCTGGCTATTGAATTCGATCAACCTATTCCAGCTCTTGGGGGAAGTACTATTACAAACGAACGTAATTACAAAGATACGTGGCAGCTGCGTTTTGGAGCCGAATATACCGAACTGCCTGTTGAAGGGTTAACCGTACGCGGTGGTATTGCTTATGATGAAAATCCCATCCGCGACCGTTATGTAGATCCTACGCTGCCCGATTCCGATCGCTGGCTGTTTTCAGGCGGATTAAGTTATCAGGTAACCGACTACCTGGCTGTTGATGCTTCCTATATCTTTATACGGGCTAAGCAACGCAAAGTGACCAATACACACGAAGGCGGCATTGACGGTGTTTATACCACCTATGCTAATCTTCCCGGGCTCGGCTTCACACTGAATTTATAATTGAATTAAGGGTATTACGCTATGAATTATTTGATCAAACATTCCAAAAAATTACTTTCGCTGGTTCTTGTACTGGCGCTTATCACAAGTTGTAAGGATTATCAGGATTTGGACGTTGAACCGGTCGATTCCGGTGATGCTGATTTTTCCACCTATGTCGCAGTTGGTAACAGCTTAACAGCAGGCTTTCAAAGCAATGCACTGTATGAAGACGCTCAAAAGTATTCATTCCCAAATCTTTTGGCACGGCAACTTCAAATAGAAAACTTTGAACAACCTCTCATCGGTAATCCCGGTATTGGTAATCCCGGACGTATTGAGTTAACCAACTTGGAAAATAGTACTACACAGTACAACACCAACCAGGGACAACCAATTAATACCGGCATAAGTCAACCCTATAATAATCTTGGTGTTCCAGGAATCAAGGTTGATGCCTACCTGAACGCTCCCAATGAAAACCCCTTTTACCCACTGGTGGTTAATGAAGGAAATCCCCAAAGTCCCTTGCCTAATATTCACGCTGCTGTTCAAGCATTACAACCAACGGTAGTATCATTTTGGCTGGGTAATAATGACATCTTATCCTACGTAACAAGTGGTGGGCTTCGGGAATTTACCAATCCATCTGATTTCCAAACACAGTATGTTTCTGCCATCACACAGATCCAAAATCTGGAATCTGATCCAACAGTTGTCACAGCAAATATTCCCTCCGTAGCTAGCATACCATTTGCAACAACTGCTGGACCTCAATTTCAGAGTCAAATTGAAAGCAACCAACAAGTACCGGGACTTGTAGTGCAGAAAACGTTTTATCAGCAAAATCAACAAATTGGGGCCTCTGAAAATCGGGAACCTGCTGGTTTAATTGAAAAGGAAAATCTCGATGATCCTTCACAGGCGCTAATTCTACTAACTGCACGCGATTTCCTGCCCTATGTAGGAGTGAGTGCAAATCCCCAAGCTCCCACGTATGATGAAGCTGCTGTAAACGCAATTCTCAACTACTGGAGAGGATATATTGTGAATGCCGGGGTAGCAACTGAACAAGAAGCAGCAAACTATTCACAGTCTGATATTGAGGATACCTTAACCCAAATGACTATTGGACAATACCAGCAAACATTTAACGATGGAACCACTCCTACATTTGCCGCAAATTACGATGGCTTTGATTTTAATCAACCATTTGGCCTGAGTGGACAAAATCCATTTCCAAATCAATTTGTGCTGGGAGCAAATGAAATCAGTATTACGAATACTGTAACAGGTATCTTTAATAGCGTTATTGCCTCTCAGGGAGATGTGAACTTTGATGTGAATAGTTTTTTCGATCAAGTCATTCAAGATGGCCAGTATACGGATCCCAATTCCAATACAACATTACAACCAACCATTGGGAGCCTATTTAGTCTGGATGGTATTCATCCATCAAATCGTGCCCACGCGGCATTAACAAATGAGTTGATCAAAACGCTTAACAATGCAACAAATGCCAACATCGACCAAATTAATGTAGCTAAGATTCCGGAGGGAATACCTGTCGCTAACTGATTAGCATTTTTCACGTTACTCAAGCGGAGGGGTTTCCCTCCGCTTTTTTTATTTGTTGCATTTCGATTCCTCCCTGCCCTTTGTATCTTCCGCTGAACTTAAATTGATTGACAGCATGACTTTCAACGAAAAACTAAAATCAGCAGTAAAAGATAACCATTCCACTTTATGTGTGGGGCTTGATCCCAATCTGGATCTTATGCCGGAACCGGTTACTTCGACAAACCACCCCAATCCCCAAAAAGTGGAAGTTTTCCTAAAAAGAGTGATCGATGTTACTGCTGATTATTGTGCCGCCTATAAACCAAATCTGGGATTTTTTGAGGCACTGGGCGCTGACGGCTGGGATACATTTGAAGCCATTTTAGATCATATCCCAAATGATAAAATTATTATTGCCGATGCCAAGCGCGGTGATATTAGCTCGACGGCCGAACATTATGCCAAAGCGTTTTTTGAACAATTTGATGTGGATGCCGTGACGCTCAACCCACTGATGGGTTTTGAAACACTGGAACCTTTTTTGGATAAAGCCTCAAAAGGAATTTACGTGCTTACGCTAACCTCTAATCCCGGCGCCAAAGATATTTTGATGCAGAAGCTTGAAGGAGGACAAACCCTATCAACCTATATTTCCTCTAAGCTGAGTGATCGGCAAAAGACCAGCAGCACTGCTATTGGTATGGTCGTGGGCGCAACCAAATCCAACCAACTAACACCAGTTATCACCGAGTTTCCCGAATCGCCGTTGCTTATCCCCGGGGTGGGTAAACAGGGCGGATCGATATCATCGTTAAATGAGGTATTGGAACTTCATCAGGGAATTCCACTTATTAACTCCAGCCGAAGTATTATTTACGCCGGCGGTAATGCTCCAAACTGGGAAAAGGCTGTCGCCGAAGCCGCAAAAAATACAACTGCAAAATTAGCTCCCATTACTGAACGATATGTCTAAGAAGAAAAAAACGGTTATTGTATTTACTGATGGCGCCTGCAGCGGAAATCCGGGTCCGGGTGGATGGGGTGTGCTCTTGCAATGGAATGGTGAAGAAAAAGAAATCACCGGCGGTGCCGATCATACGACCAACAACCGCATGGAGATGCGCGCCGTGATCGAAGCCCTGAATGCCCTAAATCAGCCCTGCCATGTCAAGATTCACAGCGACAGTGCACTTATTGTTAATGCTTTTAAACAGGGATGGATTGACAGCTGGCAAAAACGGGGATGGAAAAAAGCAGACAAAAAGCCGGTCGAGAATCAGGATTTATGGAAGGAGATGCTCGAGGCTATGGAGCCTCACAAAGTTGAGTGGATTAAAGTGAAGGGTCATGCCGACAATGTGCGAAACAACCGTGTGGATGCTTTGGCAGTTGAGGCATCGAAGAGGTTTCAATAGCAATATGCCATCCTGAATTCATTCTAGGATGCAAGAATCTCTTATCCATTAAAATATTCTGAAACAAGTTCAGAATGAAAAGTAAACTTTCATTTCTTGAGCGCCTTCAAATTCGCAAACGGCTTCAAGTTCATATCAGAGAACATTCTACGCTTTGCCATCATATAACCCGTAATAGCTATCATTGCGGCATTGTCGGTACAATAAGCTAACTTTGGGATATGTAACTCACATCCCGTTTCTTCCGCTAACTGAGTGGCTTTACCACGCAACATAGAGTTAGCAGATACCCCTCCAGCAAGCGCAATCGTTTTTACCCCGGTGTGCTCAATAGCATTACGAAGCTTCTTTACCAATACCTCAGTAATTGCATGTGAGACACTGGCACAAACATCATCCAGGTGATTTTCCAAAAACTGCTCTTGATCACTCTGATCCTCCAGAAAATATTTGACCGAAGTCTTTAATCCCGAAAAGCTGAACTCAAAATCATTATCCAGCATCGCCTGGGGGAAGTCATGAAAATCGGGATCTCCATGCTGTGACCGCTCATCAATAACCGGACCGGCAGGATATGGAAGTCCCAAAATTTTTCCGATTTTATCAAACGCTTCTCCCGCCGCATCGTCACGGGTCTGCCCCAATAATTCATGCTGAAAAGGACCCGTTACATGAACCAGCTGGGTATGTCCACCAGAAACGGTAAGCGAGACAAACGGATATTTGGGCTGGTCGTCAATAAAGTTGGCATAAATATGCGCATCCATATGATTGACGCCCACCAGTGGGACATTACGAGACAGGCATAATCCTTTGGCAAAACAGAGTCCCACCAGCAGCGATCCCATCAGACCTGGTCCCTGTGTTACGGCCACCACATCAATAGCATCCAATGGTAGTTCAGCCTCATCCAGTGATTGCTGTACCGTTCGCCAAATCGTTTTGTGATGCGCCCGGGAAGCCAGTTCCGGCACAACCCCTCCGTACTGCTCATGAACCGCTTGAGAAGCTATTATATTGGACTGCAGCCCATCATCTGTATAAACAGCCGCCGCCGTTTCATCACAAGATGATTCTATACCTAAGATATTCATAAGAGGCTTTTCAAAACTTAATGAAGTGTAATGCTGGACTTGTTTCAGAATCTGAATATGTCAGGCGATACTCAACATTCTCTCAATCGGCAAATGAGCCCGCTCGGCCAGTTCGGCATCTACTTTCACCTCATACTGCTCGTACTTTAACGCATCATACAGCTTTTCAAGGTTTATCATCTTCATATATTCACAAACCGAATTCTCATTCGCGGGATAGAATTTCTTGCCGGGATTTTCTTTCCGCATACGGTGTAAAATACCGGTCTCCGTAGCTACTACAAACTCCTCGGCATCAGATTCCTGGGCTTGCTTTAACATCCCGCTGGTGGAATGAATATGCCCATCCTTGCAATCAAAATACATCGCTGACTTCATCATACATGAGGTTGAGCACCCGCATTCAGGATGGATCAACACTTCCGCTTCAGGATATTCTTTCTGCTTGTCGGCAAGATTTAATTCCCCAATTTTTTCATGCACATGACACGCGCCATCCCAGATATTGAGCTCACGTCCCGTAACCATCTCCACATAGGATCCCAGAAACTTATCCGGCAAAAATAAAATCTCTTTATCCTCAGGAATCGATTCCACAATGTCCACTGCGTTTGATGAGGTACAGCAATAATCACACTCCGCTTTAATGGCTGCTGTGGTGTTGATATAGGTAACAACTACCGCATCAGGATGATCGGCTTTCCACTCTCGAAGCTGCTCGACCGTAATACTGTCGGCCAGCGAACATCCGGCATCCAAGTCGGGAATAAGCACGGTTTTATCCGGCGAAATAATCGACGCCGTTTCTGCCATAAAGTGCACCCCGCAAAAAACGATCATCTCGGCATCCGTTTTGGCCGCCTGATGGGAAAGGCCCAGTGAGTCCCCCAAATAATCGGCAATGTCCTGTACCTCGGGCACCATATAATTGTGTCCTAAAATGACTGCGTTTTTTTCTTCTTTTAGCTTTTTAATGCCCTCAACAAGTTCTTGGGTCTCCATAATTGTGATTAAATTCTACTTCTAATGTTTATTTGATATACGTTAATCGTTGACTAATATCGAAAGCCTCCACAGAGTGTGTTAGTGCTCCTACAGAAATATAATTAACGCCTGTAGCGGCAATTTCTTTTACGCTATCAAGTGATACATTACCCGAGGCTTCTGTCTTGGCAGCTGATCCAATAAGTTGAACGGCTTCTTTTATCTTTTCAGTACTCATATTATCAAGCATAATAATATCCACTCCTGCTGCAAGAGCTTCATTTACCTGGTCCAAGGTGGTTGTTTCAACTTCTACCGTAATTTGACTGTGACTTTCACGAATACTCTGCACTGCAGATGTGATACTACCAGCAGCCGCAATATGATTATCCTTAATCATCGCCATATCATAAAGTCCCATGCGATGATTTCTTCCGCCACCGGCTTTTACGGCATACTTATCCAACTGACGAAAACCCGGTACGGTTTTTCGCGTATCCAATATTTCTGTAGGATATCCACTAACAGCTTCTACAAACTTTCGTGTGATTGTAGCAATTCCAGACATACGCTGAGCTACGTTCAAGGCAATTCGCTCCGCTGTTAACAGGGCTCGAGCTTGGCCTTTCAAGATGACCATTTCACTACCTTGGCCCATCCATGTGCCATCCTTAATCTTTGGTTCCCATATCACATCAGGATCTAAATACTCGAAAATTCGTTGTGCAACATCGAGTCCCGCCACAACTCCCTGCTGCTTTGCCACCCAAATAGCCTGTGCCTGTTGGCTTTCATCTACGATGGCATTAGTCGTTACATCACCATCAGACACATCTTCTTCAAAAGCACGGTCAATAAGATCCTGAAGTATTGAGGGGTTTGCCTGATTCAAATCAGTAAAAATTCTACTTTTTTTATCCTTCTATTTATTCGCCCAAATATAACGGATCCGATTACTGTAACCAACTCCGCACATCTTCAAATAAAGGCTTACCAATGTGTTGAAGAAAAATATTCCATAAAAAAAGCCCCTCACCATTTGGTGAGAGGCTTTTTAACTGTTATTAAGATCTGCTGTTATTCCTTGTCATCATCATCGACAACTTCGAAATCAGCATCAACGGCATCATCTTCGTCACCACCTTCATCAGCTTCGGCCCCAGCGGCTCCGTTTGGAGCTCCAGCTCCGGCGGCTGCTCCTGCAGCGGCTCCCGGTCCGGCAGCACCGGCTCCGGGTTGACCTTGGGCAGCTCCCTGATAGATTTCTTGAGAAGCTTCTGACCATGCGTTATTCAATTCTTCCATGGCCTCATCAAGCTCATCCACTTTCTCTTGATCGTGGAGCTCTTTCACTTTCTCAAGTGCAGCTTCAATTTTCTCTTTGTTCTCGGCAGAAATTTTATCTTCATGCTCATCAAGCTGCTTGCGTGTAGAGAATACCAAGCTGTCCGCTTTATTCAACTTCTCAGCACGCTCACGGATACGCTCGTCTTCCTCTTCGTGCTTTTCAGCTTCTTCTTTCATCTTCTCGATCTCTTCTTCAGACAATCCGGAAGAAGACTCGATGCGAATGCTCTGCTCTTTTCCAGTACCTTTATCCTTGGCACTTACATTGAGCACACCGTCAGCGTCAATATCGAACTTAACCTCAATTTGAGGTACACCACGCGGTGCCGGAGGAATACCATCCAAGTGGAAACGTCCAAGTGTTCGGTTATCCTGTGCTTTGGCACGTTCACCCTGCAGCACGTGAATTTCTACGCTGGTCTGGTTATCAGCAGCAGTAGAGAATGTTTCAGTCTTGCTGGTCGGAATAGTGGTGTTCGATTCTATAAGCTGAGTTGAAACACCGCCAAGCGTTTCAATACCCAGTGACAATGGCGTAACATCAAGCAGTACAACATCATCAACATCGCCAGACATTACTCCACCCTGGATGGCCGCACCAACAGCTACAACCTCATCAGGGTTAACGCCTTTGCTTGGATCTTTACCAAAGAAATCTTTTACAACTTCTTGTATCTTTGGAATTCGGGTAGATCCACCAACCAAGATCACCTGATCAATATCATTCTTGGTCATATCAGCGTCGTCAAGTGCCTTCTTGCAAGGATCCATGGTCTTTTGAACCAAATCATCGATCATCTTTTCAAATTCTGATCGAGTAATATCAATGTTCAGGTGTTTTGGTCCAGAATCAGTAGCGGTGATAAACGGTAGGTTCACATTCGTTTTCTGTGAGCTTGAAAGCTCGATCTTGGCTTTTTCAGCAGCATCTTTAAGTCGCTGCATTGCCATTGGATCTTCACGAAGATCAATGCCTTCATCTTTCTTGAATTCCTTAGCCAGGTGATCAATCAGACGTGAATCGAAGTCGTCCCCACCAAGATGCGTATCGCCGCTTGTGGATTTTACTTCAAACACGCCGTCTCCCAGTTCAAGGATAGAGATATCAAACGTACCGCCACCCAAGTCGTAAACCGCAATGGTCATATCATCGTCTTTCTTGTCAAGACCATATGCCAGCGAAGCCGCGGTAGGCTCGTTAATAATTCGTTTTACTTCGAGTCCGGCAATTTCTCCCGCTTCCTGGGTAGCTTTACGCTGCGCATCATTAAAGTAAGCCGGCACGGTAATAACCGCTTCAGTTACATCTTCGCCAAGATATTCTTCCGCGGTCTGCTTCATCTTCTGAAGCACCATGGCAGAAATTTCCTGCGGGGCATATTTGCGATCTTCAATCTGAACGCGGGCCGTATTATTTTCACCTTTTACAATCTTGTAAGAAGCTTGCTTAGCCTCTTCTTTCACTTCGTCATAAAAGCGGCCCATGAACCGCTTGATTGAAGAAATCGTTTTTTCTGGATTCGTAATAGCTTGCCGTTTAGCAGGTGCACCAACTAAGCGTTCACCGTCTTTGGAGAATGCCACAACCGATGGGGTTGTTCGACCGCCTTCTGAGTTTTGAATAACAGTAGGCTCATTGCCCTCCATTACAGCAACGCAGGAGTTGGTTGTACCTAAGTCAATTCCTATAATCTTTCCCATAATAGTAGTTTATGATTTTTTGTTGTTTGTTTAATTCTTTGTGCAATTTCTTGTAAATCATGTCATCCCGAACTCGTTTCGGGATCTGCGCAACAGAAGTTTGTTTCGCAGTGCAGATGCTGAAACAAGTTCAGCATGACACTTGTATATTTTTATTTAATCGGAATAGATTCTGCATCATTGAGAACATCCGATTTGGGCATCGTAATCGTTAATACCCCATTGCGAAATACTGCATCAATTTCAGCAGTATTCACGTTCTCTGGCAACGCAAACGAGCGCGAAAATACGCCCGTAGAGCGCTCCTGGCGACGATAAACTTCAGAGTTGTCTAACTCCTCAGCCCGTTCGCCTTTCACCGTTAAAACATGCTCCTTGAGAGCAATATTAATTTCTTTCTTTGACAAACCGGGCAAATCCAGTTTAATCGCGTATGTTTCATCGCTTTCAACAATATCACAAGCTGGCGTAAAATCATGTCCCCTGTCTTCCAGAGGTACAATACGTTCCACAAAATCCTGTATATCTTTTCCCAGCTTGTTCAGCTGTCGTTCAATATCAACCGTAAAATCATTCATGGATTTACCCATTTCTTTCAAATTCACTTTTATATGAGCAATCACAATGCCAAGCTGTATAGGAGGGATACTTTTATGACGTATTGGCATTATTGCGTCATCAACAAGAGTGAATTGTCAGATTTGCGGATTGCCCAATCAATTCGTCAGAAGTGACAGATCATCCCAAAACGATGGGTAAGAAATGGCAGTACATTCGGCATCCTTTATCTGGGATGGTTGATCTCCCATCATACTCAATACAGCGGCCGACATGGCAATGCGGTGATCGTGAAAACTGTCATAGGATGCCGGTTCCGGTCTGAAGTCAGAGTCCCCTCTAATTTCAAAGCCATCTTTATGCTCGGTAACATCGGCACCAGCTTTTGACAACATTTCTCCCATTGCTTTCAGTCGGTCGGTTTCTTTGTGCCGCAACTCTTCTGCACCACTCACGTGTGAAACCCCGTCGGCAAAAAGCATGGCAATCATCAGGATTGGAATTTCATCAATGCAATTGGGGACGATCTCTTCTGTAATTTTAATCGGCTTAAGGTCAGAGCTGCAAACTGTTACATCCGCTACCGGCTCGGCACCTTCGTTGTGCTCATTGCGAACGGTAATATCAGCACCCATTTGTATTAGGATATCCAACGCTCCAAAGCGAGTGGGATTCATTCCTACGTTGGGCAGTGTGATTTCTGCATTGGAATGAACAGCTCCGGCCACCAGCCAAAAAGCGGCTGCTGAAAAATCATTGGGAATGCGATAATCTTGGGCAGGAATATCATCAGCTTGTGACGAATATATATGTCGTTGTCCATTTTTCTCCGTTATCGGCAAATCTAACAGCCGTTCGGTATGATCACGACTCGGTAGCGTTTCTATTACTTCGGTCGCCTTATCGCCAAACAAACCTGCCAGCAATACACACGACTTTAACTGTGCACTGGGTATAGGCAATGGAAAATGCAGCGGCTTTAGCGGGCCGGTCCGATTAATCTGCAATGGAGCAAAGTCATTTGCGCGAGCAGTAATTTCTGCCCCCATTTGGGTGAGTGGATCAATAATCCGTTTCATCGTGCGAGCTGACAGGGATTCATCACCAACAAGACGCGCCGAAACGCCCGACCCTGCAATAATACCGCTCAGCAGACGCATGGTAGTACCAGAATTTCCGCAGTTTAAATCTTCTTTGGGTGACTGCAATCCGTCCCGTCCTACCCCTTCCACTTCAACGGTGTTGCCAGTTTTACGAACCGTCACTCCCAATCCCTGCATACATTCGATTGTACTGTGTGGATCTGCAGCAGAAGAGAAATTGTGAATAGAAGATTGACCTTTGTGCAAGGAGGCAAACATAACCGAACGATGGGAAATAGATTTATCGGCCGGCAGCTTTATCGTTCCCTTTAAGATAGGTGCGGGACTAACTTCTTTTTTCATACCCTACTGTGAATCCAATATTCGTTTTGCATCTTTGGCCTGAGGCGTACCGGGATAATCTTCGACAAGCGTATTGAGCGTAGAGCGTGCTTCCCCAGTCTTTCCCATCTGAATATAACTTTCCGCCTGCTTTAACAGGGCTCGGGCCACCCAATTGCTAAATGCCTCATACAAAATATTTACATTGGCATAGGCCTTGACCGCCTGTTCGTAATTCCCCTGCTTCTGATACAGTTCACCTAAATAGTATTGGGCCTCAGCCCCCACTTCGGTGGTATTAGATTCCGCAATAGGCGATAACATATCTTCGGCTCGCTGATAATTTTCATTTTCAATAGCAATTTTTGCTAAACCAACCTTTGCTGGCTCATAATTTTCATTACCTTGCAGCGCCGATTGATAATACTTCTCAGCTTCACTAAGATTATTCATCGCCAGCTGCGCATTCCCCATACCAATGTATGCTTCATGCCGGTATTTCTGCTGCTGTTCAGCAAGCTGACTGAAATATTTAAAAGACTCTTGATAATTTACTCGGGAAAAAGCGATGCGGCCCAGTGATGCCAGCGATGGACCAACGCGCTCGGAATTTGGAAAGTCATTGACAATCATCTCATATTGGTCCACAGCCTTGGCAATTTGATCGGTTTGCTCATAAGCATTTGCCAAATTAAAATGGGCATCAGGCAATAGCTCCTGGTTATTGGTTATTCTGATATACTGCTGAAACTCATCAATAGCTGCTTGATAATTCCCTGACTGCATACGGTTATCAGCCTGTCGGAATCGAAGCCTGTCGGCCATTGACGTCTGGGGATGATCAGCAATAAAATCTTCTAAGATGGCCGAGCTCGAATCAGGTTGTCCCAATGACATCTGCGAATACTGAATTCCGTTCACGGCCTCAATGATATACTCGCTTTGCGGATACCCTTCCATCACATCTTTATAAGCGGCAATAGCTTCTTGATAATCACCGGCGTTATAATAGGCATCACCAATGTTGTATTGCGCACGCGCCGCCCATTCGGTATTGGGATATTTATTGATGACCTCCTGAAACTCTTCAACCGCCTGAGTATAATTCCCCGTATTCAAATAGATATAGGCGATATTATACTGGGCCTGTTCCACAAACTGACTATAGGGATAAATTCTTAGAAATCGCCGAAATGTTGTTACGGCTTCGTAGGTCTGTTCATCCCGATAGTAACTATTTGCCATTTGATACATTGCATAATCACCACCGGGTTCAGCCCCTATCGCTTCCTGATAATATGAAATAGCATTATCATAATCGTTAATTGCATAGTAGGCATCCCCTATGCGCAGCTGCGTATCCGTATCATAAGGATATAATGCCACATCGGGCGCTTCATAATCTTCATAAAATGTGACAAACGGATCAATCGACTGCTCATAATCGCCATTTTTAAAATAGCTCCAACCCAGTGCATAGTTCGCCGGGCCAATCATTTCATGATCCGGGTAACGACTGATAAATTCCGAAAACTGCTTGGCAGCCGGGCCATATTGCTGTATCTGATAAAGTGCATCGGCACTCCAGAAAAGTGCTTCCTTTCCCAACTTGGTTTCGGGCGCTTCATTATAAACCGACCTGAAAATAGGCTGGGCCTGCTTATATGCCTGATTACTGTACTGTACCCACGCTTTTTGAAACTTTGCCTGCCGCTTTATTGCGGGATCAACATCGGTAACTTTTTCGGCTGCCTCAAATGCCTGTAGGGCTCGTGTATATTCTTTGTTTGCAAAATATGCTTCCCCAAGCAGGGTATAAACTTTACCTTTCCAGTCCAACTCACGATCACTTCGCACCAGCGGCAGTAAGGCATTAATTGCTTCCGTATGCCGGCCGACCTCATACGCCGTCACCGCCCATTCGTAATAGGCCTGCTCTACCCAAAGTCCTTCTTGAAAACGATCCCCAAAAGAGCGAAACGTATTTAACGCCTCGGCATATCGTGACCCAAGCTTTTCATTTACCGCTTTATAGTACAATGCCTTTCGCGCCATTTCGTCGTCGCCCTCCGCAGCTTTAGAAAATTCATCGGCCGCCCAATGGTAAATCTCCTGTTTGTGATACAACCAGCCCAACCCATAATGGGCTACACGTACTCGATCTGTCCCCTCATTTAAATTTATATACTGCTTGTAATATCTCGAAGCTTCATCATACTTCCCCAGATAATTATTACTTTCTGCAATCAAATAAACCGCTTTGGAACGCATTGCACCATCAAGGTAAGGCATCGCATTTTTGAAGGCTTCAATGGCTTGCTGGTATTCACCCTGCTGATAGTACGACTCTCCTAACGCTGTGCCCACACGGCGGGTCATTTCGTTATTGGGATAACGGTCTTTCAAGATCTCAAAGGCAACCGTCGAAGAATCATATTTATTTTCGCTCAGATACAATCGTCCGCGCGTATATAATGCCTTAGCTGCCCATTCGCTTTTGGGGTATTTATCAGCCAACGTCATAAAATATTCGCGGGCTTCTACAAAATTACTATCCATGGCAGCTGATTCCCCCATCCAATAGTAGGCCTTAGCTGAAGCTTTTTTATCCAGTCCCAATTTTTGTGCGCGGCTATAATAGATTACGGCCTCTTTGTATCGGGCTGCACTATCGGCCTGCTGACCAAGATCAAAAAGCAGCTTCGAGGAGTAACTGGAAAACGGATAATCAGCAATAAACTCTTCAAAATTCGGTGATTTATTGATAGAATCCGTTTTAGCCTCAGCTCTTGCTAAATAATAGTTCGCCGTAGTAACAAGCTGATGATTTTCATGATCCCGGATAAAATGCTTGAATTCAGAAATAGATTCTTCAAAAAGCCCTTTATTAAAAAGGGTAACAGCATTGTCAAAGTCGTTAGAAGCCGACTCCTGTATTTCTTGCGCATGTAGTTGCGTAAAGACAGTGAGTATACCGATAAATAATAAGCTAATAATTCGGCGCACGTTTACCATTGATCAAATAAAATTCAGGTTTCAGTTATTACTGAATATACCAAGAATTGAGTATTTGTTCCGAAAATACCAGAAAGGAATTCCATTATACATAGATTTACATATCTATGTATTTTATCAGTTCATCAGCACGATATTCAAGGTCATTTTCGAGCACAGTACTCTCCGATTCCACAAGAACAGTGTACCCATATCTTTTGAGTGCGGCCGTTACCCGAGAAATATCCTCTAAGTTAAGTTTTACCGATACTTCAAATGCCTGGTGGTTGCCATCGGTACTTTCTACCGCTACTCCCAGAATTTTAGCCCCCTCGGCCTCAATAATTTGCACAATTTCGGAGAGCGAAAAGTCAATGGGCTCAATTTCAATCGTCAATACCGAACCCTTTTGTTCGAGATTCATCATCTTGGAGATCGACTCCAATATTTGCTGTTTGGTTATAACGCCCAAAAAAGAAGATTCTTTATTAACCAAGGGTAGTAAATTAAGCTCATATTGTAACATCAACCGAACCCCTTCAAAGATGTGCTGCCCTTCATAAATCTTGATGGCCTTATCCATCCGCAGTTCAGAGATATTCTGATCGTCTTCTGCTTCCAAAAGCTGGTCGCTATCTATCTGACCAATAAGTTTTTGCGTTGTGGGATCTACGACCGGTAATGCATTTACCTCTTCCTGCTCCAAACGGTCCCTGACTTCCTCAACGGTATCGGAACCTCGAAGAGGTTTAAACTCTGATTTTGTTATGGATTTATTTGCAAGCATTGGTAGATAATATAATACAATTTATTACATAACTGATTCGGCCGTATCAATATTGTCAAGTATAGCGTTAAGTCTCATTAGATCTGCTTTATCTATACTAAACGTAAGCTTTATATCTGAACCTACGTATTTTTTTTCTATAATATTTGCTTCGCGATGTAAAAATGCGACTCCTTCATACTTTGCTGCAGGGATGGTCCTCGTTTCTGTAACGAAATCTTCCTCAATAAGTTCCTTGATTCTATGTTCTAATTTATCCAGTCCAATGCCCCGCTCCGCAGAAATAAATACGGCATCAGGATAAGCCCGTTTTAGCTCGTTAATGCGATGCGAATCGATGGCATCCATCTTGTTAAACACAAGCAGACTTTTTTTATCATTGACATCCATATCCTCAAGGGTATCATTGACTACATCAATATAATCCTGCACAACACGGGATGAGGCATCTACTACATGCAATAAAATATCGCATTCGCGCACTTCATCGAGGGTAGATTTAAAACTCGCAATAAGATCGTGTGGCAGCTTCCGGATAAATCCTACTGTATCAGACAGAAGCGCTTCATGGTTACCAACTTCGTACTGTCGAACGGTTGAATCGAGTGTTGCAAACAGGCGATTTTCGGCCAATACTTTCGTATCCGTCAACCCATTCATCAATGTAGATTTTCCGGCATTCGTATACCCAACAAGCGAAATCCGTACTTTATCAGACCGCCCTTTACGTTGGGTCTGGCGCTGCTGATCAATTTTGTCGAGCTTGTCTTTGAGTGTAGCGATACGCTTGTCAATCATACGACGGTCCATCTCGATCTGTGACTCACCGGGGCCCCGTGTACCAATACCACCCTGTTGTCGCGATAAGTGCGTCCAAAATCGTGTCAGTCGGGGTAACAAATATTGTAACTGAGCAAGCTCTACCTGTGTTTTTGCGGCTGCGGTCTTTGCTCGAGAAGCAAAAATATCCAGAATCAATCCACTGCGATCCAGTACTTTAGCCTTGGTTTCTTTTTCGATATTCCGAATCTGGGTCGGTGAAAGGTCATCGTCAAATATAAACGTATCAATATTTCTATCCCCTTTCATCGACTTGAGTTGCCGCAACTTACCCGATCCAACATACGAAGACGGATCAGGATGCATGCGATTTTGCAGAACTTTATCTATCGTTTTACCGCCAGCGGTATAGGTGAGCAGTTCAAGCTCATCCAGATATTCCTCGGCCTGGATGCGCGGGGTTTCGGGACCATAAACTCCTACAAGAATGGCCCGCTCTTGAACAATATCAGAATTTCGTATCTCTTCAAACAAATGAGTAAAATCTAAAAGTTGTAATTGTGATTGCTACAGCTGTTTAAACTGCTGGATGTTTATATCATCCTTAACATAACAACGAATTCGCCGCCCGAGTTTATGAGAAATCAATTTTTTAAAAGGTTCTTTTTTGTAATGAGGTACATCAAGCTCCAAACGAATAAATTGATCGTTATTATCACTTTTATCAATGTTATAGATAAAAATATAATGCGTATAAGTTTCTTGTTCAGTTTCTACAAAATCACGGATCTGGTGCCAGGCTACGGTTTGTGATGGTTCATTTACGTTTTTCACAATGCCATGATCGGTAATATATCGTTTGGTTGCCAAAAAACTGGATGTAAACCAGCAAAATCCGAGCCAGCCATATATGCCGGCAAGTACTATTTCGCTTGTTGCTCCGCGGTATATTGCAGCGCCGGCCGCTACAAAAACCGTGACCATAAATAAGGTCGAAAACAGCGGATATCCTCCCAGTTTTCCGGTTTTCCAGCTCAACCGCACATTTCGTAACCGGACAACATTAATTAAAGAGAAAGTAGCCAACAAGGCTGCACCCAGCGTAAATAGACCCAATACCAACCAAAGGATAATATCTATCTCACTATTTACCATGTTATCTTACGTTGACTCGGCCTTGTATAGCCGGGTAATTAATGTTTCTATAACTAAAAAAAGCAATGCTATCCAAATAAACCAATTCCAAATCTCTTTTCCGAAAACAGAAGATCGCAGCTGCTCATCGAGTTTATCAGTCGAGAGATCATTTCCCGCAATAATATCGGGTGTATATATCTTGTCAGACAGTATATTTTGCCATTGCTTATCATCTAACGTATCAAAATACGATTCCATTATATTTTGATTTATCGCTACCTGTATTTCTTGGTCTCCGGCAGAAATTTCTAAGATTCCGGGTTCCCATTCCCTTCCCTCATAACTTATTTTCAGGCCATTGGCTTGTCGCAGAACATCTGGTTTGTAATCCGTTCCGTTGAGCGAAAGGATGATATCCGTTTCTGAGACATCCTCTACCCACTCAAAAGTATTGCCAAGCTGATGCTGCTGCAGCCCCCCTCGTTCAGGGGAAGAGGCATATAATATAGCCCGGTAATATAACGGAGCAAAAAGCGGATTCACCGGAAAGTTCGACCATCCCGGATCAGGGCCCAATGCCGAGGTAAGCAGCTTGCCTTCACCAAACTTGTGTTCAGCAAGCAAAATATCATTATTTTCAGCTTCTAAAAGAGTCAGGCTATTAGCTTGCGAAGCAGGCTCGTAGTGGTAGTAGTAGAACAGCGAAGGTAAGTCAACACGAATCTCCTCGTCTTGTTTCTTATTGAAAATATCATCTAATATAGGATGGCCTTCTTCAAGTGCCGCCATTTTCGAAATGGTTTCAAAAGAACCGTACTCTCCTATCACATTATCAAAACGACCGGCA
The DNA here is from genome assembly GCF_052060035.1 of Fodinibius sp. SL11. Taxonomy (NCBI): domain Bacteria; kingdom Pseudomonadati; phylum Balneolota; class Balneolia; order Balneolales; family Balneolaceae; genus Fodinibius; species Fodinibius sp. SL11. The sequence goes on along the minus strand of NZ_JBPOEA010000007.1, from coordinate 13,250 downwards.
TTAAAAAGAGAAAAGAATTTATTATAGCTTTTTATTTCTCCCTGTTCCGATGGAAAAAACAGGATACCTCCACCGTCTTGTACATATTGGCGTAGCCCCTGATGCCAATATGCAGGGATATTGATCAACCCATTAAGTATTACCCCATCATAGTTGGTCCATTCTCCCTGTTCAATTTCGTCTACCTGTTTTTCCTCGAATAATATTCGGGCATTAGTTTCCCGTGCCGCCTTTAAAGCCGGAGCTATATATGATCTGAAAGATGAAGACTCCTGGCTGTTATTTACTAACAAAATTGATCGCTGCTGCGGAATACGTACTACAAAGTGTCTTGTATTATCATAATCTACTTGGTCACCCTCCAATAGAATTTGCCCGGACAGATATCCAATTTCATCCGGAATAATCTCAAATAAAAAATCTTTTGTTTCGCCCGCCTCCAAGGAAGTCTCATACTGGCCAGTCATCTCTCCTTCAACCTGCAACGAGACGAACTGATTAGCGACAGCTGCGTCACCGGTATTTTCCACTTCTACCGATAACGTTATCGGCGATCCGGGACTTAAGAGCTGATTCTGGAGTATAACTGACTTAACAGCCACATTTTGTTGCTTAGCTTCCTCCAGCCTTATAAGCTGAACTGACACCGATTGAGTTTCTGACCCATTATCGATATCGATCCCTTCCAAATCTGATAATTGGCTGGCCTGTCCATCAGAAATGACATATAACACCAATTGGGATTCCGGTGCCTCTTTCAACTGCCGATATACTTCCTTAAACTGATCTGTGGTATAATGACCACGATTAACAGCCGTTATATCATCAATCTCAGCAATCGCACGGTTGGCGCTGACAAAACCAGCATTTGTTGCATCAAGGATATTTGTCGTTTTTATAAGAAATTTATCATCAGAATTACCGTTTCTAACGATTCGGTTGCCAATAGTTTTCGCTTGCTCAATCAGGGGCCCATTAGTCCCAACCCGACTCATGCTAATACTATTATCAATTAAGATAGCTACTGATCGAGATTGCCCGGAACTTGCTGACCCTGTTATAGTTGGAGGCAAAAAAGGACGAGCCAAGGCAAGAGCTAAAAATAACACGGCAAGCGTTCGAAGCGCAAGCAGCAAATATTGTTTGATTCGTATACGACGAATTGTAATTTTACGAAGCTCGTTAAAAAAAGAAAGGGTTGAAAAAGCAACCTTTTGTGGCCGACGCAGATTTATCAAATGAATGATAACAGGTATTGCGACGGCCAAAAGCCCCAATAAAAATAGCGGATTAAGAAAGTTCATTTAAATCAAAATTGTTACTTTTAAAGGCTCAAAAAACATGCCTTGGCATAAGCTATTAAATTAACAGCGATATTTTAATAATATTACGTAGAAAATTTACCCCATTCATGAATACGTTGAAAGCTGCAGTACTTTATTTACTTACCATTTTACTATTAGCGTCATGTTCAAATATTTCCGACCAAAACTGGTCAGATGCGGTGCCCCAAAAAGCACCTTTTGTTATCATTCCCGATAAAGCAGCTACGCTCAATTCAGTTCTTAATGCATCTCACACTCCTTTATTAGATGACATCACATCTTCAGCCGTTCAACTTTTATCAAGGATAGACTCTACGGCTCAATCCCCAGTTTCATTAAATGCTGTCACACTCTATCCAGACACCGATAATAAGCTTGCTATTGTATGGATGGCTCAAGCATCCAGCGGTTTTATCGAACGGATGCAATCCAACTTTTACCTGGATTTTTCACAAAACCAGTACAGCTTTAACAACGTCAAGATACATATATTACATCTTGGTGACCGGAGACTTTTTGCAGCACAACTTCATGATGATCTATTCATGTCCGAATCCAGCCTTGCACTTGAAGAGTCCATCCGAGCGTATATAGGTACACAACCTCGGGCAAACCTTTCGGATATTACCCCCCAACCCGGGAATATCATTATGAATACTCCCTCTCTTGACAAATGGGCACAGCAACTATCCATGGTCACCTATCGTCCAATGATTATGAATGCCCTTGAGGGTACTGAACCAACATTATTATCCGTTAAACAAGAAGGCGAAGAGCAAGGTAGCATGATTGAACTTGCCGGCTCCATCCCACTCAACAAAAAAATCCCGTCTGACCTGGTCGCGGCCGTATCATCCACTAATGCCCCTATTGTTTTGGATCAATACATTTCTTCTAATGCAGCGGCAGCAGGACTGTTTCGCCTTGCACCCAGAAAAGTGCCCCCGACCACCCTGCCCGATACTACACGCTTAGATTCAGTTCTTATAAACGACCAAATTGCATTTTCTGATATTGCCAAAACACTTGACCCAGAATTTTCGCTGGTAATGTATGCTCAGTCCGGATTTCTTTCTACCGGCGAACATCTCTTTCTGCGAAAAGTGTCGGATGTCCCTGCTCTTCGTCGGGCTCTTAATTCACTTACTCGTGATAATCATATCCAACGCAGAGATGGAACGTATATCATTCAGAGTAACGCTATTGCCCAACTCATCGGAAGCTCTTTTTGTACCTTTCAGAATTTTTATCTGAATATAATCGGGGATGTCGTTGCGATCTCAAAACGTAAAGGACTTGTTGAAGCTGTTTCTTCTGACCGCAGTCGGCGTCGCACTATGTACTACGAACAAGCCTTTCGGGATATAAAAAAGGAACTGCCTGAAGAAATAAGTGGATTCTTTGTTGCTAATAATGACTTTTATTCGTTTGTAGAACCTTTTCTATCTCCGAATAATTATCTTAATGCACTTACTTCTAAATTTGATCTTATAACCGCATCGACCACAGCAAACAGCGGTAGCGACTTTTCCTTCAGTTTAAAAGCATATCAAACGCAAGATCGTACGGCACCATATCAAGAAAAATGGTTGTTCCCTACAGGCTCTGACTTATCTGGCAAACCAATTTTAGCTGATATTGGTGGCAGTGACAGAGATGAGGTTATTTTTGCTACGGAATCCGGCAATCTTTACGCTCTTGCAGCTGACGGAACGGTTGTATTACAAGCTAACACCGAATCTGATACCCCCATCGGATCTCCTGTTGTTTATGACTGGTATGGGACGAATCAAAATGTAATTCTGCTTGCTGCAGGTAACAAAGTATATGGATGGAATGATAATGGACAGCTTCTTCCCAAGTTTCCTTTCGCACTCAATGAAGAAATAACATCTCCATTAGTAGTAGAAGATATCGACCGAAACGGATTACCAAACGCAATGATTGCCACCGCTGATAGAAAGCTACACCTTTTGGATGGCCGTGGTGACAATATAGACGGTTGGCCTATTATTACGAATGCAGAAATAAAAACGCCTCCAACAGTTACCAACTATCAAGGTGCAGCAACAATCTTAGCATTCGCAGAAAATGCCCTCCATGGATGGCGAGCAAATGGTAAGGAGTTAAATGGATTTCCTAAATTCATCAATGCCTCATTAAACGGATCTCCGGTACTTTATGAAGGTAATATTTTAGGAAACGCCGCAGACGGTTATTTATACTCCATGGGCCCAAACAAGTTATTCGCAGATTCTCTCAACGTCTTTGAAACAAGTACCGAATCTTCTGATATCGAAGCTGTTTATGCCTCAAACAGTGCATTAGTAGGAACGCCTTCCATCAGCGAGTTAACCGTACAGGATGGAGACCGTACATATCGCGAACCGATGATATTAACAATGAGTTCAAATGGTTCCGTGTTTTTAATTAATCAGAAGGGTCAACTACGATTTACACAAAGTATGGGCCAGCCGGCTGCTCCCAAATTTTCACCTTTTATCTCAGATATTGATAAAAATGGCCAAGATGATATCATAGCATTAGCTAACTTCGGACGCCTCTACGCTTGGGAGATCCTCAACGGGGAACGTATTTATTCAGTGCCTACCAGCGGCATGCGATATCCTATTGTGACCGATATCGATGGTGATGGCTATAATGAACTTATTGCACAGACACGTGAGGGATTACGCACGTGGACGATCTTTGGTACAGATACCGATGATAGCAGTAATGATAACGAGACCGTTAAAAAATAATAGTTTATGTTACAGGATATCCCCTAAAGCCTGTCTCAGGTGAGCAAAATTGAACTCAAATCCAAGTTGCTGTAGCTTTTTTGGTTGCAAACGCTTGCTTGTAATTACGGGATTAGCAGCTTCCCCCAAGGCAATATCCAATACAAATTCTGGTACTCGAAACAGCGACGGGCGATGTAACTGGGATGCCAGTTCATTTGCAAATTCGTTCATCGTCACCGGATTAGGGGCATTTAAATTATATGGGCCCTCCAGTTCTACATTTTGTAAAGGAAACAGTAATCCACGGCATAAATCAAGCATATGGATCCAGGGGAAATATTGCTCACCACTGCCAATGGCCCCGCCTACAAAAAGTTTGAACGGAAGCAACATCTGTTGTAAGGCCCCACCGTCTTTTTCAAGCACTACCCCAATCCGCGGACTCGCTAACCGAACACCAAATTCAGTAACTGGCTGAGCGGCCTTCTCCCAATCCACACACACTTCGGACAAGAAACTGTCCCCGGCAGGTGCCGACTCATCTAACACGGTATCGCCCGCCGGCTTGTAATAATCAGCTCCCGAAGCAGAAATCATGACCTTCGGTGGATTGTCCGCAACCTTAATAGCTTCAACGAGTTGTTCCGTACTCTTTATACGGCTGGAATAGATTTTCTTTTTTACTTCCTCGGTCCACCGAGTTCCAAAAATAGAGGAACCGGCTAAATTTATCACCGCATCAGCCTCCTCCATTTCCGGCACCAGGTTATCATCCCAAGAAACAAATTGCTGATTTTTGGCCGTTTCATTCTCATATTCTCTTGGAGACCTGCTCACAATAGTTAAAAAATGTCCTTCTTGTAATAGTAAGGTTCGTAAATAGGACCCTATAAAACCGGTGCCTCCTGTAATTAAGATCTTCATAAATATTTTTCTTTTTTATTTATTTGAAGCTACTACATTTAGAATCTCAATAGCATTCCATTGCGAATCAGTTTTACTATGAATCATTCTTATCTCAGCAAAACATTAATTGGCATTCGCTTACTCCTGGGCATTCTGTTTTTGCTATCGGGAATCGGAAAACTCATCAGTGGTTCAGAAGCACGTTACCTCGTTGAGTTGTTAGCTACTGAATTTTACTGGCTTATTGAATATGCTAATTTTATTGTAATTGCGACATCAATTATCGAACTGGTTCTTGCAGTATTTCTTATCTGGAATAAATTGTTAAAATGGGCTCTGGCAGGCACAATGGCGATGCTCATCGGTTTCTCTTCTGTGCTTTCATATTTTTACTTACAGGGAATGTCAGTAGAAAATTGCGGATGCTTTGGTGCCTTTGGGTTTGCATCCGGACTGGAATTCACACTCATCCGGAATGCGGTACTTATCCTGCTTACCATCATTGCTTTTATACTGGCCTTAAAAATACCGTCTGCACAAACTGATCTCGAGAAGTCCTAATTTCGAGATACTCCTAACCCCGGAGCATCTGAAAGAGCAATTTCCTTATCACCGGTAAGCGTCAAGCCCGAAAAGGGATCGTTGTTAATCAGCAAATGGCCGTCAAGATCTACGTAATCAGCCCATGCTCCCAATAACGCCCCTGCGGATATCCCCAGAGAACTTTCAATCATGCATCCAATCATCACCTTAAGATCACGCTCACGCGCTTTCTCAATCAGCTTTAAGGCTTCAACCATACTTCCTACTTTCTGGAGCTTAATATTGATCCCATCAAACTGATCCGCTATTTCATCCAGATACTCACTGCCCACAAAACTTTCATCGGCAATAATAGGTAGTGGCGACCATTCTTTTAACTGAACCAACTTCTGGTTGCACGAAGCAGGCATGGGCTGTTCAATAAATTCTACATTTTTATCTGCCAGAAAACGGATCTGCTCTTTCGCCGTTTCTAAATCCGTCCAGCCTTCATTCGCATCTACCCGAATTGTTTGATCTGATATTTCACGAATACCTTCAATAATTTCTTTATCCCTGTCCGTTCCCAGCTTTACTTTCAATATGGGATAATCTTCTGCTCCTTTCACTTTTTGCTGTATGATATCAATTTCATCCAGACCAATCGTAAATGAAGTAGGCGGGGTTGTTTGAGAAGGAGCATTCCACAATTTCCAAAGCGGTTGATTCTGACTTTTACCCCACCAATCCAGCCATGCCATTTCTACTGCAGTCTTGGCCGATTGTACCGGATTATCTATTTGCTTCAATTTTTTCCATAAGGCATCAGCAGATTCGATATCATCAAAAAATGATTCGGGAAGCTTTTTTAAAAATAAGACAACGGTATCAGCATCTTCATTATACCGACTGTTGGGACCAGCTTCGCCCAAACCGGTGACACCGTCAGCGGTTAAAGAAACCAACACATTGGGCACCGTCTCTTTTGTCCCGCGTGCAATAGTAAAGGGGTGGGAAGGAACAAGTTCGAGCTTTTCAAATTCGAGCTTAAAACGAGACATATCCTAAAATTTTGAGTACATATAAATAAAGATAAAATACGGGACCTGCTAAGATGAGGGCATCAAAACGATCAAAAAAACCACCATGCCCGGGTAAAATATCAGAGGCATCTTTAGCATTAGCGGCGCGTTTTATTCTACTGGCCATAAGGTCACCAATGGGGCCAAATACGCTTATCAGCAACGCTACTGGAGCCAAAATGAGCAATGAGACTGAAAGATCTATCGGCACAGCATAATAAGCAATTGTTAATCCTACCAATGCTCCAAGAATTCCAAAGAAAAAACCTTCCCACGTTTTGTTAGGACTTATGGCAGGGGCTAATTTATTTTTTCCGAGATATTTGCCCCCGAAATAGGCAAAAACATCATTCCCCCAAACCATAAGTAGTAAACCAATGGTTAAGGCAAAGCCAATACTTGAGGAGCCTGTATTTCTGATCAAAATAATTGCCAACAATCCCAGCGGCGCATAAATACCGCAAAAGAAAGTGCCTATCACTTGTTTTAATGCTTGGTCACCGGATTTAAAAATTTGTATAGCTATAAATAGCAGGAAGATCGCCATTCCAATGGGAACGACATGCGGCAAGTAGGGACTCAATAATATCCATAAGCCTATGGTATATGGGAAGAGATTATCCGGCTCGAAACCCACCCCAGCAGCCAGCATGGACAGCTCTCGCTGAATAAAAAGGGCAACCAAAATAATTAATCCAACAAAGTAAAAATTACCGAGCCAAGTAATAAATATAAAGAAAGCCGCAGCAGGGACAGCAAATAGAATACGTTTTGTAAGCTCAGTCACAGATCAATTATTCTTCTTCGTTGGTTCCTTCTTCCGGCAATTCAAACTCGGCCAATGCTTCTCGGGCTTCCTTTTCGTACTCATTGGGAACATATAAATATACCATTCCCATTTCGCCATAATTTACACTAAATGAAGAATCTCGTTTGGACAAGATGTTAGAGGGAATATCGAGGCTGGCAAGGTAATTTTTAGCACTTTCCACTTCGTATTCCGTACCGCCCTCCATAACACAAGCCCAATTTTCAATATCATTTGGTTCAGAACCTTTAAACATAATTAACCTCCTTAGGCTATTGATTTCTTATTTTGATCATATAACCAATATACAATATAAGCAGAAATTAACAGACTGATTATTACGGCCCACAGAGGTGGCATTGTTTCGGGCGTAATTTCAGCAAAAGCTGATTCTGGATAATAAGTACCAACCAACACACTACCACCGTTATTAACCAAGTGCGCAACTATCGCCGGCAGAATACTTTCGGTAATCCAAGTCAAATACGCAAAAAGCATTCCCAGGGTAGCAAGAGGAATTAAATTACTTAACTGCACATGATATAATCCAAAAAGCAATCCTGAAATAATAATGGCCGGCCAGATACCCCAACTTTTTTGAAAAGCACTCATCACGTATCCACGATAAAGGGTTTCTTCACAAATTGCAGGGACCAGTGCTACATGAAATAAGGTAAGGACCAACATGTGATCGCCCCGCAGATAGTTTTCAATCATCTGCATCTGCGTATTTTGCATATTGCTAAACATTTCGGGAACCGGCAAAAGAGCATTGATCCATGATAGAAACCAAATAGTCGGCTGTATCGCAATAATTAATACAATTGTTATGGCTGACTTTCGAAGAGTATTGGGAGGGATTTTAAATCGAAGAAACGAATTTCGTCCCTCTTTAGAACTGTGCAGTCGTGTAAAAAACCATGTTGCTAATCCCAGAAATAAAATCTGTCCCGCCGAATTACCAATGAAAAGCAGATCCAGATTTTCAGTAAGTTGCGTCATCATCTCGTTAGCATTGGCACTTATACCACCTTTCATCAACATAAGGGCAATAGCCACCACAGAAGCCGTCACCTGAAATAGTATAAAGGCCGCTATAATCCAGAGAAGAGCCAACGCCCAGTCAGAAAAACCGTTGCGCTCAGCCCATGATTTGTAACTTGTATCAGTAGTAACAGACTCAGATGTTTTGTGATTTTGCAACTTATCTTATACCTAAATTATCCTTCTTTATTTCCGAAAATCTTGGCTCCTATCATCCCTGTCAAAACATTTAAAATACCATACATGGGTAGGTTATATAAAAGCTGAGTGCCTATACTATTTTGGCTGCGCATGTTTTGGACTGTAGCATCAATCATCTGTTGCTTTTGAGCATCAGGCAAATCTGACGCCTCAAAATTAGCAATTGTACTATCGATCAGTTTTTGTGTCATATCAGGATCAATAAACTGCCAAATCTGATTTAGTATAACCGTGACTACAGCAATAGCAATACCTGTAAATAAACCGATAAGTGCTCCCCGTCCAAGTTTTATGCTGACATCATATTCATTCGCATAGTGCCAAATAGCCAGCATACCCCCAAAGGCACCAACTAAACAAACGAGTACTCCCAACAGCTGCACCGGTGAAAGTAGTGAGCCTGTAGGCTCCGAATTAATTACTGAATAACTTGTTACTAATGACAGTGCAAAAACAATAATCCCAAATATCAATCCTGCAATTCCTACTGATGTCCAATATGGCGGTTGATTTTGCTGCTCTGCTTGTTGTTCTGCTACTTCATCCATGATGATCCCTTTTTGTTTTAGTTATGATGAAAAAAATCTCCGACAAAAATTAGTGCTGCTGAACTTCCCAGCAGACCCCCTAACACCGTTCGAGATACCAACGTATTCTGCCAAAGGCCAAAGAAGTTTCCGGCAGCGTCAATAATATTAAATAATAGCACAACTACTACAATTTTCTTAATAGATGCCATCCTTTTTATGCCAGTTAGTGAGATAACTGGCAATAGCACCCATCCCATTGCAAAACCTGAATAAATTCCAATGCACCTGCTGCAAACAGCCATAGGTTGTCCATTAATCCAAAACGAGCGATCCGCAATTTGATGACATAAACCATAGAAGGTCCTATGCTGCCATTGCATCGGCCATGGAGAAGATTGACTAAATAATCCCCCACCAATAGCAACAAGTACAACAACAATAACCAATACTAATATCGCCACATATAATATTGGCTGACGTATTTGCATAATAGTTTTACTCGTTGACTGCTTTCTTTAGTCCCTCAATAAAATCTGATGGAGCCCTACACGGTTTGCGGGTATCCTCTTTCATAAAACAAAGCTCAACTTTCCCTTGAATATGGGGGGCTTCTCGGCGTTCAGTTGTTACGTAATAAAACGTTTCGAGCCGAACGGTGGGGATATCAAACAACAATACCTCAACATCCATCAGTTCATCATAAAAAACCGGTGATTTATAATCCACTTGGGTGTGTATTACCGGAAGCATTACACCATTTTGCTCCAATTTAGCATAAGGCAATCCAAGCGATCGTATCATTTCGGTACGCGCTTCCTCAAAATATTCGAGGTATCGCCCGTAATAGACATATCCCATCTGATCCGTTTCGCCATATCGGCTGCGGAGCTGATGGGTATAACGGTAAATAGGATCTTTATCCGGAAACAACGAAATCTCTACTTTTTGTTAGATACTCTTTTGAATTCACCCATATTGGCATATTTATCAATTCGTGATTCAACAAGCTTTTCGGGTGACTTCTTCTTAAGTCGTTTTAGTGATTTCAGCAGTTGCTCTTTAACTGCCTTAGCAGCTTCATCATAATTCCGGTGGGCTCCGCCAAGCGGTTCCTTGATGATACCATCAATAACATTCATACCCTCCAAATCTTTGGCCGTCAGTTTTAATACAGCTGCCGCTTGTTCTTTGTAATCCCATGTTTTCCAAAGAATAGATGAACAAGATTCTGGAGAAATTACTGAATACCAAGTATTCTCCATCATATATACCTCATTCCCCATTCCAATACCAATAGCTCCGCCACTGGCACCCTCTCCAATTACAACCGTAATGATGGGCACTTTCAGCGTAGCCATCATCTTAAGATTCTTTGCAATAGCTTCGGCCTGGCCGCGTTCTTCGGCCTCCAATCCAGGATAGGCACCGGGAGTATCAAGTAAGGTAATCACCGGGATATCAAATTTTTCGCCCAGCTTCATCAAACGATGAGCTTTGCGATATCCTTCGGGATTTGCCATTCCAAAATTACGATACTTTCTGCTTTTAGTATCACGGCCTTTTTGATGCCCCATAATAACCACAGACTGTCCATCAATAGTTGCAAAACCACCTACAATGGCCTTGTCATCACTGTGATAACGATCACCGTGAATTTCAACAAAATTTTCAGTGACTTTATAGATATAATCCAGCGTATAGGGGCGTTCAGGATGGCGGGCTAATTGTACCCGCTGCCAACGTGTTAAGTTTGTGAATATTGATTCTCTAAGTTCATTAACACGCTTTTCGAGTCGTTTTATCTCTGGGGAAAGCACCTCATCATCCGCAACAGATAATCCACTCAACTCTTTGATCTTATTTTCCAGATCGGCAATCGGTTGTTCAAAATCTAAATACTGCATATACGATTTTTATCACTTAAAAATGACTTCAAATATAAAAACTACTCCAAAGATATTAAGAAGATATCGTACAACCTAAAGGGTCCCAAATATACTTTGGATTTTTAGCGTCCAAACCCGCCAAATAGCTTCCCAAACAATTGATTTTGACATTTTTGATACGCCTTCTTCTCGTTCTCGAAAAATAATAGCCACCTCTTTCAAGGTAAATCCGGCTTGCCATGCTCTAAAATGCAATTCAATTTGAAAGGCATAACCGTTCGATCGAATCTTGTCTACCGAAATGCTTTCAAGCACTTTTCTATGAATACATTTAAATCCGGCTGTAGTATCAAAAATGGGTAAGCCGGTAACAAATCGGGCATAAAGATTGGCACTATATGATAAAATCAAACGACTCAACGGCCAGTTAATGATACTTATGCCGTTGGCGTAGCGAGATCCAACGGCCACATCAGCCCGGCCCGATTTGACTTCGGCAATGAGCCTGGGAACATCTTCTGGATTGTGCGAGAAATCAGCATCCATTTCACAGATATACGAATACTCTCGCTCGAGACTATATTTAAATCCTTCCACATAAGCTGTTCCCAATCCCAATTTTCCCGAACGCTCAATAAGATGCAATCGATCTCCAAATTTATCTTGTGCTTTTTTGACCAAATCAGCGGTTCCATCAGGTGAACCATCATCAACAATAAGTAAATCAATATTTTCATCTTGATTTAATACCTGCCCGACAATCTCCGAAATATTATTCGCTTCGTTATACGTGGGAATAATTACTAATGTCTCTTTAGACATAAATCTTATAAAGATAATTATTTCTGCTATTCTATATACGCTTTTTCTCTTTAAATGTATTAAGAATACAAAATAGCTTATTAATGTTGCATAAATAATTTTCCTATCTTCAGCGACTAAGAATATAAAATAATTACAAACTTATTAATATTTATTAGCCATTGTTTAAATTAGAAAAGACTGCCTCGTCAACCAAAGCCCGGTTGGGAACGCTCAATACGGATCACGGAAAAATAGAAACCCCCATATTTATGCCGGTGGGAACGCTGGGAACCGTAAAAGCGGTAAAGCAAGATGAACTCATTGACAAAGTAAAAGCCCAGATAATACTTGGGAATACGTATCATCTTTATCTGCGCCCCGGTTGTGATATTATTGAAGGAGCCGGCGGACTTCATTCCTTTATTAATTGGGATCGTCCGATTTTAACAGATTCAGGGGGATATCAAATCTTTTCCCTATCTGATAACCGGGAGCTTACTGAAGAAGGCGCAAAATTCAAGAGTCATATTGATGGCTCCAAACACATGTTTACACCTGAAAACATCGTAGATATTCAGCGCACGTTAGGTTCCGATATTATGATGGTTTTGGATGAGTGTCCGCCTTATCCCAGTAGCTACGAATACGCCAAAGAATCAATGGAACTTACGCATCGTTGGGAAAAACGTGGCCGTGAGGCTTTTTTAGAGACAGAACCAAATTATGGGCATAAACAGGCTCAGTTTGGTATTGTTCAAGGGGGCACCTACGAAGATCTTCGAATAGAATCCTCAAAATTTGTTACTGACCTTGATTTTGAAGGTATTGCTATAGGTGGGCTTAGCGTGGGAGAGCCTACAGAGCTGATGTATGAGTTGACCGATTTGAATACTGACTATCTGCCTGAAGAGAAACCTCGATATTTAATGGGGGTAGGTAAACCGGAAAATCTCCTGCACGCAATTGCCCGGGGTGTTGACATGTTTGATTGTGTGCTTCCGACGCGAAATGCTCGAAACGGACAAATCTTTACTAAAAACGGATACATTAATATTCGTAATGCCAAGTGGAAAAACCATCAAAAACCGTTAGATCCAGACTTTCCCACTGATCTCTGCCAGAAATATAAAATGTCTTATATCCATCACTTATTTCGCAACAATGAATTGCTTGGATTGGAATTGGCCTCCCTCCATAATCTCACATTCTACTTGTGGCTGATGGATGAAGTAAAAGAGCGAATTAGTAATGACACCTTCCATAATTGGTACAAAGAAAAGGCTGAGGTCTTAGCTACCAAAATTTAATCCTAAGTTTCAAGAACAAAAAAAGCCCTACACGCGGGGCGTGCAGGGCGGATCGAACGATAAAAAAAAGAGCGGGCGGGGACCTACGCTT
>NZ_JBPOEA010000006.1:0-132222 GCF_052060035.1 Fodinibius sp. SL11 | reverse complement strand
ATCAATGGGATCAGACTTCCCCCGACGGATACCCAAAGAAAGCTGAACCTGGACGGCCGAAACCACCACATAACAAACCTCGGACTCTTCTAATATAGTGGCCAACAAAAGTCCATAGGGGCCCGTGTGCTCAAAACAAACGATGAGCTCTTTCAGGCAGGTTTTTTCTCGTTTCCATTGGGCTATTGTCTTGTGGATCCCTTTTGGAGTGTTGGCCGCTTGGCCGGTTGCGATTTCTGTGTTCCCGGCGTCGGTCAGGTGCCAATCTAATCGCCTTTTGGAGATGTCAATACCTACATAATAGCTGGCTTCCATGAGATTTTACCCTATATTAACTATTGAAGGTTTGCCGCTCACTGCATAGGACCAGCCACTATTACCTTTAGGAGCCCGTTGGGCTTACATTCTAACTAGTGCCTTCTGGTCTGGAATCCTGCCGGGGACTCATACGCATGATAGCTCGAAAGCTAGCTGGTTATCTAGGTCACCCCGGCGGGTCCAGTAGCGGTTTTATACCACCAAAGTAAGTCATTTTTGGGTAGGAGTAATCTAAAGGCTGGTTATACCTTCCCCGTTCTCAGAACAAATATTATATTCAATTATAAATTTGACTCTAAGGCACTTCCAGCACCTTTAACATCTTTTTTGGCAAACTGGATAATGAACTCAGTACCAGAATCTTGATTCAGATTGATCTCGGCGTCCAATTGATTACAGAGCTGATGAACAATGGTAAAGCCTAACGTTTCTCCTATGTCAGGATTAATATTTTCAGGCAACCCGATTCCCTGATCGGCAATTCGCAGGGTTATCATTCCGTTAGATTCACTCATTTCCAGCTCTATCCTCCCTTTTCTGTCTTCAGGATACGCATGTTTCCAGGCATTGGTGAGGAGTTCATTAATAATCAATCCACAGGGAATAGCTTGATTCACATTCAGAGTTATTTTTTCGATATCAAACGTCAGAGTAATATCATCGGCCTTTGAATAGGTGTCTTTTACATTATCTGCAATGGTTTCAACAACATCCTCAAAAACTACGTGAGTCAAATTGTCCGTTTGATACATTATTTCGTGAATCCGGGCCATCGAGCGGATGCGAAGCGAGGTGTTCAGCAGTTTTTTATGAACATCTGTTTCCTCCGGATCCATCGTTTCAAGCTCTATAAGTCCCGATATCACGGCCAAATTGTTTTTTACCCGGTGGTGGATTTCGGCCAGAAGAATTTCTTTTTCTTGGAGGGATTGCTCAAGTTTATGCTGCGTCTGTTTTAATTGCGTTACATCCTGACCGGTTCCGATCAGGTAGATTTGACCATTTGTTTCAAATCGTGAGGCACTAAAAATGGACGGCATGGTAGATCCATCTTTTTTAATAAAATCGGCTTCGAAAGTCACTTGCTTCCCGCTAAAAACCTCTTCCATTTTTTTCTTAACCTTAAGACGGTCTTCCGGATCAAAATAGTGTTCGGGGTTATTTTGCTTAATTTCTTCATCAGTATAACCGGTCATTGATTTCATGTATTCGTTCCAACGTACAATTTTACCTTCTGCGTTATACATAAAAAAGTTAAGCGGTAGGTTCTGGATAATTTTTTTATTCAGCTGGTTTTCTTGAACCAGGTTTTCGTGCAGCTGACTTCGGTTGATACGCAGTTTTAAATGCGTTTCCACTTCTTTAGCCAACATTTGCAGGGCTTCTGATTGTTTGTCAGAAAGCTGTTTGGGTTCCGAATCAAACACGCATAATGTACCGATGGGATATCCTTCCTGGCTTTTAATTGTGGCACCGGCGTAGAAACGCAGAGGAGGATCTTTTTTTGCTAAGGGGCTGTCTTTAAACCGTTCATCTTCACCTGTATCTGTTACAATCATCATGGAATCTTCTGATTGTATCGTATGAGCGCAGAAACTCATTTCTCTCGGTAGCTCCGGAGCTCCCCAACCAATATCAGATTTACTCCACTGGCGTTTTCTATCGATAAAATTTATCTGGGCAGATGAGGTGTCGCATATTTGAGCAGCCAGCTTTGCCAGATTGTCAAATGCTTCCTCCGCTTCGGTATCAAGAATATCATATTGTTTTAAGGCGTATAGACGTTTCTCTTCTGAATCCATGAAATGAATTGACTAACCGTTTAACTTCTGATATTTAAAAGGTATAACGACATTGCGCATCAGGTGCAGGCGCCAACGTGTTGAAATTGTTTACAAATGAAAGATTAACTAATAAATGGCAGGCGGGCAAGAATTGGTGAGGCCTGTCCCCTTAATGCGCTGGTTAGACCGCTTGCTTATAATTTGCGAGAAATGACATTACGTCTTTATTGTATGCTTCAGTATTGTCTTCGTGCATAATATGTGAGGCATTTGGAATTTGAACCCGGTTGGTGTGTGGTAGCAGTTCTTCAAGCCTATCCAGGAGGCGATGAAAAACTTTAGGGCTTTTCTCACCACCAACCAGTAATGTGGGAATTTCTATCTCACGTAATTCT
Organism: Fodinibius sp. SL11; assembly: GCF_052060035.1. Classification (NCBI taxonomy): domain Bacteria; kingdom Pseudomonadati; phylum Balneolota; class Balneolia; order Balneolales; family Balneolaceae; genus Fodinibius; species Fodinibius sp. SL11. The sequence goes on along the minus strand of NZ_JBPOEA010000006.1, from coordinate 129,725 downwards.
TCAGGTCCCAGTGGGGCAAAGCCCGAACCAAGTAATTCCGCTTTTATTGTATTGACGCGTACTTGTTCACGACGTGATTCGGATAGTTGATTATAAAATTCATCACCAAGTATGGCGCGTCCCATCAATCGCGAAACTTCTTCAATGTCACCTCGCTTTGCAGCTGTTTTGGCAGGCTCTATGCCTTTCATTCCAAGTTTAAGTATCGCTATAGCAGTCCGCGGTCGCCTTAGAAATAACGAAAGTAATTCGAGGGGCTTCGGCGTATTACTAACAAACAACGTAAGGACCGGGGGCTCAGCTAAAACCATGGTTTGAATCAGACTCGGATTCTTAATCGCTAGTAATAAACAAAGAAAAGCCCCATAAGAGTGACCTATCAAGTGGGCTGGTACTGCGTCCAGTTTTTGTAGTAGGATTTCCAAATCTTCCACATGTTCACTCATCATATAGTCAGCGCCTTCCGGTATTTTTTCATTTGGCCAGTGGTAGCGGCGGCTGTATGATATCGTACGGAAGTGATTGCTAAATTCATTGATCTGATTTTGCCAAGTACGATAATCACTGCTCGAACCATGGACAAGCACTAGCGGTTCTCCATTCCCATATTCTGAGTATTCAAGAGAGATGTTATTTGTGCGAATACTTGTCATAAGAAATTAATATGAATATAAGCTAAAACAGATCATAAACAAGCGGTATAACGACATTGCGCATAAGCTGCACACACATTAATGTTGAGTTAGCAACTAACGAAAGAAGAGAGATAAAACCAAGAGTGGCAGAGAATTGGCGAGGTGCGTCCGCGTTAATGCGTTGGTTAGGCATTTTAACCTATTGATAAACCAATTTTACAATTATCTACCAAATAATTTGTAAAGTTCATGCTACCAGCATTTGGGTCATAAATAGTTAGTGTTTCTTCATCACCTTCAACAAAGTGGTTATGAATTCGCATTTTCATTCTTTCAATAGCTATGCCTTTTGGCGGCATTGCCCGAATTATCAAATGAATGTCATATAATGCTTCTCTTATTATAATCCGTGGCCCTTTAGTTTCAAGATCCCAATTGTCCGAATCAGCAACCCATTCATTTTCTTCAATTCTCAAAGTTTGTTTTCCCTCTTGGTCAAAAAAGGTAGCAGAAAGTCTAAAAGGAGCACCAGGTTTTTCAGGCTTCTGAATTTTGAATAAATCAATGTTACTTATTTGAACTGGAATTTCACAATTAGATAGTGTCACTCCGCCAAATTTAATTGTTGGGTGTGAACCTCCAATATCAAATATCTCACTAGTGTAACCATCTTCTAAACATTTTGGACTTTCTGTTGCTGCAAAAACTTTTTCTCTTGACCAAATACCTCTTGATACTTTTGAATGACATTGAGGGCATAGAATCGTAATTCCTTCAGGATCATGTTCTTTTGCTTCTCGGTAGGGAGGATCAAAATGGTCATATTCAATTATTGCTGAACCACATATAATACAGCCGAAACCATATTTCTGGCGGACTTCTCTTTTTACTGAAGCTGGAATATCTCTCTTTAAACCATATTTATTAACTGAGTGCATATTCAATTGATGAATTTTAAAATGCCTAACGACATTGCGCATAAGGTGCGCACGAAAAAATGTTGAGTTGATAAATAATGAACGAAGAGCTAAAAAGCCAGAAGTCGGCAAGGTAGGGCGAGGTGCGTCCCCTTAATGCGCGGGTTAGGTGGTTGCAACCATTTACGTATAAAAGTAATTTTCTAGTCGTTTAGGAAGGTACCATAAAAATGCCAAGTTGTCTTTTTAAACTGGTCAAATTCTCCTTTTACTTGGAATCCAGAGTTTTGAACTTTTGCTTTAAATTCAGCATCAATTCCATAATTGTCACTATATTCAAGTCTTAAATCAAAATCTTTGAGACCAAACTTCATACGCGATTCAGCTATAGCCTTCCAAGTAGGTTCATAGTGATACCAACTCAAATCATCAGGTAAAGTTGGAGTTGTAGTTCCTGCTAAATTCGCTTCGTATATAAGTTGTCGATTTTTACTAGATTTTTTTTCTCCTTTTCCTTCTACTTCACCGACTCCATTTATCTCAGCACCAGCCTTCCCCAAAAATTCTTTTCCATATCCATGAATGTATTCTCCTTTTATACTTGTCGCTCCTAGGTGAGAAAGCAATCTAATTACTTCAGCAAATTTATGTTTAAAAGCAAAGTGATGGAAGGAAGAGATTGGAATATATTCAAGATCATTAACAGGATGAATAACGTAAATAACTTTTTCTTGAGGATGGTTAGGAGGCAGTGATAAATGTTTAACAGCTCGCGTTGGTATTATAGAAAGATCAATACCACTTTTGCGTGCATTCATCGATGATTTAATCAACTCATACGCTAATCCGCCAAAAGGAAATAGTTGAGGCAAGAAAAGTTTATTGATTTCACTGAGTTCGAATTTTGTTTCAGTTCTTGCATCACTATTAGAAGCGTTTTCATCTGTAAAAACTATTAAACGTCTCTTTGATTTAGGAATCGATTGTAGCTCATTTTCTGTCATAATTGAATGCCCAAAGAATTAAAATTTGATGATTTGATTATTCATGTAATTGCAACCACCTAACGACATTGCGCATAAGGGGCGTGCAAAACGACGTTGAATATGTTTTAAAATGTACACCGGAAACTGATCAAATCGAAACCGGCAGCCAACGGCGAGGCACGTCCCACTTAATGCGCGGGTTAGGTTGCTTACTAATTTTCATTTATAGCTGAAGATATTTTTTTAAGCACTTTTTTAGGTTCATAACCTTGAAAGACCTCAATTAACTCACAATTGTTTTCTTCGCAGAGCCTTGCTTTTCGAGCATCTCTTTTTTGTTGTTTTTTAAAAGCTTTTTCACCTCCGAAATAATCTACTGGACGAATATGTTGAGCCCCTTGAAATTCAATAGCTACTTTATGAAGTGGAAGAAAAACATCGAGGTGTTGTGGTTTCAACCATTCAGGTCTTGCATGTTGAACAACAGCGGTATCTTCAAAATGGTTTTTTATTTCTTGGTAAAGTTTAGTTTCACTAATCCAACCTTCTCCAATTCTAGGAAGCTCTCTTTTTTCTCTTAATAAATTTTCAGCTTCTCTGAGAATTGACTTGCTTTTTGCAAGAATCACAAGATCCAAAACAGGGTTTACTGTTTTTAATTCTACTTGTGGCTTGTCAGCTCTAACAGAGGTCTCTATTTCAAAACTTAATCCGTCAAAATTGCTTTTCTCCGTGCTATGAACCATGTCCATTGGAACACTTTGAAAAAGTGTATAGGTTTTTGTGGAATGGTTACCGACTTTTGTTAAAGCATTTTTGAATTTTCTGATCGAGTATAAATATTCGCACTCATCAGCTATTTCTAAGACTTGATCCTCTGAAAGAGACTGCCAATCATATTTGTTTCGTAATGAACTTAAAAAATTAACCCTCTCAACTTGACGATGTTCATTTAAAATATCGTCAGCAATTTTATTAACTGAATTGATATTATCCGATCCATAGTTTGTTAAACCTGGATTATTGTCAAGGAAAGAGTATAAATCGTTTGCAACTATTTTAATTGATGGCTCTTTAGAAATGCAATGTGAGACAATTGTAGTATTAAGTTTACATTTTCTTCCATGCTCCCAAACTTCTTGCCAATTGCCTGCTAAAAGTGCTGCATCTCTATGCCACTGATGAGCATACTTTTCAATAGTATCGTACTCATAGATATATGGTTTAAGAGCTTCAAAATTATCTGATAATTGATCGTAATTACGATCTTTAATAAACCTATTGATAGTTATATACAGAACTAAAAAAACGTAAGATAAATTACCTTGTATATCTGGTGTTTTACCCTTTTCCAATTCTTTGATAAACCAGTTGAAATACCTTCGTTGATCTTGACTCGCTCCCTCTAAAGTTGGGTAATACTGATTGAATTTAGGTACTTCCTTAAATCTGTTAAATAAAAAATCGAACATAGCTAATTATACTTACCATACTTTTTGGGCAATTCAATGTTTTCAACTGATTGTAAATCAACGGTATTTGATAAAAACCAATCCAAAGGTGTGTTAGCTTCACCATGAGCCCAAAGAAATAATTCAACACCAAAAGCGGATGGTGTAAATACAAAACTCTTGCTATCTAATTCAGTATTTTCAGGTTCGGGATAGTAATCTAACAAGTTTTCTGGTGTTCCAAATGCAAAACCTTCTATCAATGTCTCTCTATTCAGACCAAAAGCAGAATGTTGGAGTATAGTATCGAATTGTTGGTCCGATGAGATTTGGAGAGAATTTTCCAAAGAAAAAAGATCTATATACATTCTTAATTTACGTCTATGTTTGCTGGAGGCAATATTTAGACGCTTATCACGAAACTGTTTTTTTAATAAGCTATATAGAATAAAATGAAGGTGTAATTGGTAGCTACTTAATTTTGTAATTAATGAAATGAATGAGGTGCCACGATCATCATTCTTATATTTAGATCTAGAAGCGGCCAATACACCACCAAAATATTGAGCTGATAACTCATCCTCTACAAAGGAACCTTCTTCTAAGACTCCCTTAAGAACTCTAGGCGGTACTTGGCCTTCTTCTTCAATTCTCTCTCCAAGTTGTTCACGAGCAATGCTAAAGATTCTTTTTATATTATTTACTCTCTTTTCGGTGAATTCTTTTAAACCCTCTCCAATATATTCCGCCGTAGGTCCCAAAATTTTTTCAATTAATTTAGCTGATCCCAAAACTGCTAATCCTGTACCAAGTTCCATGAATTTGAATGATTTTTATTTGTTAGCAACCTAACCTAATCTTATACATAAGGATTAAATACTATTCATTGTCAGCATATTATGCAAAAATGTGGATAAGTTAATTTGAGGCACGGTATCAACAATATTATTTGTAAAAGAAAGTGCAGAGGTAATACACATAATATGTATGCATAATATATTTTATCCGTAAGGTTTTAGAGGGGCAGTGGTCTTACTTATAACTGTTCATCAAAAAAATGTTATGAGTAAGAGTAAATTGTTGACGAAGGTTAGTGAGGAGATACGGAGACGGAATTATAGCTATCGTACCGAAAAGGCATATCGCAGGTGGATTGTTCGGTTTGTGAAATTTCATGGACTTACTCATCCGCTAAAGATGGAAAAGGAGGAGGTGGTGGAGTTTCTAAACTGGCTGGCCAACGAGCGTAATGTAGCGGCATCAACACAAAACCAGGCGTTGTGTGCTATTATTTTTCTGTTCAAGCAGGTGCTCGATAAACCGTTGGGTGCCTTTGATAATTTGCAGCGGGCCAACAAACCAAAGCGGTTGCCGGTGGTGTTATCTGCTAAAGAAGCCCGGCGTATTTTGGCGAATATGGAGGGGCATGTCCGGCTGATGACAGAGTTGCTTTACGGAAGCGGTTTACGCCAGTCAGAGTGTCTGCGCCTTCGGGTCAAGGATATCGATTTTGAATTTAATCAGATCTGGGTGCGCAATGGCAAGGGCAAGAAAGATCGTACAACGGTACTTCCTGAGGTCAGTAAAGAAAAGCTGAAAAATCAAATTAAGCGAGTAAAGCTACTTCATCAAAAAGATCTGGAAAAGGGGTATGGAGAGATTATTTTGCCTAAAGCACTGGCAAAAAAATATCCCGCCCTGGTTACCTCATTCGGATGGCAATATCTGTTTCCATCTACTCGGCGGGCTAAAGATCTGCGATCGGGCGTGACTCAGCGATATCACAAATCCTCATCGTATCTGCATAAAGCTATTAAGGCGGCTGTATCACAAACGAATATCCTCAAAAAGGTGAGCAGCCATACCTTTCGTCATTCCTTTGCTACGCATTTGCTGCAGGATGGGTATGACATCCGTACGGTGCAGGAGTTGCTGGGACACAAAAATGTGAGTACTACAATGATCTACACCCACGTCCTAAAAAAAGGCGGACAAGGAGTAAAAAGTCCAATTGATGGTTAAATAAAACTATCCCTAATAAATGAGAATCACGTTAGAAATCTTCTGATCATGAGCTTTTATTATGTTTATATACTATACAGCCTTGAGGATAAAAATTGGTATACTGGATTTACGGCTGATTTAAAAGCCAGACTAAAAGAACATAAAGCCGGTCAATCGAAATCCACGAGATATCGACGGCCATTAAAATTGATTTATTTTGAGGGATGTTTGCATAAAGGTGATGCGTTAGACAGAGAAAAATATTTGAAATCTGGCATGGGGAAGAGATATGTAAGGAATCGATTAAAACGATCATTGGCAGATTCCGATTTCTAACGGGACCCACGTCCTAAAAAAAGGTGGACAAGGAGTAAAAAGTCCAATTGATGGGTAAAAATGCTTCTATAGTGGAAGTGAATTTGTTTTAAGCCAAAGGGCTTAAGTACATTTGGATCAGTAGATAAGTGGTCATCAAATTCGTACACTTCCCACTCACCAGTTTCTAATTAATACTGATCATACAAACATGAAAGAGGTTCAGCGTTCCGGTCAACGTGCTTTTGAAATTGATGTCCCCTACAAGTTACTCCAAACGGGAGAATCATCAGAAGAAAAGCCGCTTATTGTTTATCTGCACGGGTTTAATCAAAATATTGCACAGTTTGAGCGATTGGTTGAGCCTTTGCTAAATTTGAATGCTTATCATTTGTTGGTGCAGGGACCGTATCCTATATATGATCGCAGAAGGAAAAAGAAGGTCAAGGATTGGGGGCGTTCCTGGTATTTATATGATGGAGAACAGGATCAATTTGTGAAATCACTGGAGTTGACCGCCGAATTTTTGGAGGAACTTATTGAGGATATTTTATCACAAATTTCAGTAAGCAGATTAGCCGTTTTTGGATATTCGATGGGCGGTTATCTGGGCGGATATTTTACTCTTTCGCGATCAAAGTTGGTTGATGAATTGATAGTTGTTGGGGCACGGATAAAAACTGAGGTGTTTGAAGAACGGGAAGTGAGTTATAATAACCTGAATGTATTGGCATTACATGGTACAGGGGATACCAGCGTGAAAAGCGAACCGCAGAGGAAGAGTTGTAAGCAGTTATCCGGGTGGGGAGCAAATGTAACCTTTAAAGAGGTAGACAGATCACATAAATTGGATAATATATATCTGCAAAAAGCTCAAAAATGGTTTAAATCATTAGGGTACAAATAATTATAGAATTTGATATATAAACTTAGCATGTTTACGATCTGTTGGTTATAATCCATCAAGCCAAACGTGGTTTCAAATAGGGAACAGAGATATTTTTACTACCATGAATGTACTTGTCATTGAAGATGATCCGTCGGTACGAACACTTGTAAAGGCAGTATTAGAAAAAAATGAATATGCCGTAGATATTGCAGAAACGGCTCAAAGTGGCGAAAATCATGCCGTACAAAATTCGTACGATATTATTATTCTTGATTTGGGATTGCCCGATGGTGACGGATTCGACTTGGCCAAGGATGTGCGCGATCAGGAGATAACAACGCCCATTTTAGTTCTTTCTGCCGAGCAAGAAACAGATGTTAAAATTAAGTGTCTGCGTGCGGGAGTGGACGATTATTTAACGAAGCCGTTTAATACCGAAGAGCTTTTGGCTCGTATTGAGGCGATTAGCCGCCGCAGTGGGGATGTAAACGGTGATCGTACACTCAAATGCGGGGAGCTCAAGGTGGATATGCTGGAACGTGAATTTTGGGTCAACGATACGAAAGTCGATTTGACCAATAATGAGTATAACCTGCTGGTTTACTTGTTAAAGCGAAAAAACAGCATTGTTACCCAAGAAGAGATTGCCGAAAATGTATGGGATATCCACTTCGATACGCAGACCAATTACATAAACGTCTATATCAGTTACCTGCGTAAGAAAATCCGCAATCACTCCGAAGATGAATATATCGATACCGTTCGTAAGAAAGGATTTATCATCAGATGTGATGATTAGCCCTTTGTAGATCTTTTACAACAAAAAACCCTTGCAAGGAGATGGTTCTTGCAAGGGTTTTTTATTACTGATAATATCTGTGAAGATTATCCGGGATACGTGGCCTCTCCCTGTATATATTGCCGCATATTTTTGATTTCGAATTTTTGCTTTGAGATAATGGTTTTTACTAAATCCCCAATAGAAATAACTCCTGAAACGGTATCTTCATCCATGACCGGTAAGTGGCGTATTTTTTTATCCGTCATGATCGACATGCAAGCTTCCACCGATTCTTCGGGAGTTACACAGAATACATCCTCGGTCATAATTTCATGAACGTTCGTACTTTTTGAAGAACGTCCCTTTAAAATAACCTTGCTGCGATAGTCTCGTTCACTGATAATCCCCTTTAACTGCTGATCTTCCAAGACGATAAGCGCTCCGATATTATGCTTATCCATTTTGCTAATCGCCTGATAAACAGTTTCTTTGGGAGCAATGGAATAGACTTTGGTTCCCTTGTTTTTTAAAATATCCCGCACAAGCATAAGACCTCCGTTTTTTTATGTAAGAAAAAAAGAATAACCATAAACCATTATAACATTTCTGAGGATTAAAAACATACACCCTTAAATTATTTATGGATAACGCCTTAAAATCTGAGTTAATACAGTACTTGCGACAATTTGCTACCGAGGATCGTTGGCAACGAATAAATGATGTTATTGATAATCGTACCCGCTACCTATCGGTTATTTTAGAAGATATTTATCAGCCCCATAATGCCAGTGCGGTATTGCGCAGTTGCGATTGTTTTGGGATCCAAGATGTGCATATTGTCGAAAATAAAAATGAATTCAGTCCCAACCAGGGGATAACAATTGGGGCCGATAAGTGGATATCCCTGCATTCATACAATCAGCCGGATAAAAATAATACTGAGCATTGTTATCGGCAATTAAAAGAGGAGGGGTATCAAATAATTGCTACTACTCCCCACGAAAATGATGTAACCATTGACGAGGTTTCGCTTGATCAAAAGACGGCATTGGTTTTCGGTGCGGAACTTACGGGGTTATCGGATGATGCACTGGAGCATGCCGACGGATATGCTAAAATTCCCATGGTGGGCTTTAGCGAAAGCTTTAATATTTCGGTAAGTGCTGCTCTCTGTTTATATGATTTGAGTACTCGGCTTAGAAAAAACAGGGACGATTGGGGATTGGATCCGTCCGAAAAGTTAGATTTACAATTTGACTGGCTTAAAAAATCGGTCCGTGCTCCCGAAAAGTTGATTAACCGATATATGAGCGAAGAAAAAGATGAGTGAGCAGTGCTCACTCATTTATATTCCAATTTTATTTTCCCCATGCCAATCGTTTGGGCATATCAGCCGCTACATAAGCCATCACAGCCATGGTAGCAATACACTTTCGATAATCCATGTCATCAAGCTTGTCAATAGTATCAGCTGCTGTATGATGGTACCAGAAATAGCGGGAACCGTCCACGTTTAATCCCATGCCCGGTACACCTTCTCGCATAATGGGTCCTATATCAGCACCCCCACCGCCTTTTTTAACCGTATCAGCTCCTATTGGTGTAAGGAGTTTTTCAACAGGCTTAATCATTTGGTAGGCCTCATCTGATCCGCCGAAACCAAAGCCGTGCGGCTCAAAAACACCGGCATCAGATTCTATGGCCAGTACGTGATTTTTCAACGTCCCGTTTTCTTTTACCATATCCCGATACGCATTGGCCCCCCGCAATCCGTTTTCTTCATTGGTCCACATTACTACTCGAATAGTTCGTTTTGGTTGCAGTCCCAGCTTTTTTAGCAACATTACGGCTTCCCATGCAGCAAAACATCCACCGGCATCATCCATGGCTCCCTGGCCTACATCCCATGAATCGATATGACCACCGAGTACCACAATTTCTTCTGGTTTTTCGGATCCTTTAATTTCGGCAATGATATTACGCGAAGGGACATCGGGATGGGATTCTGCTTCCATAGATAGTTTTATTTTGATGTTTTTACCCATCTCCTGTAAACGATGCAAAAGCATGGCATCCTCAATAGTAATTGCGGCTTGAGGAATCTTTTTGACGTCTTCCTCATAAGCAGAATTTCCGGTGTGCGGAGTCTGCATGGAGTAAGGGGTAACTGATCGAATCAGGCTGGCCACAGCTCCAACTTTGGCCGCTTCAACGGCTCCGCGATACCGGTATTGAACCGTTTCACCATACGAAGTAAATGGAGCGTTATAGACGACAATTTTCCCTTTGGCTTTGTCCGCATGGGCTTTTAAGTCTTCAAAACTATCAACCACGAGTACTTCAGCCTCAATTCCCTCTTCGGGTGTACCAATGCTTCCGCCAAGGCCGAGCATGGGCAGTTCTTTGTGGTAGGGAGCGACTAATGTTGCTGACTCCTCACCGCGCACCCAGCGGGGCACCATCACTTCTTGTGTTGCGACCCGATCGAATGGTTGTTGCTTCATATTACCGACGATCCAGTCAATGGAGTTTTCTAATGTTTCTGTGCCACTGAATCGAGGCCCGTATTGGTCAACAAAGTTAGTAAGTTTTTGAAAGGCTTTATCATCATTCATGGCCGCATCAATAATGGCATTTGCATCATCGTGATAAGCAGAAATAAGGGGGGCGTTTGAAGATTGTGCTTGAATAGCAGAAATATTGAAAGCAAAGAATAGCAAAATAACAGAAGTGCCTTTTAAAACAGAGCTTAAATCCATAGTAGACATAATAGGTGATCGTTTGTTATAGAACAGTATAAAAAAATCATAAAAGCCATCCCATATAAAAAGGCTGCCATCGAGGCAGCCTTAGACATTCGTTAAACTTGTACTGTTATTAGTCCATCGACCGATGATTATTCTCTACAATTTCTTTGTACATCATATATTCTTCGGGAGTCGTATCAGCAAACAGGAAGTTAAGCGGATCAACGGCATTGCTGCTTTTGTGAACTTCGTAATGTAAGTGAGGACCTTCGACCATTCCTGATTGACCGGAAAAACCAATTAAATCACCACGTTTAACCTTTTTGCCAGATTTAATGCCTTTGGCAAAAGAAGAGAGATGGGCATAAAAGCTTTCGTAACCGTACCCATGATCAATAATTAGCAACCGACCGTAAGTCCCTTTAAGGCCGGCATATTTGACAACGCCGTCGCCGGTAGAGAAGATTTTGCTTCCAACATTTGCCCGGAAATCAAGCCCGTCGTGCTGACGATCGTATCCCAACACCGGGTGATAGCGCATACCGAAACCACTGAGGATAATACCCTCGGTGGGCTTTATCGCCGGTATATGCTTCATCTTTTCCTGATTGTTGTTGTAGTAGTTCTTTATTTCGTTAAAGCTCAGCTGCTGTATATTTATACTACGCTCTAAGCTTTCAAGATTTTCAGCGGTCCATTTGAGTATTTCTGCCGTTTCTTGGCTGTAAACGTCAAATTCTGAATAGACATTTGCACCACCGGCACCAGCTTGTCGCTCATCATAAGGGATTTTGTCCATGCCCAAGACCGACCGGTACATCTCATTATCAGTTTTGGCAAGCTGGTCAACCTCTTTATCGAGACTTTGAATCTTGGTCTTTGATTTTTTTAGTTGATTGATCAGCTCTTGGTTTTCTGCTTTCAGGGCAATTTCTGCAGGGGTGCCAACCGAAAAGGAGAGAATAGAGATGCCAATACCGGAAAGTACTACACCGCATAAAATCCAGATACAAGCCGTGTATACAATACGTTCTAAACTGTTATATTCGACGGGCACAAACTCGCAGCTCTGCTCGTCGTAGTAGTAATAATTATTGAAAGCCATAGATGAAATTTTATTTCATACTGATCTATAAGCAAGAGAACACAAAAGCCGTTTGTTACAAAACGGTCTAAAAGTACTGATACATAAGAAGATATCAAAAAGTGAATATGTACCGTTACTCGATATCGCCTTCAAAATATTCAATAGCTCTGCGAGGCATAGCATCAGGATCTGATTTATTGGCAATATGTGATTTCACCTTGTCCTGAAAAGCCTCTGCAGCATCATAACCATAGTGACGCAATAAATAATTCATAGCGATGACTTCGGCAATAACGGTAATGTTTTTGCCGGGGGTAATGGGCAGGTTGATGAGAGGGATATCAACGCCAAGAACGGAAGTGGTATCACGATTTAATCCGGTGCGTTCAATATCTTTGGATTCATCCCAGAGCGAGAGTTCAAGAACCACTTCAAGCCGCTTTTGATATCGAATAGCCCGTACTCCAAACATCGACATGATATCAATAATACCGAGACCGCGTATCTCCATGAAATGCTTGTTCATTTCGGTGGCCGAGGTCATAAGTACATTGTTTTTCTTGGTAAAGATCACCACATCATCGGCTACCAGCCGATGCCCCCGTTCAACCAGGTCGAGGGCGACCTCACTTTTACCAATGCCCGATTTACCCGCGATAAGAATTCCAATGCCGTATACATCCACCATCGACCCGTGAACCATGGTTTGCAAGGCAAACTGGTCTTCAAGGAAATCACGGGTTAAATGCATAAATTGCGTTGTTTCCAGCGAAGTGCCATAAACGGGGATGTTTGCCTCCTCCGCAACTTCAAGCAGATAATCGGGCAGAACATTATTATGGGTGGTAATAAGAACGGGAATATCGAATTGCGTCAGGTTTTTAAAAGCATCAATCTGTTCTTCTTTTGAAAGGTCTTCTAAGTAGTTTGTTTCGGTATTACCGATTATTTGTATCCGCTGATGGGTAAAGAGCTTAACAAATCCGGCCAGCGCCAGCCCGGGGCGGTGTAGATCCGCCTCGGTAACATAACGCTGATCGGCATCACTTTCGGCAACAAAGTTTTGCAGATCTATTTGAACGCGTTCTTGAAGACGTTCAACAAGATAGGATACTTCGATTTTTTCTTTTTTGGGTATCGATTCGTGGTCACCGAAAGGCATAACTATTACCGCTTGTGTAGGGTTTTCTGTTTATATTTTTTGAGCTGACGGCTTACGTTTTCGATAACCATGTTGATGGCCTGCTCATACGATGAGGCCTGCTCTTTTGCATTTATCAACTTTTGAGGAACCTTTACATTCAGTTCAGCCTGTTGTGGATTTTCATCGTCGGGCACGGGTTGTAAAATGATATCACAAGTTAAAATTCGATCATAAAACTGGTCTAATTTCTGTACCGCATCTTCGGCATATTGATGAAGTTCTTTGGTTGCATCAAAATGTCTTGCCGTGAATGTAGTCTTCATAAAAGTTACCTCCTAAATTAGCTTTAGTTTTTAGCTCTTGGATGAGCTATTTCATAAACGTTTTTCAGTCGTTCAACTGAAGTGTGCGTGTAAACTTGTGTAGCGGCCAAATTTGCATGGCCTAATAATTCCTTAATGACTCTGATATCTGCGCCCTGGTCAAGCAGGTGAGTGGCAAAGCTGTGTCGTAGTACGTGTGGACTTTTTTGTGTTACTTCGCTGGCGCGCTGCAGATAATCTTTTACAATGCGTTGCACTGCCCGTGGATACAGGCGCTGTCCGCTTACTGCAATAAAAACGGCCTTTCGAGCATCGGCATCAGTTCGCTCTCCATAAAGTTTCGGTTTCGTGTCAAGATGACTCTTCAACGCTTTTTCCGCTTGATTACCAAAGGGCACAATACGTTGTTTAGCACCCTTACCCAGCACTTTAATTTGATTAAGCTTAAAATTGATGTCTTCTTCATTGAGGTTTACCAACTCACTCAATCGTATACCCGTTCCATATAGTAACTCTAAAATGGCCCGGTTTTGGGCTGATTTTGGAGTATGGCCTTCAGCCAAGTCCATCATCCGGTTTAAATCTTCAGCATTGGCCGTTTTGGGTAAAGGTTTATCTTTTTTAGGGACGATCAACAAGTGAGCTGGATTTTGTTCAACGATGCCGCGTTTAAAGCAATACTTACAAAAGGAACGAACGGCAGCGACTTTTCTTGCAATGGTACTTTTGGCCAGACCACGCTCAGATAGGTGTCCCAGCCAAAGCCGAATTGTTAATCGTTCGATTTCTGTGATATCGACATCTTCTTCCGGCACATCAAAGTAAATCGAACAAAATTCCAAAAATTGACTCAAGTCATTTTGGTACGAAATGATGGTATGCTCCGAGGCATTTCGCTCGATTTTCAAATAGCGTAGATATTTGTCAATGGCTTTCTTCATCTGTTCGCAATATGGATACTTTGCAGATAAAAATAAACAGCGATTAATTCAGCATTCAGCACCTGGTCGGGAAATTAAATTTCACGATTTTTCCATTGTGCCGCGTTTCCGTAAAAATAATCCGAAAGAACCTGCACGCCAAGCATCTGAAACCAGCCTACGCCCAGAGGGTGAAGGAGTCCGTATCGTAATTTCCAGTCGTACCAAATATCAATGGTAAAACGCTGGATATACATTAGGATAATTGCGACCAGTGCCAATAAAATCAGTTTCGGTGATCCCCAAAGCAGCAAAAATGGGAAGCTTATGATGGGGAGTATAAAAGTGATAATATGCAGTAACCCCATCCCGATAAACAAAATGGGGTTGTAATCGAAACCGGCAAAAAAGTTTTTCCGAAAACCCTGCCAGAGTTCTTCTTTTGATTTATACATCCGGCAGCTTATCGCATTTTGGCCGTGATACATCTTCATGCGATATCCGGCCTGTTTGATATTTCTTGCCAGCTCTACATCCTCAACGACTTCATTTTTCACGGATTGATGGCCGCCGATATCGTGATAGGATTTCTTTTTAAAAGCTAAAAACTGTCCATTGGCGGCGGCAAACAGCGGACTTATTTTCTGCTTTAAAAACCCAGGTACCCATTTCGGAAATCGATATACGTAGCGCGTGGGGAGGAGCGTCAACAGGGCAAAATAAACGAGCGGGATAACGGCTTTTTCCCAGAAAGTTCCGAACTTCTGTTGTGGCCATAAGCTAATAAGGTCAACCACATCACTGCCCATGGTACGCACCACTTTAGATACCGTTCTGGGCTCCATCCACGTATCGGCATCTGCAAAAATGAGAATTTCTCCCAGCGCCTGTTCAGAAAGCTGGTGACAAGCCCACGATTTCCCAAGCCAGTGGGCGGGTTTTGGTTTCCCGCTAATTACGGTCAGCGTCTCCGAAAATTGCTCTGAAAGCGAATCCAGAATTGCAGAAGTACCATCGGTAGACCCGTCATCAAGGACTAAAACATGATGATTGGGATATTGCTGGTCAATGGTGGAACGCACGCACCGCTCAATAGAGTTTGCTTCATTGCGGGCCGGTATGCAAATAGTTACCGCCGGAGCCTGCTCATCAAAATAATTTCGTGGCGTAGGGGGCAAAGGGGTAAAATCCCTTTTATTAAGATACAAAATCCCGCTTGTAATGAGCAGGTATCCAAGTGCTATGTAAAGTAAAACCGTCATCACTAAAAGGTACCAGTGTCAATCATAAGATCAAACAGCTTGCAGCTGATCCTTTAAACTATTTAATTGGCAGCTTATGAAGATATTGTCTGATTTCTCGGAAGATGTACGTCAGTCCAATAACACCGCCGGTGGTTATCAGTGGTGGTACTTCGATGGCATTTCTTTTGATGATCGATTTAGTTTTGTGATCATTTTTTATGAAGGAAATCCTTTTTCTACGCGGTATAATGGGTCTTTATTGGCGGATGAAAACCCATCTCCCGCAGACCATCCGGCTATCAGTATCTCTATATATGAGCAGGGACAACCAATTTATTACAGTTTTAGCGAGTTCGATAAATCTGGGTGTCATTTTGATGAGCAGCAGCCACATATTCAAATGGAAAATCATTCGATGGTAGGGACCCTAAGTGATGATCAGCTGCAATATGAGATAAAGTTAGATGAACAGCTCCCAAATGGAGACCAACTGCATGGGACATTAAAGTTCACAAGTGATAGGGGACAACTTTTTGACAATCTTGATAGAAATGATGTGGGCCATACCTGGAATTTAGTTCAGCCCCGGGCAGATATAACGGCTCATTTAGATCTCGATATAAAAGGGGAGGAACAGGCGATCACATTTGAGGGGAGGGGATATCATGATCACAATACCGGAAACGAGCCCATGCGTAATGAGTTTGGCGACTGGTATTGGGGGCGGTTCCATTTTGATTACGCTACGTTGGTTTACTATGTGATGAATAGAAAAGCTGAACAGCAGCACCGGGCGTGGTTAATTGATAATCACAATACAAAAGTGTTGCATACCTTTGAAGACGTTGAGCTGGTCGACAAGGGACTTAGCTTGTTTGGACTTAATACCGCGCGAAAGTTGGGGTTTCGATCCGGTGATACTGAAATCCGCGTGCAACAGTCGCAGCTGCTTGATAACGGACCGTTTTACCAGCGTTATCAGAGTGATTCTTTTTTAAGAATTCCCAACGAGCAGGTGGTAGAATCAGCGAAGGGAATCACCGAATATATACGTCCCGATCGCATTTATACTAAATTATTTTGGCCGTTCGTGAATATGCGTATTTGGTATAAGTCAGAGGGCCCACACTGGGTACAGCGTTCGAAGGAACTCTATCGTTGGACGTGGTGATTTTCTTGGGTCAAGATTATATCCCGGGCGTTTCCTAAAACCCCGCGATAAATCACAAAAATTGTTCGAATTGACTGTCGTCAAACCCTGCAGTTTTCCGTAGATCAGAGAGGATTTGATCGAGCGATTTTTCAAATTGGGTTGTTTTTTTATCTCTTGATAACCCATCCTCCAGACGAATAGGTCTGCCAACATGCAGGTGTAATTCCGGCTTGTTGTGGCGTATAGTGTGCATATAGATGCCAACGGGTACAAAATCGACATTGTTCAGCTTTTCATGGAGCCAGGCCAAACCACTCTCAAAATTCATCAAACTGCCGGCCGGTGTGATCGTCCCTTCGGGATAGATGAATAGGCTGGCCTTGTCGCGGTCAAAAGATTTGACGGCATAACGCAGCGATGTAACGGCACTTCGGGGATCACTACGATTAATAGAAAATGCTCCTATTTTTTGGAAGAGGGAATAGGTTTTCATCTGTTTGTCTTCCATGATAGCGCGGGCTTGTTGATAAAAACGATACTCGTTGAGCATCAGGGGAATCAGTCCGTCCCACCAGGAGTGATGATTGAGGAAGTAAACGGTTTTACATTCTGAACAGGGCTCGTATTCTTGTTTAAGCCATACCGTTTTGAATCTCCATTTGAATAATAATTTTGTATACAGCCGAAAAATTTTGATAAAAATGGGCGATTCGTTGGCGGGAATAAAATCCACGGCGAAAATATTTGTTGAGCGTTGATGACCTGAATATCTTTAGCCTACTTTAGAGTTTCCAGTATTAAAAAAAAGTATTTTTATGGACCTTCAGGCACTTGAAAGTTATGCTACCCATCATACTACGGATCATTCTGAAATCATAAAAGAATTGATCAAAGTTTCGGAGGGTGATCTTGAACATACGGATATGCTGAGCGGTAGGATTGTGGGCCGATTGCTAAGTCTGCTTGTAAAGATATCCGGGGCCAGACGCGTGCTGGAAGTTGGAACGTTTGCGGGATATTCGGCACTGATGATGGCCGAGGCATTACCCGAAGACGGAGAACTGTTTACTTGTGAATACAATGAGCGCTACGAAGATATCGCCCGTACCTTTTTTGAAAAGAGTAAAGCCGGATCTAAAGTAAGGCTGGTCATGGGTAAGGCTCTGGAGACGATACCCACGATTTCGGGCAGCTTTGATTTTGTGTTTCTGGACGCGGACAAGATTAACTATCCGAATTATTATGCGATGATTTTACCGCGTCTGCAAGAGGGCGGAATCTTGGTGATCGATAATGTATTTTGGAGCGGAGAGGTATTGAATCCCCAATCGGATAAAGCCAGAGCCATTAATGAGCTAAATAAACAAATTCGCGATGATGATACCGTAGAGCAGGTTATGCTGCCGGTGCGGGATGGGGTTACGATACTTCGTAAAAAATAAAAAAGCCTGAATCCGAATAATCAGATCCAGGCTTTAAACTTAGTTTTGAGTTGTAAAATCAGTCAACGATTTCAACAAGCTCAATATCAAATGTTAAGTCTTTACCAGCCAATGGATGGTTGGCGTCGAGCTTAACAACTTCGTCTTCAACAGCAGTAATTTGGACGGGGATCGCCTGTCCGTTTTCTTGCTGTTGCATCTGCAGCTGCATGCCAACCTGCGGATCGATGTTATCGGGCAGATCAGATTTTGCTACTTCCAGCTCCAGATCTTCTCGTCGCTGACCATAAGCGTCACCGGATTCAATTTCTACGGTGGTATCGTCGCCTTCTTTCATGCCGACGACCGCTTTTTCAAAACCGGGAATCAACTTTCCTTCTCCCAGTGTGAACTCCAAAGGTTCGCGATCTTCAGAACTGTCAAATACAGTTCCATCTTCTGTTAATGTTCCTGTGTAGTGCACTTTTACGGTGTCACCGTCTTTAACTTTAGACAAAATACTTTCGGTTTGTTTCTAATTGTCGTGAATGTGTTTGAATATAACGTTTTTTAGGTAGAATTGAGACCCCTTTTATTATTCAAATCTTACCGTTGATAATTGAGATTTATCAAAGCTGGAATCGGGGATGATCCTAAAGTCTAATTTCCCTAAAACCAATCCTTCTTCCGTAACGACATTAACTCTCCACTTACCCGAAGCAATATTCTCTTTGTAGGTATACCCCCTAAAACCGCCTCTACGGCCTCCTATAACCTCATAACTGATGGTGTCTGAGGTTTGCCATTCTTGCACCGATGGATCATAACGTTGCCATTCGTGTTGAACGGACTTCGACAAATCTGTGGGAGCAAAAATCGAAGTATAGATGAAAACGGTATCATTTGGAGCATAGTGGAATGTTTTGTCATACGTTTCCCAAAGATTATATGAGGCAGATTGTTCGTAGGATACCGTAAAAATATTGTTCTCTTTTTCAACTTTATATGCAACAATCCCGTTTTGGAGGGAAAGGGGGACGGGCGGTATCAAATTAAAAAAGTAGAAGATATTGATAGTTACATATATCCCAATAACAATGAAGCTTATTTTTGCTCGAGAGATATCGCTGCGTGTCGAAGGGCTTTTGCGGTAGATATAGAAGATGAAAATTAGTGTTAGCAAGAGACTGATTAATCCCGACAGAACAAACAGAAAGGTATTCATTATTCCAAAAAGGACGGGGGTAAAGAAGGTGAAAAAGGTAAAGGTCACAAAAAAATAGGCGCCAAATTGCAGGTACTTGTTTGAAATGCGATCTCGTAGCAACTCATTGGATAGAAGCAGGATTACCAAAATCACAAAGAATACTAAAGTACGGGTAAAAGTTACGCTTTGGAAAAAGAAGATGACATACGCACTGGAAAGACCTCCCAGGAAAAATTGAATGCCCAGTGGTGCGTACTGTTGGTAGGATTCAATAAAAGTACCCTCCCAGTGATTATCATCAGCAAGGTTATAGATATACAGGCAGCTTGTTAAGCTAATTAGGTAAAACAATAAGATGGAATTGCTGTACCAGCCATCGATGCGTCCGAGGGTCAGGCTATCCCAGATAAATCCGCCGATAAAAAATATAACCGGGGCATACCGTTTATGTCTGATCAAAAATTTTTGTGCAGCAGAAACCATTTATTTATACCATTAAAGCTGAATATTGAACCCAAAATATAGTATACTGATCAATGTTGCAGAACCTTATAGTTGGAATGGTTGTTTTTTCTGTATATTTATTTTTAATACTTAAAAATGGATTATTGAGATGAAGGAATTGCTTGAAAATTTGAAAACGGTAGCCATTATTGGATGCTCGGCGAACAAATACCGCACCAGCTATCATATCGCGAATTACCTAAAGGAAAATGGTATTCGAATTTTTCCGATTAACCCCAATTATGAGGAGGTGCTGGGGGTTAAGTGTCTTTCGAGTCTTGATGAAATACCGGAGGAAATTACCATTGATGTGGTTGATATTTTTCGGGATTCATCACATACGGCTGATATGGTTCGTAAAATTATTGAGTGGTCGGAAAAAACAGGACGAAAACCGGTCATATGGACGCAGTTGGATGTGTCTTCTGATGAAGCAAAATCTTTGGCCGAAGATGCCGGGTTTACCTATATAGAAAATGAATGCATGATGGTTCAACACGAAAGAGTGACAGCTTAGAAATCTGTATCGATCTGTTCCATCTTCTCTTTCCGGTCTTGATGATACTCTTTTAGCTTTTTAGCAAGTAGCCGTTCTATTTTTAGTTCATCTTCCGATGGGATAAAGGTGGTAAAATCTGTAAGTTTTTCGTCAGCTGTATAATATTCTATGAGTAAAACATTTTCGGATTCCCACCGGTAGGCGACTACCTTGTCCCAGTTCACGCATTGATCCAGAATGAGAATACCTTTATCTCTGAATTCGGGGACAATTTTCACGGTTAATCCCCAAAAGCCGAATCCCAGCAGTGATAATCCTGAAGTGATACCAATGCCTGTGTACGGGCCCAACTGTATAATACCGGTGCGATAGATTCCAAAAACAATAATGAGAATAGCGATGATATTCGGAGCCGCTTCGGTCCAAAAGGATCGATACACGTATTCGGTTTTACTGATTGTTCGCTTGAGGGAAATCATTTTGAAGGCAAAGCCGGAAAAGAATCCTGCGACCAGGCAATATAAAAACATCGTGAAGTGGGCGGCAATATCTTGTGATATCAGGTCGAGCCACTGTCCCGCGGAGATAAGGGTTAGCAGGATCATTGCTCCCACAAAGCCATTTAAGACCCTGCGCTGACTTAAGTGCTGTAGGCGAAGTATTCGACGGTATCCCATCCAAAAAGAAAGCAAAAATGCCACTACTAATAAGCCGACTATGAGATACATGGTTTGGTATTTTTATTTATTGAAACTGTTGGAATCCACCGCGTGAACGCCTTACCTTTCGATATATAATATAATAAAAGATGACTATGCAAAGCGATATTTTACCTACTGGAATTGAAGTTTCTAACAGCGACCAGATTTTAGAAATCAATTGGTCAGACGGGCATCATTCGAAGTATCCGTTATTTGGACTTCGAAAAAACTGTCCCTGTGTAATGTGTCGCGGTGGACACGGTAATATGAATACGTTTGACCGCTCATTGTTTTTTGTAGATCCCCCACAGCATTTTGAGATCGAGGATATTAAACAGATAGGTAATCACGCCATCAAGATATTCTGGAATGACGGGCATAACAACGGCATGTACCAGTGGGATACGCTGCGGAACATGTGTCCGTGTGAGGAATGCTATCCCGAACAGGAATGAAAATGACTCGTGTGATTATTTCACGTTAAGGGTAGAAGCAGCTCTGCCAGAGGATAAAGGCAAGAGTCGTTTTAAAGTTCATTCCCGGAAAGAATATCTTCCAGCTCCATTTGCGTTTGCCAAATAGTGGCATCAGAGCTGAATACCGAATATGGGGCAGGGATGATGTGGCTTGGTCGTGGTTTATAGTCCTCGAGCAACTCAGTGGGAAGAGTTGGATCAACAAAAGTAAAATCAAATGATGGTGCATCATCTGACTTTTGATAGCTGATATATAACTCAAAGGT
This sequence comes from Fodinibius sp. SL11, assembly GCF_052060035.1. Taxonomy (NCBI): domain Bacteria; kingdom Pseudomonadati; phylum Balneolota; class Balneolia; order Balneolales; family Balneolaceae; genus Fodinibius; species Fodinibius sp. SL11. The sequence continues at coordinate 108,055 of NZ_JBPOEA010000006.1, read as the reverse complement.
TTTTGAAAAATCATTAAAATAGTACAAATACCGACCCATATTTTCTTTTTCAAAAATAGATTTCCCTTCAATACGAATTTCAGAGATTGTTGCGGGATTACCCCAGCTCATTCTCATGGCAATACCTCGATGGGCATTCATCGCCAGGGTGAGGTGTCGTTGCGAATTGGAACTGCTGTCGCTTAGAACAGTAATTTGTGGTTCCGAAAGATCAATCGTAGAAGCTTTTTGATAAAGTAATTTTCCGCCAAAGGGTATTGTTATATCAGTAGGATTTCCTTCTTTGTAATTATCCGATAAGAACTGCTTTGTCCAAGTGTCGGCAGCAGGGTCACGGCTGACCCAGTAGGCTGTTTTGGAATCGAGATCCTGCACAAAATTGATGCTATTTTGTTTCTTATGGATGTCATTAAAATCGGAAGTAACGGATGCTCCCATTAAAAATATTACCGAGAGTACGAGGAGAGCGCCACTCCATTTATATTGATGGTCTTTTGTTATTTGCCCAATAAGCGGCCAGGACAAGCCAATAAGCAGCCCCATAAGAATCATCGAAACAAATAACATTTCGGTAGTGAGCATAATTTGTACGAGTCGGATGTAGGGCGAAATAATAAACAGCCCCCAGAAAAATGCGATGGCTAATATGAGGGTGTTATTCCAGGAAAAAATGGATATTTGATCCCCTAAAATAATCCATCCGACTAACCCCAAAAGTGCCGGCCAGGTAAAAATATAAGCAGCAGTGGGCAAATACCAGGCAGTGATGAGGGAGAGGAGCATCCAAATGGTAAATGGCCCGCTTATCAACTGTTGGGTTGTTAATTTGCTTTGGATCCAACCGTAAAGCGCAATAAAAATTGCGGCCGTTAGTGAAGAAAATGCCCAGAAATACCAGCTGTGATTATAGACTTCTCCCTGGATGATCCATTGGTATTCGGGATGCAGTGCTTTGATGCTCTGCCAACCAATAAAAGTGATGAGTGATCCAATTGCCACAGTTATTACGAACAGAAATATACTGCCCAGATATCTTCCGATGGTAATTTGGTTGGTCCGAAACAGATAACTCAGGAAGGCAATAAAAAGTAGGGCAGTGATGACTGCTAAAGGGAGTGACCAGCCGGAGGGATAGTAGATAAGCCCGCCGGTAAGATTATTAAAATAGACGAATTCAGTATTGCTTTCGCGGGAAAAATTGGTGTTAGCGAAATGACGTACATTGCCCAGTAAATTGGATCCGTGATGCTGCATTGAGGCCATAGAGAGGTTGTCAGGCGTATCCAGCATGGTGTGATAATGCAGGAAATCTTGTGTGAAGGCGAAATTGAGACCGTCAATACCGGCCCGCTTCGTTACCGACATATCGGTGTCGTTAGGCAATAGCTTATATACGGTATACATCAGCGAGTTGGCTACGGGATAGGGCGTGGCGTACGCAAAATGGGGAATAAGATGTCCGTTATTTTCGCTGGTCTCGAACATCATCGACGGACCACTGGAACCGCGCGATTCAAAATTAAGTACGAGATCAATTTCTTGCAGCTGTTTAAACTCATCTGTAAAAAGTTCGACACCCAACAGACCGCGCTCTTCACCATCAGTCAGCAGAATCCAAACATCATTTTGTAGTGGTTTTTCTTGGGATTTGATGGCTCGAATGGATTCTAAAATAGTAGCTATGCCCGAAGCATCATCGCCGGCACCATAGGTATTGGGCTTGGAATCGTAATGGGCCATCAGCAAGATTGTCCGCTGAGAATTCGTCCCATGCATTTTAGCTATGATATTTTCTGCATGGCCCACAAGACCGCGATCAGAGCTGGTGCCAACCCCAATGCCTCGCTGGATCTCCGGTTCTAATCCGAGTTCACGGAGTTCATTTAAAATATAGTTTCTGGCGCTGTCATTGGCTGCACTGCCGATCGGCCGCTGAGTTTGGGCCAAAGATTGGACATGTTCTAAAGCACGCTCGGCCGAAAAATCGGTTGACGAACTTGAATCCGGTTTGGGCTCAGGAGGTTGGATAATATAAGAGCTAAACCATACCGCAAAAAAAGCGATAACAAATAAGATTGCCTGCTGGAGGTTCTTTGATTTCATCCCATTTCACCATTTGTTTCTAAAAAGTTGGCAAATTCTCTTTTAAGCACCGACTGAAAATGGTAAACGCCTTTTTCGCGCTCCACGGAAAATCGTCCCTTGTTATACGCCTTAGATTGCAGTCCCTTTTGAACAAGCTCACAAATTTCAATGTCCTCGTCCTGAATTTTCTCACTGTATTCGAGGTCATCATGAATCATATCCTTATCATCGGGATTCGTATAGTAATACTTGAAAATGACCTCGGTATGGGTGGGAGAGATGGGACGAATGACATTGGTTTGCAGCCGGCCGGGCAGGATATTCAGCATAATATTGGGAAAAATGTAATAGTAATATGCTTTCCCATCGTTAGATTTATAAATATTATCCCCAGCCTGAAATGGACTATGTTGCAGGGAATACCATTCAGAGGTATCCGTTTTGTATTCTCCGTAATCGAGCAGTTTCGCCAATTCGGGATGAACGATAGGAATATGATATCCCTCTAAGAAATTGTCGACATAGACTTTCCAATTGCAGTTGAGGTGATAGGACTGCTCTTCCACAAATTTAAATTCTGATAGATCAATCGGGGCAATAGTCTCAGATATTCCGCTGAGGATTTTTACAAGTTCGGGTGATTTATCATCGAGAGATACAAACAGAAATCCTTCCCAGTCTTGTTGTTTTACGGGTTCTAAGCCGAAGTCCTTTTTGTCGAATAGGGCCACTTTTTTAAAGTGGGGGATACCCCGAAGCGATCCATCCAGCAGGTAGGTCCACCCGTGATACTGGCATTGCAGGACGGAAGTAGTCCCTTTTTTTACGGCTACCGGTCCGCCGCGATGTTTGCATACATTGTAAAAAGCGTTGATGGTTTGCTCATCCGCACGAACCAGCATGAGCGGATTTCTCGCTACTTCCAGCATATGACTATCACCAACCTTGGGAAGTTCACTTTTGTGACATGCTAACTGCCAGAACCTTGAAAAAAGAATCTCCTTTTCGAATTCAAAAATGGAATCTGAGTAATACCATCTCGATGGAATCGTTTCGGCTCGTTCAATGGGTTCCTGATGGAGATCATCGGGGTGAATATTCGGGAGGTCTCGATCGCTCATCTTATTGGGGGTTGGTTGCCCAGACACTGGTTTCGGTGATGAAGCCGCGGTCGTGCAGCGACAACATATTACAGATCGCTTTGGCAATGTCACCGGCAACAAGTTTGGTGGGATTGAAATCCCGTCCCCCGCGTCCTGCCTTGTCAAAGAATTCGGTCTGTACCTCACTTGGATTGATCTGCATCACGCGAATATTATGTGGACGCAGTTCTGCTCTCCAACATTCAGTCATGCCACTTAAGGCAAATTTGCTGGCGCAGTAAGCCGTACCACCTTCAAAACCGCGTTTGCCGGCCGACGAAGAAACGTTGATGATATTTCCGTAATCCTGCTCAATAAAATGCTTGGCACATTCTCGTCCCACCATCATAGCCCCTACCGTATTTACCTGCAAAACGCTTTTTAGTGCTTTTTCGGACAAGTCCGTAAGCTTGGAAAACTGTCCGTAGCCTGCGTTATTGACCAACACATTAAAGCCATCAAGTTCCTCAATTGTTTGTTCTACGAGCCCAATAACCTGATCCTCTTCTCGCACATCACACTGCATGGGAATAGCCCCAATTTCTTCTGCCGTGGCTTCGAGTTTATCTTTACCCCGGGCAGCAATAACAGCTTTTCCACCGGCTTCAATGATTGCCTTTGCGGTTGCTTTGCCAATACCTGAGCTTCCGCCCGTTACCAATGCTTTGATATCAGATAATTCCATTTTGCACTTATTTTTCGGATTAAAACCTTAATTATGTAGGTATAATATTTACAGCAAATGACCGAGATACAAATCTTACTTGCATGAGCTGTTTTATAGAATGTAAAATTTCTTAAGAGATTAAGCTGCTGGCTGTTTTTTTGATAAGCTTCCAAGCCGCATCTACATGACGTTGTTCAAGATTGGTATTCCCCAGTACGATGCGGATCGTATATTTTCCATCCAGCTTGGTGTGAGTTAAAAATATTTTACCGCTTTCCTGTATTTGATGCAGAAGCTGCTCGTTAAGTTCATTGAGCTTTTTCTCGTCATCAATATAGTTAGGATGAAATCGAAAGCAGATGGTATTCAGTGGTACGGGAGCAAGTAACTCAAAATGATCGTGGGTTTCTATCTTTTCTTTCAGCTGTTGGCCGAATTGTATATGCACGCGAATTTTTTCTTGTAGTCCTTCGATACCATAACTGCGCATTACGAACCACAGTTTGAGCGCTCGGAATCGTCGTCCCAGCGGAATGCCCCAGTCCCGATAGTTTTTGACCTGCTCATCTTCAGGTGTTTTTAGATACTCCGGCATGATTTCAAATGTACGCACAAGCAGTGCCTCATCCTGCACATAAAAAGCAGAGCAGTCAAAGTTGGTAAACATCCATTTATGGGGATTAAAAACGAAAGAATCCGCATGCTCAATCCCTTCGTTCATCCACCGCATTTCGGGTAGTAGCAAAGCTGTTCCGGCATAGGCGGCATCTACATGGAGAAAAACATCATACTTGGCACAGATTTCTCCGATTGCTTTCACCGGATCCATAGCTGTGGAGCCGGTCGTACCAACGGTAGCAACCACCGCTGTGGGTTGCAAGCCGTTTTCGAGATCATTTCGGATTGCTTCCTCTAACGCCTCCGGATTCATGGCGTATTCTTCATCCACCGGAATATTACGCAAGTTTTGTCGTCCGAATCCAGCTATTTTTACATCCTTTTCGATCGATGAGTGAGTTTCTGACGAGCAATATACGGTAAAGGTTTCATCGTTCGGAAATCCCGATTCATTGACCTCGAAATTCGTTATGCGTTCGCGGGCCATTAGTAGGGCACACAGGGTAGAGGTAGAGGCCGTTCCTTGTATGACGCCGGTGAATGGTTTGGGTAGCGCGATTGCTTTTCGTAGCCACTCCATAACTTGTTCTTCAAGTTCGGTGGCGGCGGGAGAAGTGAGCCAGCTCATGCACTGGGCACCAAGGGTGGCGGTTAACATTTCGGCCAGCACCGAAGGATAGCTGGTGTTGGCAGGGAAGTAGCCCATAAAATTGGGGCTTTGCCAGTGGGTGATACCGGGCAATATTTGGTTTTTAAAATCGTCAAACTGTACTTCAAAAGACTCTGGTTTTTGGGGCGCTTTTTCGGGAAGCTTCGCTGATATATCACCGGGCAGTACATCCGGTTTTACAGGATAATCCTCAACTTCTTCGAAGTAATCAGCCATCCAGTCGACAAGTTCGTGAGCGTGCTTACGAAATTTCTTATTGTCCATTGTATTGATTAGTTGATCTGCCAATATTTACATCTATGTTAAATAACAAATTATTTCGAAAAGTTTGATTCCCGATGAACACAAATAAACTGGATTATTACAAAACGATAGATCCTCAAAGAGCGAAAGATCTTCAGCAGGAATTAGGAGAAAAGATTTCGTTGCAAGGGCTGCCTGAAGCCCCCAAATATGTAGCCGGCGCAGATATTTCGTTTGATCGCGGATCAGATCTTATGCATGCCGCTATTGTCGTGTTGGAACTCACTGAGTTAAATCCGGTAGCTCGATCATTGTCTTCGGATAAAACCTCATTTCCCTACATTCCGGGACTGCTGGCTTTTCGGGAGATGCCGGTTCTTTTGAAGGCATGGAATCAGCTAAATAAAAAACCGGAGGTACTCCTGTTAGATGGACACGGAATTGCGCATCCTCGTCGGATGGGTATTGCTACTCAATTTGGGATTGAGGTTGATCATCCTACCATAGGTTGTGCAAAAAATATATTGACAGGGACACATGGTGAACTGGGCACACAAAAGGGGGACAAAGCAGATCTTTTGGATGAAGGTGAAAAAGTTGGAATGGCATTGCGAAGCCGAACAAATGTAAATCCAATTTTTATATCGCCGGGCTATCGTTGCTCATTTGATGACACCTACAAAGTTGTGATGAAGACGCTAACAAAATACAAACTACCAAAAACATCACGATTGGCACACCGGTGGGCGAACAGGTTGCGAAAAAGTAAAGAACACGAAGGGTACCAAGAACTATAGGTTACGTAATACCGATTCCGCTGCATGGAATCCACACATGCCGTGTACGCCGCCACCGGGTGGAGTCGAGGATGATGCGATATACATATTGGTTTTGGGGATGTGGTACGGATCAAACAGTCCCGCCGGACGCGTAAAAAGCTGCGTGATATCAGCTCGTCCGCCGTTAATATCTCCACCAATATAATTGGGATTGTAAACTTGCATATCCTGGGCGTTCATTGCATGGCTGTCGAGAATGCAATCCCGAAAACCCGGAGCAAAGCGTTCAATCTGGCTAATAATCGGCTCGGCCATATCTTCGGTTGAACCGTTGGGCACGTGGCAATACGCCCACCCGGTATGGTTATGATCTGGAGCTCGACTGTCATCCCCCAAACTTTGTTGAGCAACTAATACATAGGGTTTTTCGGGGTGTTGACCATTTGCAGATTGTTTTTCTGATGCAGCAATTACTTCAAACGTACCGCCTACGTGTACTGTACCTGCTTTACAACACAGCTCATCTTTCCACGGGATGGGTTCGTTTAGGGCAAAATCAAGCTTGAAAACCCCTTGTCCATATTCATACCGCTGCAGTTTTTTAGCGTACGATTGTGGAAGTTTATCGCCGCTAATATCTAAAATTTGCTGAGGTGTATTGTTAAACAAAATAGATCTTGATGATGGTAGTTCATCAATAGTAGTAATTTCTGTCCCGGTTTCCACTTTACCGCCCAGAGATTCAAAATAGCCCGCCATTGCTTTTGTGATGGCATGTGACCCACCTTTGGGGTAAGGCCACCCTACAGTGTGAGCGGCGGTTCCCAGCACCAATCCAATAGCTGCAGTAGCTGTAGCGTCAAAAGGCATAATACCGTGGGCGGCCAGTCCGGCAAAAACGGCCCGAGCCTTTTCGGTTTGGTATCGTTTGGCAAATCCAGAAGCGGATCGAAGTGCTTTAAGTCCAAAACGGGCCATCAAAATGGGATTGTTGGGGAGGGGAGAAAACGGCGCCAGAATATCATCCAGCAAATCATCCCAAGCATTAACAAAAGGGGTAATCCACTTGCGATAGGTTTTGCCGTCGTTGCCGAGATAATCTACGGTTTTATCCAGAGAGCGAAACAGAGCACCGGCGGGTTTATCATCCAGCGGATGGGCTACGGGTACTTCAGGTTGAATCCATTCCAGTCCATAATTTTCGAGTGGCAGTGTTTTTAAATATGGAGAGGCTTTGGCAAGGGGATGAATAGCTGAACAGATATCGTGATGAAAACCCGGCTGGGTTAAGGTCAGCGTGCGGGTTCCCCCGCCGATTGTGTCTTCTTTTTCGAATATTTTAACCGATAGCCCCTCTTGTGCCAGGCGAATTCCGGCGGCTAAACCGTTGGGCCCTGATCCGATAACTATTGCGTCGTATTTCATGTATGTTTGATGCTATTAACTATTGGATGAAGAAATAAATATCATGATAAACCGAATATTGATGGATCGAAAAACTAATAAAAATGAATGTAAGATATCTAAAACCAATTTTGTGATATTCTTTAAGCAATTCTTACATTCTGAACGGTATCATTGAGAGCATAAATCCAAACCCGCAGTTATTTATTTGGATATATTTAATGGTCGTAGCTGCCACTAAAGTAAAAGTTTACACTTGATTTATTTATGATAGTTCATCTGCTAAAACCGGAATTTGAAGAGCTTATAAAAGAAAAGGATTGGGTAGCTCTAAAGGACATCCTAAATGATGTTCCCGCGGTTGATGTGGCTGAACTGTTGGAAGAGCTGGATGCAGAGATTGCCATTGTCATATTTCGTTTGCTCAAAAAACAAAAGGCCGCCGATGTCTTTACCTATTTGAGTTCGGGAAAAGGGGTCGAGCTACTCAATATGTTTACCGCTCAGCAGCTGAGCGAGGTGATGTCGAACCTGGAGCCGGATGAGCGGGTGTCACTGATGGAAGAGCTTCCGGGTCATCTCACGCAGCGGGTGATGAATTCGTTGAATGTAGAAGACCGTAAACAGTCACAAAAGCTGCTTGGGTTCCCAGACGAGAGCGTAGGGCGACTGATGACGCCTCGTTATGTGAAAGTAAAAAAGGATTGGTCGGTCCAAAAGGCGATGGATCATATAAGAAAATTCGGTCACAGTGTTGAGACAGTGAACGTCATTTATGTAGTGGATGCCGATGAACATCTGATTGATGATCTGCGGTTGAATCAACTTATTTTGGCCGACACCGACGCGCCTATATCATCATTAATGGATGAAAGTTTTGAGGCATTAAGTGCTTTTGATGATCAGGAGGATGCCGTAAAGATGCTCAGTAAATATGACCGTGTAGCTATGCCGGTCGTCGATTCCGATGGTATTTTGGTGGGCATCGTAACGATTGATGATATTATTGATGTTGCCGAGGAGGAAACGACTGAGGATATGCAGCTAATGGCTGGTATGAGCGCTCTGGATGATTATTATTCAGAGACTTCCATTTTTCAAATGGTCAAGAAACGAGTGGGGTGGTTATTTATGCTGTTTATGGGACAGATGCTCACTGTAACGGCGATGGCCAGTTATGAGGAGGCACTGGCAGCAGCGGCAATGCTGTCATTTTTTATCCCGATGATTATTTCCAGCGGTGGTAACTCGGGTTCACAGGCCGCTACACTAATTATCCGTGCCATATCAACGGATGATATTAAGCTAAATGACTGGTGGATGGTACTTAAAAGAGAGTTACTGTCAGGATTCTTATTGGGTAGCTTTTTAGGCATATTAGGATCGGTTGTAATTGCTACTTGGATGGTCATGCGAGGAGAAGTACTCTCTTACGTTCTAATTCTACAAGCGTTAACAGTTGGAACCAGCCTTGTTGGAGTGGTGGTATTCGGTAATTTAAGCGGATCTATGCTGCCTTTTGTGATGTCACATTTTGGGTTGGATCCGGCGGTAACATCGGCTCCTTTTGTAGCTACCTTAGTTGACGTGACGGGTATCATTATCTACTTTTCGGTGGCACTGTTATTATTACGGGGCGTATTATTATAATTTTAAAATGATGGATATATGAAAGCATATTTAGATCTTGTTCGCAGTGTTCTGGAGAATGGCGTAAAAAAGGAAAATCGCACAGGGACGGATACTATTTCTAATTTTTCGGAGTTTTATAAAGTTGATTTGTCCGAAGGATTTCCACTGTTGACGACTAAAAAAGTGTATTTTCGATCGGTTATTCTGGAACTTCTTTGGTATCTCCGTGGAGAAGATCATATTCGCTGGCTGCGAGATGAAAATGATTGCCACATCTGGGATGACTGGGCCGATGAGGACGGTCATGTTGGACCGATTTACCCTGTGCTGTGGCGACGTTTTCCTTATCATGAGGAAGAAGAAATTCATTTTGAGGGTGATGCCTCTCACATCTGTAAAACAGTACTGATCAAGAAGGAATTTGATCAGGTACAGCGGGCGATAAATATGCTGAAAGAAAATCCCAATAGCCGGAGAATTGTGGTCAGTGCATGGCATCCCGGACTGCTCGATCAAATGGCGCTGCCCCCTTGTCACTTGATGTACATTTTTAATGTTACTGACGGTAAGCTCAATTGTCATCTCACGCAACGCTCCGGTGATATCGCATTGGGCATACCGTTTAATCTGGCTTGTTACTCAGCGCTTACGATGGCCATTGCTAATGAAGTGGGCTTGGACTATGGCACTTTTGCTCACACTATTGTTGATGCACATATCTATGAAAATCATGTTGATGGGTTAAAAGAGCAGCTGACTCGTGAACCTCGTCCGTTGCCAACGCTCGATATTTCCGATAAGCCTGTCGATGATCTTGAGTTTGATGATTTTGAACTCAAGGATTACCATCCTCATGATTCTATTAAATTTGAGGTAGCGGTATGACACTGGCTGCCATCGTAGCCCATGATCCGAATCTGGTGATAGGAAAAGGCGGTGATCTGCCGTGGCATTACTCCGAGGACCTCAAATATTTTAAGCGGACCACGATGGGACATCCGATCATTATGGGACGGGTGGTCTTTGAAGAGCTGGGGGGAAACCCTTTGCCCGGACGTGAAAATATTGTCCTCAGTCGATCTAGCAATTATGATCACGTGCCTACTTTTTCATCTTTTGATAAGGCTTTGGAATATCTTAAAGAGGAAGAAATAGTGTTTCTTATTGGAGGTGGGGAGATTTACCGTCAGTTTTTAGATCAGTGTGATAAACTTTTTGTTACTGAAATCCATCAGAATTATGAAGGGGATACTTACTTTCCCGAGTACCGCGATGAGATTGGGACTACTTGGAAAGAGATCAAAAGAGAGGACCATGATAAGCTTTCTTTTGTAGTCTACGAACGGATGTAGTAAAAAGTTAAATGTTGAAAGTTATAGTCAAGACTTGCCACCTGTAACCTTCAACTCTGCAAGCTGTCACTGCTCATTGATTACTATTATCATATCTCAATATCTTTTAGATGTACTACGTATGGTTTTACCACCGGCTCAGTGAGCGCAATGATATTTTTGGTGTCAGCGGCCTTTGAAAATTCAACGGCGTTGTCTTTTTCTTCTAAAATCCAGATCCCTTCTTTTTCATATTGGTAAGCCTCACTGTAACTCTCGTCAAAAGAATAAAAGTAGTTTGCTGCTTCTTCATCATAAGGGAGTCCCCGTTCTTTCAGGACTTTTTGTGTTTTGGTAAGTACCTTTTTCCTGACTTTTTTTGAAGGCTTCTTATCCAAAAAGGTCGTACGAAACAGTTTGCGAGACTGGAATCGCTTGCAAAGGTTTGCCAGAACAGGGTCGGAAGAATACTGCCAATATTTGATACTCTGGAATACATCATTATCGTCAAGCTGCAGATATTTCTGTAACACTTCGCCCTTAATTCCTTTCTGGGCACTGGGACGTTTTTCAAGGAAGAATTGGAGGGCAGGAGAGGCATGATAAAGATTTTTACCGTCTTCAATCAATGTGCGTACCCGGTTAAAGATGTGCCGAACCAACTTGTCGGCGCTTAGCACTGTTTTGTGCAAATAAACTTGCATATACATCAGCCGCCGTGCCAAAATATAGTTTTCAATGGCGTAGATGCCTTTCTTTTCGATCACAATATTCCCTTTGTGTACGCGCATAGTTTTAAGGATGCGTTCAATACCCACCGATCCTTCATACACATTGGTAAAAGCACTATCGCGCTTTAGATAATCCAAACGATCAATATCCAGCTGCGACGAGATAAGTTGGTTCAGAAATGGCTTTTTGGGGTACTGATCTGTAAAAATTTTAATGGCAAGATCCAACATGCCATCCATTTCTCTATTGAGATGACGCATGACGGCCAGCGTCATTTTTTCGTGATGGAAATCCTTGATTAGGTCAAACTCCAGGGTGTGCGAAAGGGGGCCGTGACCCACATCATGTAATAAAACGGCAATGAGTGTGGCCTCGTATTCGGCAGGACTGATGGTGGTATCCTTTTCACGAAGATTATTGAGCGTGCGCTGTGCTAATTCCATGGCACCCAGGGCGTGTGAAAATCGGGAATGTTCTGCCGCCGGAAAGACTAAATATCCCAATCCCATCTGCTTAATGCGACGCAGTCGCTGCACATAGGGATGATCAACAAGTTCCAGAACCGGACCTTTGGGAACGGTGATAAATCCGTGAATAGGATCGTTGAATATTTTGTATTGCGTGCTTTTATCCATGGATTAGTTATTTGGAATCTATAAGGGGTACAAAACTAAACAGTTGCATGGTTATTCAAAAAGTGAGTCAGGTAACATGTACTGTTCAGTATTTGGGATGTCAGGGATTCTTGTTGGACGTTGTTTGTTCAAATCAAACCAAACGCCGTGGGCTTTGGCAATTGATGCAAGCTTTTTTCCTTGATCAGTATAAATAGCCTGAAAGCTTGTGATACTGGAATTGCCGAGTGATTTTATCCCTGATCCGATTAAAATATCAGCAGGGTACTCAACAGGACTTATAAACTCAATTTCAAGATTAGCCAACACAAAGCTATAGCCATTTTTCAATTCACTGGCCAGCCTATTGACCTCCTGGATGAATTCAATACGGGCTTCTTCGTAATAGGTGCTGAAAATGGCATTGTTGACGTGGTTTAACGGGTCTAAATCACGAAACCGAATAGAAAGGGTCGTCCAATGAGGAAAGAGATTTTCATCGTATTGCGGTCGAATCATAAATGGTAATTTTTGTAATGAGTTTAGCTGCAAAAAGATAGGTCCAAAATAATCATCTTAGTGTTTAATATCCTACTGACATTTAAAATGAGTTTAGCGGTAGAGTTGTGAATGCTTATATTCGGAATCGAGTGAATGATTCTATTCACTTCGAAATAAAACTTATTGTGTCATCCTGAATTTATTCAGGATCTATTACAATCTGCAATTATTTTTAGATTCTGAAACGAGTTCGGAATAACATGTAAATTAAATTTTTAGAGAATGATGTTTGACGAGACAGAAAAAGAATTTTTAGAAGAATTACTGATAACCCCCAGTCCCACGGGTTTTGAGTCAGCGGGACAGCAAGTTTGGACCGAGTATGTAAATGATTTTGCAGACAGCGTTGAATCGGATGCCTATGGTTCGGCCTATGCCAAGTTGAATACCAGCTATGATGTGGCTACGATTATGTTGGAAGCCCACTGCGATGAAATTGGCATGATTGTACAACATATTACCGATGACGGCTATATTTTTGTTAATAAACTGGGCGGCAGCGATTCGACCATAGCCCGTGCCAAGCGGGTTAATATTCATGCCCGTAATGGTATTGTTTCCGGCGTGACGGGAAATACGGCTATTCACCTGCAGGATAAAAAGAACGGAGGAGGTGAGCAGCCCAAATGGAAGGATATTTATGTGGATATTGGGGTATCCAGCAAAGAAGAAGCATTACAATTAGTGCAAGTTGGTGATCCCATCACCTACGCTGATGAATTCGATTACTTGTCTGATGAAATTATTTCGGGGCGTGCGCTCGATAACCGTATTGGTGGATTTGTGATTGCCCAGGTTTTAAAAAAACTAAACGAGCATCGTAGCGATCTGAAGGTAAATGTGGTGGCGTTGAACTCGGTTCAGGAAGAGGTGGGCGGTTACGGGGCCCGAATGATGAGTTATCGCATTGATCCCGATGCGGCGCTGGTAACAGATGTGACTCATGCGACCGACACCCCGGGCATTGATCACAAAGAGCATGGGTTGGTTAAGTTGGGTAACGGACCGTCGATACAGCACGGCGGAGCCAATCACCCCCAGATTGTAGAGTTTATTGAAGAAGTTGCCATTAATAATGACATTACTCTGCAACACGAAGCCACCAGCGTGCGCACAGGAACGGACACCGACAGTATTTTTTATCAGAAAACGGGTATTCCCAGCGCACTGATTTCGCTGCCGCTGCGTTATATGCATTCACCGGTGGAGACGGCTTCTTTTAAAGATATAGAATCGCTGATCAACGTAATGACGAAAAGTGTTCTCAATATGGCGCCCGATCAGGCATTTCATGTACTAAAATGATAGATAGGCTCGTTAGCCGGAAGAAATTATTGTTACCGGTGATTTTCATCCTTTATCAAATAGATAAAATTACAATTAAAACGACTCCCTCAAGTATGAAAGTTAAATCATTTTTTATCCTGTTGTTCTCTTTGATGATGGCGACATCATTACAAGCACAAGTAGAAACATCTAACACCGTGCAGGAAGCATTTCTGCCTTATGAAACGGGTAATAGTACATATTATCGAAGTGCCAGTGGTGAGCCCGGTGAAGCCTATTGGCAGAATGCAGCTGATTATGACATTGATGCCCGGCTTTTTCCTGGAGAGCATAAAATTGAGACAAGTATCACCATTCATTATACCAATAACAGTCCACAGAATCTTAAGTTTTTGTGGCTACAATTGGATCAGGATCTGTTTGAGGCGGATTCATGGGGTTCCAAGTTGACGCCACCCGGCGGTGGGCGTTTTGGCAACCAGGAATTTGATGGTGGAATCGAAATAGAAAATATCCAAATTATACATGGTGGTGATACGTATGAACCCGAGACCCATACTGTTGATACGAATATGAAGCTGAACCTCAGGGAAGCTCTTAAAGCGAAGGGAGGTAAGTTGCAGATCAGCATCGATTATACTTTTAAAGTGCCGGAGTACGGTTCCGATCGACTGGGACGGCTGGACACAAAAAATGGCGTTATCTATGAGGTTGCCCAGTGGTATCCGCGGATGGCTGTTTATGATGATGTAAAGGGATGGAATGTGATGCCCTACTTGGGTGCCGGTGAGTTTTACATGGAGTATGGAACTTTTAATTATTCTATAACAGCTCCGGCAGAATATGTAGTTGTGGCTTCCGGAGAATTGCAGAATCCCAAGGATGTTCTTACCAAAAAGCAGCAAAAGCGGATGGAGGAAGCCCGAAATAGTGATAAGCGTGTATATATCATTAATAAGGGTGAGGTTGGTAAAAAAGAATCTCGTCCGCAGGGAAGTGATCGACTGACATGGAAATACAAGATGGAAAATACCCATGATATAGCTTGGGCAGCATCAAAAGCATTTGTATGGGACGCGGCGCGTATTAATTTACCAGATGGTGAACAATCGATGGCGATGTCCGTATATCCCAAAGAAGTTTCCGGGGACTCTGCCTGGGGACGTTCTACCGAATATGTGAAAGGATCTATTGAGTTTTATTCGGATTACCTGTCAAAGTATCCATATGCCAGTGCGATTAATGTGGCCGGCAGGGTAGGAGGAATGGAATATCCCGGAATAGTTTTTTGTAGCTGGAAAGCGAAGGGAGCTGGCTTGTGGGGCGTTACCGACCACGAGCTTGGTCACGAGTGGTTCCCCATGATTGTAGGTTCGAACGAACGCGAACACGCCTGGATGGATGAGGGCTTTAATACCTTTATCAACAGCTTGAGCACGGCTAATTTTAATAACGGAGAATATCATGATCCCAATAATGCCCGCTCGCTGAATGGCTGGTTATCTGGTGACAAAAGTGAGCCGATAATGACTGCACCTGATCAAATTCAAGATGGTAATTTTGGATATGTTTCATATTACAAGCCGGCTCTGGGCTTGCAAATTCTTCGGGAATCAATCATTGGCGAAGAGCTGTTTGATGAGGCATTCAAGGAGTACGTTGATCGCTGGTCGTATAAGCATCCTACACCCAAAGATTTCTTTAATACACTTGAAGATGTGACCGGACGCGAGCTGGACTGGTTCTGGCGTGGGTGGTTTGAAAAGACCTGGACCATGGATCAGGCTGTGGATAAGGTGGCATATACAAAAAAAGATCCTTCCAAAGGAGCATTTATCCGCATCAAAAATAATGGTAAGCTGGTGATGCCGGTGAAAATGGAAGTCACCCAAGAAAACGGCAAAACAGAATTGGTAGAGCTTCCCGTTCAGACTTGGCACCGGGGTAATGAATGGATTATACAGTACAATTCCACTGCACCGATTACCAAGGTGGTTATAGATCCCAATAAAGAATTTCCGGATGTAAAACCAGAAAATAATGTCTGGAAACCGGATACAACCAAGAACAACCCATAAGGGTTAGCAGTGGATATTTTTATGGGATTGAAAGCCTGTTCTTTTCGGAACAGGCTTTCTTATTTGATGATCAACTTACTGCCTTGGAAATACGGTTTTGGAGGGCTTGCACAATCGGATTTTGGAGTTGTTCCTTCGAAAAGGGCTCAACAAACACGTACTCCAACTGTTGATGGTCGGCATGGCGAAAGCGATCGTATAATTCGTGGGCCATGTTATTAAAATCACCTTCGTAATGGATAACCCGACTGTTTTTTCGTGGAACAGGGCGGCTGTGAAGCAGATACAGGGCGTCATCTACAAAAGTGGTTCCGCTGCTGCTTATCCATCGGACTTTTGCTTCGGGAGCATAGTGCGAATATTTGGTTCCCGGGCTTTTGGCCGTTTCATTTTTTGAAGAATCTTTATCTTGCCGAACATCTTTGCCAATGATTTTTTTTATGGCATCGGAACTCACCGCACCGGGACGGTAAATGGTATAGGGTTCAGAAGAGATATCCAATACCGTAGATTCCAGACCGATCTCCGTTTCTCCTGCATCAACAACAGGAAAATCTTCTCCAAAATCCTCTTTAACATGCTCTGCTTTGGTAGGGCTGGGTTTACCTGATGAATTGGCGCTGGGAGCCACCAATGGTCCCGACAGTGCAAGAAGCTCTTGCGAAAGGGGATGTTTGGGCCAGCGGAGGGCTACTGTATCAAGGCCGGCAGTAATGACATCGAGTACTTGTGGTTTCTTCTTGAATATGAGCGTAAGTGGACCCGGCCAGAACGCATTCATCAGTTTGTGCGCATCATCCGAAATTTCGGAAGCGAAATATTTGACCTGATTAGGATCAGAAATGTGTACAATAAGGGGGTTATCCGCTGGCCGACCTTTAATGTCAAAAACCTTTTGTATGGCATCAGGATTTTTGGCATCAGCCCCGAGCCCGTAGACTGTTTCCGTCGGAAAAGCGACCACTTCTCCGGATTCAAGAAGATTGACATACCGATCAAGCAAGGCTGACCTCCCGCTTTTTATTAGTTGAAGGTGCCAATTCTTTTAAAAAGGTTGCCGCTGCCTCAAGGTCTGGAATGTCTTGGATGGCAAATCGCACGCGGTCTTCTTTTTGGATTACCTGATATCGACCTTCGGCCTCTTTTTGCATTTTCTTGAGCACCTGTTGAAACCGGTCGCCATAAAATTCTTTGCCCAGATCAGAATCATGTTTCGGGCACTCCAGCCACATACGGTTGGAACGGATGCGTACTTTTGTTATAAATAGCTGTGAAGCATATAGCTTGATAACCGATGCCGTAATCAGATTTTGAGCCGCATCGGGGATGGGACCAAAACGATCTTTGACCTCTTCTTTCCATTCTTTGATGGTTTCCAGTTTTTCAGCCCCTGCCAGTTTTCGATATAGGTTCAGCCGCTCCACATTATCCGATACGTAATCATTTTTAAGCAGCGCGGGCAAGTCAAATTCCACCTGCGTTTCCGGTAATTCAACTTCTGTTTCTACATCACTAAAGACGTCGCTGAATTCCTCCTCTTTTAGTTCTTTGACGGCATCGTTAAGTATTTTTTGATACAGATCAAAGCCCAGGTCGTTTATGAAGCCGCTTTGTTCGGCGCCTAATATGTCTCCGGCCCCGCGGATATCAAGATCGCGCATGGCGATGTTAAATCCGGATCCCAAGTCCGAAAATTCTTCCAAGGCCAACAGTCGTTTGCGGGCATCATCGGTGAGCGATTTAATATCTTTCGTGATAAGGTAACAGAATGCTTTTCGGTCCGATCGTCCCACGCGTCCGCGCAGCTGATGCAGTTCGGCCAGGCCAAACATATCGGCACGGTTGATGATCATAGTATTAGCGTTGGAGATATCAATTCCATTTTCGACGATATTAGTAGAAACGAGTACATCAAACTTGTGGCTATAAAAATCTTCAATGATGTTTTCCAGCTTTTTAGAACTCATCTGTCCATGCGCAAAGCGTACGCGAACTTCAGGCATAATCTCTCGCACCATATTCGAAATAGACTCAATGGTTTTCACACGGTTGTGAATAAAGAAGACCTGTCCGCCTCGCGAAATTTCTTGCGAAATGGCATCCTGGATAAGCTCTTTATCAAAACTGTGTATTTCTGTTTCTACGGGCTGGCGATTCGGAGGCGGGGTATTGATGATACTCAGATCACGGGCACCCATCAGCGAAAATTGAAGCGTACGTGGAATAGGAGTGGCGGTTAGGGTAAGTACGTCAACCGTGGCGCGGTATTCTTTAAGCTTTTCTTTGGTTTTAACGCCAAAACGTTGTTCCTCATCCACAACCAAAAGTCCAAGATCATCGAATTCAACATCTTTAGACGTTAGCCGGTGGGTACCGACAACAATATCAACTTTCCCCTCCTTGAGTTTTTTGAGTGTTTCTCTTTGTTCTTTACGCGATCGGAAACGAGAAAGCACCTCTACCGTTACGGGAAAATCTTTCATCCGCTCCGAAAATGTTTTGTAATGCTGGTCGGCTAAAATAGTTGTTGGAACCAGTACGGCTACCTGCTTGTGATCCATCACGGCTTTAAAAGCAGCTCGGACGGCCACTTCTGTTTTGCCAAATCCAACATCGCCGCAAACAAGGCGATCCATTGGGGTATCTGACTCCATATCTGCTTTTACGGCCTCAATAGCATCACGCTGATCGGGTGTTTCTTCAAACTCGAAACGAGCTTCCATCTCGGTTTGCCACGAAGTATCCGCAGAAAAATCGAATGCTTCTTTTGATTTTCGCTTGGCATACAACTCGATAAGATCGCGTGCTATATCTTTAACTTTTTCCTTGGTTTGCGCTTTTTTACGCGCCCAACGACCCGAGCCCAGTTTGCTGATCCGTGGTTGTGTCCCTTCCTTTCCAGAGTACTTCTGAATTTTGTGCAGACTCGTGACATTGACATAGAGCAGAGAATTTTCCTTATATCGAAGGACTACCGATTCCTGTTCAACACCGCGTACTTCAATCTTTTTAAATCCGGCAAACTTTCCAATGCCGTAATCGACGTGCACCACATAATCGCCGATGTTTAGATCGCGTAACTCCTTGATAGAAATGTTGCTGGTATGTCGTTTCCGTCTTGTCTTGGGACGGTGGTACCGGTTAAAAATCTGGTGGTCGGTATATACCGCCAAACCTTGTTCGTTGAGCGTAAAACCCTCGTGGATAGATTCTACAGAAAGATGATAACGGAGATCTTTGGAAGGCTCTCCGAGCAGTTCCTCGAACCGATCGCGTTGGCCCTCATTATCGCAGAGGATATAAGTATCAAAGCTTTTTTTGCTGAGCGTTTTAATATTTTCGCGCAGCAGCTTGATGCTTCCATTGAAATCCGGTTGCGGATTCGCATCCAAACGGTACGTCCAGGAGGGATCACTATTTTCCGAAAATCCGCCCAGATGAATTCGGGCGTGATTTTGATAAGACTCCTGAAGGTTTTCCAAGTCTACATAAAGTTCTTTGGGCGGCAGGATATCTTCTGCTGGTTCAAGCTCATTGAATGTTTCTTCTGCTTCGTGGAATCGTTCCTCAATATCTGATTCAATAAGGGATCGATTCAGTAATATAAAAACAGTTTCTTCATCAAAATAAGAGAGTACACCTTGTTTCTGACCCTTATTTAAGCTGGATGCATCGGGCACAAAGCGAGCCACATTTAAAAACGAGATGGAGCGCTGAGAATCGGGATCAAATTCTCGGATGGAATCTACCTCATCGCCAAAGAATTCCAGCCGGATAGGGTATTCACCCGAATAGGGAAAGACATCCAAAATACCACCCCGATGTGCAAATTCACCAGGCTGATTTACAAATTTTACCGGCTCATATTCTTGGTCTACCAGTTCTTCTTTTAGGCTGTCAATTTCGACCGAATCCCCATTTTTGATTGTCAGCGAAGCCTCCGTAAAAACTTCTGGAGCGACAATCTTTTCAAATATGGCGGCTGCTGAAGTCACCAATATTGACTTTGGATCCGTATTTATTTTTTCAAGCACTTCGGATCGTTGGACTACTACAGAGCTGTCGGTAATTTGCTGATCGTCATAGGGCTTATGGCCGGTCTCTGGAAAATAGTTTGCCTGTTCAACATCCAAGGCTTCAAGGTCGCCCTGCATGAATTGGGCAGATTCGGCATCGCCGTGAATGACAACCACCTTGTCGTATTTTTGAGCCAGCTTAGCCACTAAAAAGGAGGGAGTGGAACCTACAAAATGGTTAAGCTGAATGGTTTCGCGTTCTTTAATATGGGAATGAAGATCACTCCACGGGAACTGTGCTGAAAATGTTTTTAGTACGGACTGTAACGCCATGAATTAATTTATTGGAAAAGAATTCTACTGCTCAAATAAATGGATAACAAAATAACCATTAATTAGGTTCTTCGGGAATAAGAACGCTGTTTGTTAACTGGTGTTATATAAAGGTAGTAGTCCATTTGGCTATTCTGTGGCTTTGCGGAAGACAAATTGTTCGGAAATAATACTCAAAACAAGCAGTAAGATGCCCGGAATTAAAAACCGTGCGTATAGATCTTGTATATCCGTATAGATAACTTCTTCAATCTCCGTTTTTTCGAGTTCATCAATTTGATCATAAATATCTTCCAGCTTTTCGGTATCGGTTGCTCGGAAATATGAGCCGTTGGTCATGTTGGCAATTTGGGTAAGCATCTCCTCGTCGATATTAACCTCTACATTTTGATAGCGATCGCCAAAAATAGGGTCCTTGACCGGATAGGGCGCTGTACCCCGTGTACCGGCGCCAATCGTATATATCTTAATATCGTAAGAAACGGCAAGATCAGCGGCCGTTACCGGATCAATTTCTCCGGCATTGTTTTGCCCGTCAGTGAGCAAGATGATAACCTTGCTTTCGGCTTCACTTTCTTTGAGCCGATTTACGGCTGTGGCAATGCCCATCCCAATGGCAGTGCCGTCTTCTACTACACCCATCTCAACATCTCCAAGCAATCTTTTAAGCAGATCATAATCAAGGGTAGGGGGCACCATTGTAAAGCTTTGACGAGCAAAGAGTACCAAACCGATACGATCCGAAATGCGTTTGTTGACAAAATCTTCAGCTACACTTTTGGCTGCTTCTAACCGGTTTGGTTTCAGGTCTTCGGCTTTCATCGAGGTAGAAATATCCAGCGTTAAGACAATGTCGATTCCTTCGGCATTGCGTTCTACGGTGGTATTTTTGTATTGGGGACGGGCCAGGGCGATCACGATAAGAATAAAAGCGAAAACCTGTAAAAGCGGAGCTACCCAGATTCCGTATGTTCGCCAGTTGCCACCAAGGTTTTTAAGACCCGAGGTATTGGAAAATAATAGGCTGGGATTCTTTTTGCTCAGATGCTTCCAGATCTGATATCCAATGATGGGGATCAGCAGAAGCAATAGCCATAATAAATGAGGATTTGCCCAACTCATGCGTTCACCTTTTCACCGTTTTCATATTCCTTGTGAAGTTCTTCGCGCTGAGCCTCCATTTTAGCCTGGTGTTTGCGGCGCAAGTGATCAATGCGCGGCCCGTCGATCTGCTGGGCCCGATCCAGGAAATTATAGGCTTTTTGTAGCGCTCGTTTAGCTTGCTTGGGAGTGGGATTAAACTTGGCAAACTTTACCATATCTGCTTCCTGTAATACGGCTCGCGTATCATCAATAAGATCTTGGTCGATTGAACCATTCCTTAGCATATTCAGGAGCTCTCCGCTGGTCGATTCCAAAGCGGGAAGATTATACAACGATTCATAATATTGACGAATGGCATCTCCCAAATTACTGTAAAAATTCTTGTAATCTTCCTGGGTATCCAATGGAGTGTTTTCAAGTTTTTGTATCGATTTTCGATACTCTTTTAAGGGATTTTGAAAAGGAGTGGGAGTAAATGTGGGACGTTCTTTTTCCTGCTGTTGCTGTTCTTTCCACTGCAGGTAGTACTGATATGCATAGTAGGCTGCGATGGCAATGATCAGGAATCCCAACAAGTAAGGCCACCATGCTCGTGCAAATTCAAAAATGGGTTTTAGCGGACGAAGGGATTCATCATTTGTGGCCAAGATGCTGCTAAAACCGACAGGAATCGGCCTCGTATACAAGAGGGTTGTATCTTGTTGTTGTACTAGTTGAACCGGTAATTTTGGGATTAGAGTATCAGCAGTACCAAAAAATTGCAGTTCATAGTATACGCTGTCTTTATATTCAGAAAGTTTAAACTGCTTTCGGGAACGAATTTCAAAAGCACTGCCAAAATGTGAGCTGTCGGGAAAGCTTATATCATCGTATTCTTGGTTTTTATCAAGGATAATAGAAAAATCAAAAGTGTCACCGACTTGTAGAGAGTCGACAGTAGAGAATTCTTTTAGAACTTGCGCCTGCCCGGCAAAGGGAATTAGGATGATCAAGAATAGACAGACGATAGAACATCTCTTTATATATTTTTTTGTTACCACTGATGCAATACGAGCTTTGATATTTATATCATTTCGGTTGATAGCACGAAAATCCCAATTAATAGCCACCAAAAATAGAAAAAATAGTGCCATTCGGAAAAATTAGGAAGCTGAAAAGTTGTATACAATATTAATCATGCATAGATGTTGTGAAAATGCTAACTTATAAAGAACTATTTATAACAAATTTGGAGTGATGCGAGCGAACTTTCTTTTAGGGGTACTGCTAACTTTTTTTATGTGGGGATGTATGTCTGAAGTCCAGAATAATACTCCTGAACAGCAGTTGGAGCCTATTTCAGCAACCGTTGATACCACAATTTCTACGCCCACCTTCGATAAATTTGGCATTAAAATAGATAGTGTTGAAGTTCAGGAGCATATCGTTAAACGCAACGAAAGCTTATATCTTATACTCGATAAATTCGATTTTAGCCCGCAGGAAATTTATGCCATAACGCAAGAAGCAAGTAATTTTATTGATTTTAATCAGATTAAGCCCGGACAAAGATACCGAGCATATGTGTCTGCTGATAGTGCTCAGGATGTGTCACATATCCTGTTGCAGAAAAATCCCATTGATTATATAGTATTAGATTGGCAAAAAGATTCTCTGCAAATTTATCAGGCATCGCAGCCACTTACCACCAAAACGGTTGCCGCTTCGGGAACCATAGATAATTCCTTATACCAAACGATTAGTTCACAGGATGGAAGTCAACTATTGACCAATAGAATAGCTAATATCTTTGCCTGGCAGATAAACTTCTTTGGGTTACGCTCCGGCGATTCGTTCGAGGTGCTTTATAATAAACAGTTTATTGATGACAGTTATTACGGTATTGGCGATATAAAAGCAGCCCGGTTTACTCATCGTGGAGAATCGTATCAGGCCTACAAGTTCAATCACGGCGATATCAAAGGTTATTTCAATGAAAAAGGAGAAAGCGTTCAAAAAGCACTTTTACAAGCTCCCTTTAAATTTAGTCAGCGAGTAAGTTCAAACTTTTCACGTAGTCGATATCATCCGGTATTGAAGAAACGTGTTCCGCATTATGGGGTTGATTATGCCGCTCCACCGGGAACACCGGTGTTGGCAGTAGGAGATGGAACCGTTACAGAAGCCCGATACCGAGGAGCCAATGGGAATATTGTAAAAATAACTCATAATTCGACCTATCGGACTGCATATTTGCATCTCCGGGGGTTTGCCAGGAACATAGAACGAGGCGTAAAAGTGGAGCAGGGACAGATTATTGGTTATGTGGGAAGTACAGGACGGGCTACCGGTCCTCATCTGCATTATTCACTGTATAGAAATGATCGTCCGGTAAATTCTCGTACTGTTGACCTGCCGTCATCAGAGTCAGTGCCGGATAGCTTGATGGACGTTTTTGCCGAAGTGCGGGATAGTCTTAAACGTGAGCTGAAAGCTAAAATTGATACCACTATTGCTGATGCTCCTGTTATGACTCATACTCAGGTAAAATGATCAATACCGGTGCATGCGTCGGCGGAAAAACGTCATTAGTGGACGAATATATGAGGCGTTTGTCTCCAGCTCAATCATATCTATCTTCATGCGTAAAAATTGGTCCCGAAGTTGATGCTTAGCTTGTTCTCTTTTCTTCTGATACTCTTTGCGAACTTTTTCGCTGGATGTATCCACAAGAACTTCTTCACCGGTTTCGGCATCCCGAAGGGGAATTAATCCCAGATTGGGTAGTTCATCCTCAAACTTATCATTAATAAAGATATTTACGAGATCATGTTTACGGTTGGTAATTTTTAGCTGCCGGTCGTATTCATCATCCTGAAAGTCGCTGGCCAAAACAATTATGGCACGTCTATTTAGTAGACGATTTACGTATGATAGCGCTTCACTGATATCGGTGCCGGTGCCTTTGGGTTCTGTTGTTAAGAGTTCACGGATAAGCCGTAGAACATGAATTCGTCCTTTTTTGGGTGGAATTACCTTCTCGATTTCATCGGTAAAAAGGATCAGGCCAACTTTGTCGCCGTTTTTTATTGCGCTGAATGCAAGTACCGCACATATCTCTATAGACAACTCCATTTTGCTTTGTCCTCTGCTGCCAAAAATACCGCTGGGAGAGATGTCAACGCAAAGCATTAACGTTTGCTCCCGCTCTTCCTCAAACTGTTTGATGAAGGGGTCTCCTGTGCGAGCGGTAACATTCCAGTCGATCTGTCTGATGTCATCCCCATAAGTGTACTCGCGTACCTCTGAAAACTCCATTCCACGCCCTTTGAATGCGGATTGATATTCTCCGCCGAAAAGGTTGTTTACTTTTCCTTTGGTACGGATTTCAATTTTTCGGACTTTCTGGAGAATTTCTTTTGAGATCATAATCGAAATATTGGCATTGTATTAGGTGCAAGGATAGGGGAATTATCATTTATTTAAAAGTTGATAATTGCAGTGCCCAACAGAGAATTCGGATATCATAACAATTTATTAACAGTTCCATAACGGTTTGTTTAGATACAGTTATTGTATTGTATATCTAAAAAATGGATCACCGAATGGATTAGCACATGATTATTGGCAGTGAATTCAGCAATAAGTATCAGCAGTTTTTAAAAGAAGTTGTTTCTCTTTCTAAAAAAGAGATGTCACAAAAAATTGCAGTTCAAAAGGTCAACGATAACCTGAAATGGGATCGGACTGAAATAAAACATGTGCTGGAGTATATGCAAGAGCTTGGGCTAATCAAGATAGAGACGATTGGCGGGCCACTTTTATATGGACATATTACTGTGACAAAATCAGGCTTTAAAAAGTATCAAAGCTTAATTGATCAAGAGTGATTCAGGTCATTTAAAATTGGGATCATTATAGTTAAACTTTTCCCGAAAATTACCTACCTTTGGCACGGATTTAATTCCGTAGCATACTGTTAACAAAAATTCTGTATTCATGACTATAGGTGTACCCAAAGAGATTAAAACACATGAGAACCGCGTGGCATTACTTCCGGGCGGTGTAACAAAAATGAAACGTAACGGTCACGATGTATTGATCGAGAAAGGAGCTGGTGAGGGTAGTGGCTTCCCGGATGAGCAATATATAGAAGCCGGAGCTAAAATTATTGATGATGTTGATGAGCTCTGGAATAAGGCCGAAATGATCATGAAGGTGAAGGAGCCGATTGAGGTAGAGTATGACCGAATGAAGAAAGGGCAAATTATTTTCACCTATTTTCACTTTGCCGCCAGCCGTGAACTGACAGAAGCTGTTAAGAAATCAGGAGCTGTTGCCATTGCTTATGAGACGGTAGAAAAAGAAGATGGTTCTTTGCCATTACTTATCCCTATGAGTGAGGTCGCCGGACGTATGGCCACTCAAGAAGGTGCTAAATATTTAGAAAAGCCTGAAGGTGGACTCGGAATTCTACTGGGGGGAATTCCCGGTGTAAAACCGGCTAATGTGCTGGTTATTGGTGGTGGGATTGTAGGCGTTAATGCTGCAAAGATTGCGGCCGGAATGGGCGCAAATACTACAATCATGGATATTAGTATGCCGCGCCTTCGTTATTTAGATGATATTATGTCACGCAATGTGGATACCATGTTTTCATCTGAAGCTAATATTCGAAAAATGCTTCCCCATGTTGATATGATTATTGGGGCAGTATTGATTCCTGGTGCCAAGGCGCCAAGCTTAATTACCCGAGATATGTTGACCGATATGCAAAAAGGATCGGTATTAGTGGATGTTGCAATTGATCAGGGGGGATGTTTTGAAACCTCAAAACCGACTACACACGATAATCCAATTTACGAAGTTGACGACGTGGTCCACTACTGCGTATCGAATATGCCCGGAGCTGTACCGCGGACTTCAACGCTTGGGTTAACTAATGTTACCTTGCCCTATGCGGTAGATATTGCAAATAAAGGCTGGAAAAAAGCTCTGAAAGATGATCAGGAGCTTATTAAAGGCCTTAATGTTGTTGATGGTGAGATTGTTTATAAAGAAGTGGCCGAAGCGTTTGATATGGATTACACTCCCATTGAAGAGGTTTTGTAATTAAAACGATATAGAAAAAGCCGAACATATTATAAAAATATGTTCGGCTTTTTTATTAAAATGGGTCCCTTTGTGTTATCCGTGAAACAATATGTGGAACATGTAAAATATTTCTTTAGCTAAATAGTTGTAATGCATTGGCGTGTAAGGAACTAAGGATGTTGATATCTAAGTGAACAACTTGTTAATAAGTATTTTTGTTTACCATAAGTCATCCCATTATATTTTTAAATCATTACAACATTAATAGTTGTTATAGATTGTTTATATGGGTAAGATAATTTCCATAGCAAACCAAAAAGGCGGCGTTGGAAAAACAACAACGGCTATCAACCTTGCTGCCAGCCTTGCTGCTATTGAGCATACCACATTGATCATCGACATAGACCCTCAAAGTAACACTACCAGCGGTTTGGGTATTGAAGCAAAAACTGTTTCGCATTCCGTTTATGAAGTGATGGTAGGGGGAGTAGATGCATCGGATGCTATCAGAGAAACGGAATTGCCCTTTCTGGAGTTAATTCCTTCGCACATAAATTTGGTTGGGGCCGAAATTGAGATGATTGATCGGGACCAACGGGAACGAATTCTGGAAAAAGCTATTTCGGGACTTAAAGAGCAGTACGATTTTATTATTATTGATTGTCCGCCTTCGCTTGGATTGCTTACTATTAATGCATTAACGGCATCCGATTCTGTGTTGATTCCGGTACAATGCGAATATTTTGCCCTTGAAGGGTTGGGACAGTTATTAAATACGATTAAGATTGTTCGTCAGCATTTAAATACGGAGCTTGAAATTGAGGGTGTCTTATTAACGATGTATGATACCCGTACAAGACTTTCGGATCAGGTGGCAGATGAAGTGCGCAAGTATTTCGATGATCGTGTCTTTGAAGCTATCATTAAACGTAATGTGCGTCTTGCCGAGGCTCCCAGCTTTGGGAAACCGGCATTACTTTATGATTCTACCAGTATGGGGGCTAAGAATTATTTGGCATTGGCACGCGAAATTATCCATCGCAATAAAGATCTTTTTAAAGATAGTCCGGTATTTGCGAGCAGTTAACAGGTGATGAACTATGGCGTCGAAAAAAGTTTTAGGTCGAGGATTAGGAGCTTTTTTTCCTGAATATGATGAAGGAGAGGGGCAGGAGAAACAAGAAAAATCAGGCGAAGAACAGGATGGAGGAACACCCTATGTGGAGCCCCAAAAGCGGGTGAATATCGTCTTGCATGTTCCGGTTGATAATATTAGGCCTAATCCGCATCAGCCCAGAAAAGAATTTAATGAAGATCGTCTCGAGGAACTTGCTAATTCGATTGAGGCTCACGGCCTAATACAGCCGATTACAGTACGTTACATCGGTGAAAAACGGTTTGAGCTTATCAGCGGTGAACGCCGTCTTCGGGCATCAAAGCTGGCGGGTCTGGAGGAAATTCCGTCGTATATTCGGGAGGTAAATGATGATGACATTATTTCGTATGCGCTTATTGAAAATATTCAGCGCGAAGATTTAAACCCTATTGAAGTTGCGATGGGGTATCAGCGACTGGTCGAAGAAGCCGGATATACACAGGCAGAGGTAGCCGAACGGGTAGGTAAAAATCGGTCTACGGTAACCAACATGTTACGTTTACTCAATTTGCCTGCTTTTGTTCAGGCAGGGCTTCGCGATCAAAAGATATCGATGGGACATGCCCGGGCACTTCTTTCTATCGATGATGAAGACGATCAGGAGGAGGTTTACAACAAAATTATTGATAAAGGATACTCGGTTCGGAAAACGGAAAAGGTAATTCGAAAACTGAATGAGGATCCTAAAAAAGAATCTGAACAAACTGAGCCTACTGATAAAGAACGTGCTTTTTTAAAAGAAATATCGAATCGGCTACGCAGTACATTAAGTACGAAAGTCAATATTAAATCCAAGAAGAATGGCGGCGAAATACGTATCGAATATTATTCGGATGAGGAACTGGATCGCCTACTCGAGCTTTTCGATTCTATTTCTTAGCATATCTACTTTTTTGTGTACACCTGTATTGGGGCAGTCTCAACAATTGAAAAATTCGTTTTCCCATATTACAGGTAATTTTAATGCTAATACTGACGTACGTTATCAGAATCTGTATTTTAGAAACGATACAACAACTAAAAATATTAATGAAGATCTGCCTGATCCCAGTAGTGTTCTTTATAAGTCGATGATTATCCCGGGTTGGGGGCAAATTGTTAATAACCAAGTGTGGAAGGTACCAATTGTATATGCTGTTTTAGGGGGATTGGGATATTATAGCGTACATTTAACAAGGAAATATCATGACTATCGGGCAGCGTATTATAATTTGAATTCCGATACTCCTGATGACTTACGATTTGGTCCTACACCTTCGTACATTCCTGAAAATGCTAATTTAAATGAGGTCCGTGATTTGCGGAATAAGTTTAGAAATAATCGCGACCTCGTGTATGTAGGGATTGTTTTGGCTTATGGGCTTAATATAATTGACGCCTATGTGTTTGCTCACATGCGGTCGTTTGATGTTTCTAAAGATCTTAGTATGCGACCACGTGTAAAACCTGCGGTAATGGCACAGTCTAATATGCCGGGACTTACCCTGTCAATTGATTTAATAGCTAAGTAAAAAAGTAATATGAGTAGCGAAAACGAAATCAATAACCTTACAGTACCCGATAACTTCGGTGATAGCCACGAAGGTGATGTCTGGAGTATATTTAAAATAATGGGCGAATTCGTAGAGGGCTACGATAAGCTTTTTAAAATTGGACCGTGTGTTTCAATTTTCGGGTCTGCAAGAATGAAGGAAGGTGATCCCTATTATGATATGGCCGAACAAACTGCCAAGAAAGTGACAGAAAGGGGATTTGGAATTATCACCGGTGGGGGACCTGGAATTATGGAAGCCGCCAACAAAGGGGCCCAAAAGGGGGGCGGGAAATCAGTAGGACTTGGTATTACCTTACCCCACGAACAGGGATTAAATCCCTATGTTGATCATGATTATATTATCAACTTTCACTATTTTTTTGCACGCAAGGTCATGTTTGTAAAGTATGCCCAGGGATTTATCGTTTTTCCCGGTGGTTTTGGAACCTTAGATGAATTTTTCGAGGCTCTAACACTTATTCAAACCAAAAAAATAAATCCTTTTCCCATCGTTTTAATCGGTACAGATTATTGGAGTGGATTGGTTGACTGGATTACTGATACGATGGTCAAAAATGGAACGATATCAGAAGAAGATATTGATCTGTTTCATTTAACGGATGAAGAAGACAAAGCCGTGGATATTATTTGTGATTTCTATCAGAAACATACATTAAGCCCAAATTTCTAAATGGGTTTAATTTTATAAAAAAATAGTTATACATTGAAACAAAATTTGATATCAGGGATTAGATATGATGTAACTAATGCCAATAGAGGTCATTTTTGAACATTTTAACAATAAAATACGCACGATTCAGTTTACATTTATATAAATCGTTTAATTCATTACATTTGCGTATTTGTAAATTTAACCATAAACCGAACAAACAATGAAGTCGTTGAAATCAAGAATAACTGTATTTTTACTTGGTCTTTTTATTTTTGGGTTAGGCCAGACCGTTGAAGCACAAGATCGAAAAGAGGCCGTCCAAACTTATAATAGTGCTCGGGAGATGGTTCAGAACGGTGATTACCAGAAAGCTATTGAGCAATTTAAGAAAGCTATTGAGGTTGGTAAACAAATCGGCCCAGAAGGTGAGGATATCGTTGATCGAGCTGAAGCGAAATTACCCGAAGTATATCGACAGATAGCACTCGATGAATACCGTGCCTTTAAACAAAACCAGACCCTCTCAAACCTTGATGCTACTATCAATGCTTTTCAGGAAACTAAGGATATTGCTGCAGAGTATGGTAATTCGCAAGTTTCAAATCAGGCTAATGGAGTAATCAATCAATTGTTGTATAGCAAATCCATCATCCAATATAAGCAGCAAAATTTTCAAGATGCCCTTGCAACACTTGATGAAGTAATTGCTAATGATCCCAATTATGCAAAAGCTTATTACCAGAAGGGTATTGTACTTAAAAAAATTGATGGGACTGAGTTAGAACGTTCTCTTGAACTGTTTGATCAGGCTATTGAAGTAGCTAAAAAGACCAATGATAGCCAAATAGTTTCCAGAGCACAAAATGCTGCACGTGATGAGTTGGTTTATCGTGGAGCAACAGCTACAGAGAATAAAAACTTCTCCCGTGCTAAGGAACTGTTGAATAAAGCACTTGAGTATGATTCAAGCTCTGCTGATGCTCATTATCGTTTAGCTCAAGCGTACAATAAAACACAAGACTGGCAACAAGCAGTAGACCATTCGAAAGAAGCTCTTGGTCTTGAAACCGGTGGACGTACGGATAAAGCTAAAATTTACTTTGAACTTGCTACGGCATATCAAGGGCTGGGACAAAAAGAAAATGCCTGTGGTGCTTATGGCAATGCTGCCTATGGTTCTTTTAAATCTCCCGCTGAGCACCAGATGGAATATGAACTTAAGTGTGAAAATTCGACGGGATAAATAACCAATTTACGTTAGGAATTTTTAAAGGCCTCCATTCTTGGAGGCCTTTTTCTTTTTGTAGAACTCTTTTTTTAAGTAAGCTGAGCATTGACTATTTTCAGCATCTAATTTTGGCCCTCAAATAAAATAAGACTCTTTAAACAATGAGCTCAAAACAATCCTCACTTGACGAGCTATGTGTAAATACGATCAGAACTCTTTCTATTGATGCCGTACAGGCAGCAGAATCGGGCCATCCCGGTATGCCTATGGGTATGGCCGATGCAGCTTATGTTTTATGGACAAAATTTTTAAAACATGATCCTTCTAACCCTGACTGGTATAATCGGGATCGTTTTGTACTATCCGCTGGCCATGGGTCGATGCTGCTATACAGTTTGCTTCATCTTACAGGCTACCACCTTTCCCTTGAGGAGTTGAAAAATTTCCGACAATGGGGAAGTTTGACGCCCGGACATCCCGAGTATGGATTAACACCGGGTGTTGAGACTACTACAGGTCCACTGGGACAGGGATTTGCCACCGGTGTTGGAATGGCGATGGCCGAAAAACATTTAAGTGCAAAGTTTAATACGGATAACCATCAGTTGACCGATCATTATACCTACGGTATTGTGAGTGATGGAGATTTGATGGAGGGTATTTCACAGGAAGCTGCTTCTTTGGCCGGACATCTTAAGTTGGGGAAATTGATTTACCTGTATGATGACAACGAAATTTCTATTGATGGAAGTACTGATTTGGCTTTTACAGAGAATGTGGAAAAACGTTTTGATGCTGCTCAATGGCATACAATCAAAGTAGATGGGCATGATCGACAAGAAGTCGAGCAAGCGATTGAGAAAGCGCAGGCTGAGACGGAACGTCCATCATTGATACTCTGTAGAACCCACATCGGGTTTGGAAGTCCTAACAAACAGGATAGCGCTGATTCGCACGGAGCTCCCTTGGGAGAAGAAGAAGTGAGAAAAACGAAAGAAAATCTCAATTGGGATCCGGATGCTAAATTTCATATTCCTGATGATGCATTAACACATTTTCGCAGGGCAATCGAAAAAGGGGCTGAAGCTTCGGAAGAATGGCAAGATATATTTGAGCAATTTCGGGAAAAGAATCCTCACAAAGCAGAAGCATTTACCAAAGCAATAAATAGAGAGCTTCCTACTGATTTTGAGGATATTCTTCCCACTTTTGAACCGGATGTAAAAGGAATGGCTACCCGTGCCTCATCCGGAAAAGTATTACAATCATTGACCCAAAAAGTGCCACAAATGATTGGAGGATCTGCAGATTTGACCGGGAGTAATAAGACTTGGATTGATGATGCGGGTATCTTTTCTGCTTCTGATTATAGCGGCCATAATATCCATTTTGGTGTGCGGGAGCATGCCATGGGAGCTGCGCTCAATGGGATGGCGCTACACAAGGGCGTAATCCCGTATGGCGGAACTTTCCTGATTTTTTCAGACTATTGCCGACCGGCCATTCGTATAGCGGCACTGTCGCATATTCCATCGGTATTTGTGTTCACCCATGATAGTATTGGATTGGGTGAAGACGGTCCGACGCACCAGCCAATAGAACACCTGGCATCATTGCGCGCAATGCCGAACGTATTAGTCTTACGTCCTGCTGATGCGAATGAGGTTGCGTGGAGCTGGAAAGCTGCTTTGAATTACAAAAAAGGTCCCTCGCTGATTGTACTTACACGTCAAAATGTGCCAACTTTTGAGCGTAAGAAAGAAAATGCTGCACAGAATACGACTAAAGGAGCTTATATCCTTTCTGATTCCGACAAACAACAGCCTGATGCTATTTTAATGGGTAGTGGATCGGAAGTGTATCGTGCAATGGAGGCAAAAGAAAAACTTGCTGCTAAAAATGTTGATGCAAGAGTCGTGAGCATGCCATCCTGGGAGCTTTTCAGGGAACAGGATCAAGCTTATCAACAAAAGGTTCTGCCCAAAGACGTATTGGCTCGTGTCTCTATTGAAGCTGCTGCCACCCAGGGTTGGAAAGAATGGGTAGGCACAGAAGGAATGACAATTGGAGTTGATCGTTTTGGGGCCTCAGCACCTTACGAAGATATCTTCCGGGAATATGGTATAACCAGTGATCGAATGGCGGAAGAAACCCTTAAGTTGCTTGGATAATCAATGATATGAGTCATGAAGTGGTCTGACTTAAAGTTGGACCGCTTCATTTATTTGTAGTATGGTGGACACAGGTAAAAGTCACATCATCAACGGGTTCTTCATTACCAATAAAGTTTTCCAGCGAAGAGTGTATTTTATGGATAATGGATTTGGCGTGAAGTGAACCATAGATACTCATAATGCCGTCGAGGCGTTCATCGCCGTATTCTTCACCCCATTCATTGCGCGATTCGGTAAGTCCGTCGGTATAAAAAAGGATGCTGTCACCGGATTTAAAATGAAATTTCTTTTCCTGTAGGTGCTTTTCCATATTTTGAGAGGTGGTCATACCGAGTGCAAATCCGTCAGATCGTAAATCAAAGGTTGCATCGCGTTCATTGCTAAATAGGATGGGTGCGTTATGTCCGGCGCGTGCAAAAATAAAATGATCTCCTCCATTGGGAAAAAAAGCTGCACAGGCGGTAACGAATGTTTTATCCTTGATATCTGATTTTACGTAATTGTTGAGTTCAAGGAAAAGCTCTTTGGGAGAAGGTTGACTTTTTTCGATAATAAGATGCACCAAAGCCTGCATACGCACCATATACAAAGCAGCCGAAAGGCCTTTGCCCGAAACATCAGCAATTACAATATAGGTACCCCCCTCGGTTTCAATAATATCTACGTAATCACCGCCCACTTCTTTTGCAGTATTGGCAAAGCAGGCAATTTCCAGGTTTTTTCGATAATGTTCGGTATTAGGCAACAGGCTGAGCTGAATTTCTCTTGCAAGATCTATCTCCCGTTTTACGTCAGATTTTTCCAGCAGTTCAACAAGTAGTAGCATCAGCATAGAAACAAATGCAAAGGGTAGCAGCAAGTTATAGAAAAATACGATGCCGGTAAGCTGCAGGAATCCAAATAAATAATGGGACAGAAATGATACCACCGATAATCCAAAGACTAAACGTCGGGTTGGGTTTAGTCTTTGTGTCAGGGCTGAAAAAAGGCGCATAATTTTTAAATGGCCCGGAATGGTTTGATCGTCAGCCTTTTCAATATTCTCTTCTATGGCTTCCGCATAAAGTTGTTTAAGCCTATCGGTGTCTTTGTAAAATTCTTTCCCCATACGTTCCCGGGTCATGCCCGAAACGTATTCCTTGTAAAAACTTTTTGTGTTTTGGAAAGCTGATTGTGCTTCGTTTTTTAAGCCCATGGAAAAGTCGTTTCGATTATTTATATCAAGTTGTTATTCGAAAACCACACTAAAAAGTTTTACCTTTTACCGGTTAATTTAAGAACCACATGGTAAGAATTTTAACGCTTTAAGTTTAAGTTGAAAGCATGTCTAAAAGTCTCCTGTTTTTATTGGATGGTATGGCGCTGGCCTATCGTTCGCACTTCGCATTTATCAGCAGTAATTTACAGAATTCTGAAGGTATTCCCACCGGCCCCATTTTGGGATTTGCCAACACGCTGGAAAAGTTGCTTGAGGAGCATGAACCGACACATATAGCCGTTGCCTGGGATACGCAGGAGCCTACCTTTAGGCACGAGATGGATGAAGATTATAAAGCAAATCGTCCGCCGCAACCCGAGGAGCTCACTATTGGCATTCCCCTGATTAAAGAGATGATAGAGGGATACGGCATTAAAAATATTGAACAGGATGGGTACGAGGCGGATGATATCATCGGGACAATCGCTGATCGTGCGAACGCCGAAGATGTTGATGTATTTCTGGTTACGCCGGACAAAGATTTTATGCAGTTGGTGCACGACCATATCACCATGTATAAACCTGATAATCAAAACGGTGGATTTAACCTGATAGACCGAGAAGGAGTCAAGGATTATTTTGGAGTTTATCCAGAGAAGGTCGTCGATGTGCTGGCTATTCTTGGTGACAAATCAGATAACATTCCAGGGGTCAAGGGCATTGGGAAGAAAGGTGCTCCGAAACTCATCAATAAATACGGTACTTTGGAAGATGCCATTGAGGATGCACCAAATATGAGCTCGAAACGGCATCGCGAGGGATTACAGGAGTACGCCGAAGAGGCCCTGCATGCTAAGGAGATGGTGAAGATTAAGACGGATGTGCCCGATACTGCAGAGTGGGAAGATTTAAATTGGGAAGGTGCCCACGACGAAAAGCTTGGTGCCTTCTTTAAGCGAATGGAGTTCAGAACGCTTACGAAAAAGTATCTGGGCGAAGAGATTGTTAGGTCGGCGGATAAGAAACCTGATTCTGGAAATAAAAATCAGGGTGATCTGTTTCTGGCCGATGATGAGACCGAGGAAGTATCACCGCTTGAACGTTATGATGAAGAGGTTGTCACCTATGACTTGGTAAATTCTAAAGAAGAACTTGAAGAACTGGTAGATCAATTCAGCGGGCAGAATACATTCTGTTTTGATACCGAAACGGATGGCGTTGATCCAATGCAAAACTCCCTCGTGGGTATTGCTCTTTCTGCTACGCCCGGTGTTGCTTATTATGTGCCGTTGAATGGGGAACAGGGTATGGATGAAAAAGAGGTTTTAGAAATTTTGAGCCCTATTTTTACGGATCCAACCACCCGTAAAATTGCCCACAACTATAAGTTCGACTATATGATGCTTCGTCGGGCCGGTTTGGAGATACAGGGTAAAGCATTTGATACGATGCTTGCGGCCTATCTCATCGATGCGGATCAAAAACTTAAGATGGATACACTGGCTGAGAAATATCTCAACTATGAGCCCATTCCTATTACGGATTTGATTGGCAGTGGACGCAAACAAAAGTCGATGGATGAGTTTGATCCGGAAGAAATTCGCGTGTATGCTAGTGAAGATGCCGATATTACTTTACGACTATATGAAGTGCTGAGTGATAAGTTGGCTGATGATGAGCTCGATGATATTGCTGAACAATTGGAATTTCCACTCATTGAAGTGCTTGCGAAGATGGAGATGAATGGTATCCTGTTGGATAAAGAGATGCTTGAGGAACTGTCGGCCTCGTTGCGCGATGATTTGTTAGAACTTGAACAAAAAATTTACGAGAAGGCGGGCACGGAATTCAATATCAATTCTCCAAAGCAGCTGGGGGAAGTGATGTTTGACAAGATGGGACTGCCTGCCGGTAAAAAAACCAAAACAGGACAGTACTCTACGGCAGAATCTGTGCTTAAGAAGTTAGCGAAGGATTATGAAATGCCCGATCTTATTCTGGAATATCGGGCACTTAGTAAGCTAAAATCAACCTATGTGGATGCCCTGCCAAAATTGATCAATGAAGAAACGGGACGCATCCATACTGACTTTAATCAGCATATAGCCGCAACGGGGCGTCTTTCATCCTCGAATCCAAATTTGCAGAATATCCCAATTCGTACTAAACGCGGAAGGGAGATTCGCAAGGCTTTTATTGCCGATGAGGGCTTTAAGTTATTATCAACTGATTATTCACAGGTTGAATTACGGGTTATTGCTTCGATGTCTGAGGATGAAAATATGATTCAGGCCTTTAAAAATGACGAGGATATTCACTCCCGTACGGCAAAAGAAATTTTTGGGTTGGACTCACTGGACGATGTTACATCTGATTACCGCCGAAAAGCAAAAGAAGTTAATTTTGGGATTCCCTATGGCGTTAGTGCTTATGGGTTGGCCAATAGATTAGGCATTAGCAATGATGAGGGAAAGGAAATGATTGATCAGTATTTCGAACGTTTTCCCGGAATTTTAGAATACATCAACGAAACGAAAGCTTTCGCCAAAGAACATGGCTACGTAAAGACGTTGCTGGGACGCCGAAGGTATATTTCTGATATAAATGCAAGTAACTGGAATCGCCGTTCGTTTGCTGAGAGAACAGCTATAAATATGCCTATACAGGGTACAGCAGCTGATATTATAAAACAGGCGATGATCGATATTCAGCAGTACCTGGAAACAAATGAGCTGCAAACACGGATGCTGCTGCAAGTACATGATGAACTTATTTTTGAAGTGCCGGAAGATGAGGCAGATACCGCTCCCCAAAAATTGAAAGAACTGATGGAATCTGCTTATGAGCTGGCCTGCCCATTAAAAGTTGATATGGGATTAGCTGATAACTGGCTGGAAGCTCACTAACACAAGTATAATCTATTTCTTTTCATCGGTAATTATCGAATAAATTGCGGAGAAATCCTGATTGGAAAGTCCTTCTCGTTGAGCCAGCGCATATAGTTCTTTGATTACATTGCCAGTAGGCAAGGTAGCTCCGCTTTCATAGCCGCTTTTAGTGGCCAGATGAAGGTCTTTGTGCATCCATTTTAAAGGAAACTCGGGCTTGTATTCGTTTTCTTCGATTTTTTCTTTTTTGCCCGTTATAAAAGGGGCCACGACCGGAGCACCTATCAGTGCTTCCATCAACATATCTTTGGAGAGACCCAGTGATTGGCCTAAATTCATTCCTTCGGAGAACGTGGCCATTGCTTCTCCAAGCAATAGGTTAAATACCATTTTCAGAGACGCACCTTGACCTACATTTCCGGCATGAATAGTTTTCTTACCCATTGCTTCAAAAAAAGGCTGAGCTTCTTCGATATCCGCGTTTTTCCCTCCAACTAAAAACAAGAGTTCTCCGGCTTCAGCGGGAGCAGTTGATCCAGCAACGGGAGCATCCATGAAGCGAATTCCATAATGTTCAGCTTCTTTCTGCATCTCTCTGGAAAAGGAGGGATTTACGGTACTACAATCTATCCAAAGCGTGCCATCTTTCATCCATGAAAGAAAGCCTTCACCCCCAAGAGCGGCATCTCTAACAGCATCGGGTGTTGAAAGCATGGTAAAAAGAATATCTGAACTGGCGGCAAGGTCTTTGGGAGAGTTGGCTACAAGAGCTCCTTGTTCTTTTAGGGGTTCCGCCTTCGAAATTGTTCGATTAAAGACTGTTAGCTGGGCATCCGTTGATAATATGTGTTGGGCCATGCGGCTGCCCATTATTCCAAGTCCGTAAAAACCTACATTCATTATATTTTATTTTTTTGGAATTACACCCTAAAACAACTAATAGGGGATAGATCATTCCCAAACAGATTTATTTAACGGCAAAATTTTTAGTAGCCAGTACATTACCTTCGGGCCCTAAAACAATAACACGCCAGGGACCAGTCCAGCTTTGTAATATTTTTTTTGAACTCCATGTCCGCCAGTCATCCGAGGCTACTGTTAAGTTGACAAGTGCTTTTTCTTCCTGTTTGTAATACCATTCATGTGTAATCTGAGTAGTATCAGAGATACCTTGTATGCGGGTAAAACAGTAAATGGTGCCAACATCAGCAGTAAAGGCGGTGTCAATACCGACTGGTTCACGGTCTTCTATTGATGTGGCAAAATCGATTTGAGTGATTTGAATGTTTTGAGCATACGTTGTGCTTGCAAATACGAACAAAAGAAAGAAAAGTGAAAATATTTGTAGTTTCATCATATTACCTCCCATTATTTTACTAATGCTAAAGTAATATTGTCACAAAAATATTAATCAACAACTTATTCTTTCAACTTAAATCGTGGTAAATGGAGATCCCACTGAATGGCTGCAAGGCGTAACCCAATAACAATTAACATTCCAAGAATGATATTGAGGGTTGTGTCAAAGGCTGTTAGTTGGAGTAATAGATAAGCGGTAGCTCCTGCCAGTGCAGCGGTGGCATAGATATCGCGCTTTAAAATTAGTGGGATTTCGTTACTCAAAACGTCACGAATTAACCCTCCAACCGTGCCGGTAATGGCTGCCATGATCACGATTATTACTTTATTGGATACCACTTCCTGAGTAATTTGGGCTCCTAAAATGGTAAATACGGCTAACCCAAGTGCATCAGCAATTAGGAGAGCTTTTTCTGGTGGATTGTTGTACTGCGTGTACCAAATGGTTATAAGGGAAGCAATTATTATGACCAGCAAATAGGTTGGGTCGCCAATCCAAAAAATCGGATGACGATCTAAAAGTAAATCTCTGGTTGTACCCCCACCTACAGCTGTAACCACGGCAATGATGACTACGCCAAGCAGATCAAGGCTTTTACGACCGGCTGCAAGGGCCCCGGATATTGCAAAAACAGCTACCCCCAAAAGATCCAGAAGGTAAAGAATGTCGACTGATTCTAACATGTTTTCACTTGTTTATCTAAAACAAAAAAGGGAGTTCAAATGAACTCCCTTTGACTATATGATTTTTCAATTCGTGTTTATCTGAAGCTAATGCCCACTCCTAAATTATAACTGGAATAATTAGAGAGCGTATAAGAGCCTGAAATATGTAGG
Organism: Fodinibius sp. SL11; assembly: GCF_052060035.1. NCBI lineage: Bacteria > Pseudomonadati > Balneolota > Balneolia > Balneolales > Balneolaceae > Fodinibius > Fodinibius sp. SL11. Next base: position 68,639 of record NZ_JBPOEA010000006.1, on the reverse strand, counting down.
ACCGTAAATTTCAGCCGAAATCCTGCCAGTGCCCGAAATCCGTTATCACCATCAATAGAAACGTCAATGGGTTCATCAACAGCATCAACTATTAAAGGTTCATTATTTTGGGGGTCGCTTTGAAAAGCTTCGTTGGGAACAACAGTGGGATAGGAGCCGGGCGTTGTAATACTAAAAGTGGAGGCCTCGTATCCCACACCACCATATACAGAGATAATTGGTAAACTTTTTCCTACTAAAGCATTAATTGTCCAAGCGTCCGTGTTTAGTTCAATAGTTTGTCCCTCCCATTGCGAAGCATTATAGGGGTTTTCCGTTCTATTAGGATCATCAATTACATCATTGGCTGTCAGATCCAAATCAGAGCCTACCTCCATGTTGGTGTATCCAAACATCACGGAGAGATTCACAGGAAGCATCTTGCCGCCGGGTAGCCATTGATTGATACCGTGTTTTGCACCGACACCAAAGAGGTTAAAATTACCAAAATCCCCAATCTTGGTTTTAGGGGTATAACGAAGCATTAATTCGGTATCTTTGACAAGACCAACACCGGCTTTGATCATGGGAGCGGGCACATAACCGAAACCAGATCCTTCGGGCATGTTAAACTCTAAAAGCTTTTCCCGGTTGCCATTAACTTCTTCATAAGCAGCAAGCAAGGAACCGGATTCATCTGCTCCATTAATAGTGGGGGAATTGGGATTACTACCTTCCAATTCTAACTGTTGAAGCCCAAGTTCGTTAACATTAAATGATTTTGCACCGTCGGGTACGATAGCTAATCCTGAACTTACCGTGACATCAAAACCAAACTTGCCGTGTGTTTCGGCCGTGTTGGTCCAACCGGTGTTGAGCGAAGCGCCAAAGCCGGAACCGAAAGGTTCAAGGTAAGCGCGTGCGAGTGTATTGGCATCTTCGCGACCTGATTGCAATATATCTCCAATATCGCCAATCTGTCCAAATGTGGGAGCAGCGTTGAAGGTGAAAAAGCCAAATAGTAGTATAACAGTGATAAAACGGTATCGTAATTTCATATCCCTAATGTTTGATTTATATTTTTTAACCATCCGTAAACTATTGCAATACTAAAAAATTTGAAGCTAACTCTCTAATTATTAATCCTCTTGCAGAGAATCGAGGATATTAAGGTAGGAATCGTACCTGTCAGCGTCTATCTGGCCTTCTCTAAAAGCCTCAATAACTCCACACCCGGGTTCGTGAGCATGGGTACAGTTATTAAATTTGCAATTGCGGCGCGGCTCTAACATCTCTGGAAAGAAGAGCGAAAGCTCCCACGGTTCAATATTGACCAACCCAAATTCCTTAATGCCGGGAGTATCAACAATATAGCCTCCAATTTGCAAGGGCAGGAGTTTAGCAAAAGTGGTGGTGTGTTTTCCCTTCTCATTAAAAGTAGAGATTTCGCCGACTTTGCGATTGATATTGGGATCGATAGCATTGAGGAGGCTTGTTTTACCTACGCCCGAGGGACCAATTAAAACTGAGGTATTATCTCGAAGATCTTCTTTAAGTCGATTAAGAGATTCCTCGTCTTTAATGCTGGTTTTTAGGACGGGATATCCCAGCGAATCGTATAATTCAGCAATAGAATCGACATACGCTTGCGCATTCTCATCAGACAGATCCATTTTGTTAATGATGATCGAGGCAGGAATTTGATAGGCCTCGCAGGTCACCAGAAAACGATCAAAAAATCCCTGCTTCATTCGGGGCATTTTGACGGATTGAACCACGTAAGCACGATCAATATTAGCGGCCAGTATCTGGTGCTCTTTTTGATGATGGGTAGATTGCCGGATCAGGTAATTTTTACGGTCTTTTATTTTTTCAATGCTTCCCGAACCATCATCATTAATTTCGAATTCTACAAGATCACCAACAGCGATAGGATTCGTCAATGCGTGATCTTTAAGCCGAAACCGACCGGGAAGTCGACAATTGATGGTCTGTATTTCACTGTCTTCATCATAGGAAACTTTATACCATCGTCCGGTAGATTCTACAATACGTCCTTCTTTGGGCAAATTTTACGACTTTAGTTTGAAATTAAGACATCACTAAAATAAAAAAGTCGCCCCGATAAATCGAGGCGACTTTTTCGGTGCAGGTAGTTCCTGTTAGTCCATTACAATTGTTTCTTCGGTAGAATCAGAAGATTCAGAATTCTCACTGGTTTTATTTTTGTGAGTTTCACTGACTTTGAAGCGCTCTGCAGGGTCGCGCACCTGTTCTTTTTCAAGCACAATATCCAACAGGGGATCCATACGTTCGAGGTATTCCACTTTGAGATCACCGAGGACATCTTCTTCAATTTCAGCAACATCTTTTTCATTCTTTTTAGGCAACAGAACCTTTTCAATACCGGCACGTTTAGCGGCCAATACTTTTTCTTTGATGCCACCTACGGGCAGAACAAGTCCGCGCAGAGTGATTTCGCCGGTCATAGCCAGCGTTCCTTTCACTTTACGCTGGGTAAAGATAGAGGCTACGGCCGAGAAAATAGATACGCCGGCCGAGGGCCCGTCTTTTGGAACGGCGCCTTTAGGAACGTGAATATGAAGATCCCAGTATTTAAAGGCTTCTTCAGGTATATTCAATTCATCCGAATGAGCTTTAAGGTACGACATTGCCAGCATGGCCGACTCTTTCATCACATCGCCCAGTTGCCCGGTAATATGTAACTTGCCGCTTCCTTTAGATACACTGGCCTCAATAAAGAGAATATCTCCACCGTAAGGGGTCCAAGCTAAGCCTGTAGCTACGCCCGGTACTTTGGTACGCTCTGCGACTTCTGAGAAGTATTTGCGCTTGCCTAAATACTCTTGCAGGTCATCCGCTTCAACAGTGTGTTTGCCTTCTTCGCCCTTAGCAATTTTTGCAGCTACACCGCGGCATACCGATCCAATTTCACGTTCGAGCGATCGGACCCCTGATTCACGAGTATATTTTTCGATGATTTGTTCAATGGCCTCATCTTTAATTTCTATCTGGTCCTCGGTCAGACCATTTTCCTCAATTTGCTTAGGCATCAGATGCTCTTTGGCAATCTGAGTTTTTTCCTGCAGCGTATATCCGCTTATGTTGATAATCTCCATACGATCGCGCAGCGGAGCAGGGATAGTATCAAGCGAGTTTGCAGTTGCAATAAACAGTACATTCGAAAGATCATACTCCAGTTCGAGGTAATTATCCGCAAAACTGTCGTTTTGTTCTGGATCAAGAACCTCGAGCAGGGCAGAGGTGGGGTCACCTCTGTAGTCAGAACCCACCTTGTCAATTTCATCCAGCATAATTACTGGATTTCCCGTACCTGCTTTTTTCATTGAACGTAAAATCCGGCCCGGAAGTGCACCAATATACGTACGACGGTGTCCACGTATTTCAGCTTCATCGTGAATACCGCCAAGACTAAATCGCTCGAACTTACGATTTAATGCTCGAGCAATAGATTTTCCAAGCGAGGTTTTACCAACACCCGGAGGCCCGTAGAAACAGAGAATTGGCGCTTTCATATTTTTCTTGAGCTTTAGAACCGCCAAATACTCAACGATACGTTTCTTAACCTTGTCCAGTCCATAGTGGTCATCATCGAGCACTTCCTGAGCATTTTCCAGGTCAAGATTGTCGTCGGAGTATTTTTCCCAAGGCAAGTCTAAAATCCATTCGATATAATTATGGATGACTCCATGGTTCGGGGATGAATTAGGCGTGCGTTCAAGTCGTTTCAACTCTTTTTCGACGGTCTCTTGCGCTTCCTCAGGGAGATTTTTTTCTTTGGCACGTTTGCGTAATGAAGCAATTTCTTGTTGTTCACCGTCTTCGCCCAGCGCTTCCTGAATGGCTTTCATTTGCTGCCGTAAGTAAAAGTCGCGCTGCTGCTCATCAATATCAGACTTTACTTTCGTACGGATTTCCTCACTTAGATTCAGAACCTGGAGTTCTTTATTGAGAAACTCCATGACTCGTTTCATCCGCTCCGAAAATTTTCGAATTTCGAGCACTTCCTGTTTATCAGAAGTAGAAACATTCAGGTTCGAGGAAATAAAGTTCAGCAGAAAATTAGGACTATTAATATTGTTTATTGCAACAGAAGCTTCCGATGGAATATTTGGAGAAAGATTTACAATTTTTTGAGCTGTTTCTTTAACCGATCGGATCGAGGCATCAAGTTCTACGCCTTCAATATCCATATCCTGCCGAAAGGGCTCAACTGTTGCCTTGAAATAGGGATCTTTCTGTAAAAACTCTTCTATTTTAAAGGTTGTTTTTCCCTGAATGACGATGCTCTTGCTGCCATCCGGCATTTTGATCAGCTTAAGGATTTGTGCGACTGTGCCCACCTGATAAAGATCCTGTTCATCGGGATCTTCATCTTCTTCATCTTTTTGGCTGACAACCCCGATGGTTTTGTCAGATTCGTAAGCTTCTTTTACCAATTTAAGGGATCGATCGCGCCCCACGGTAATAGGTACCACAACACCGGGAAATAAGACGGTATTTTTGAGCGGTAAAATCGGAAGTTCGTCAGGCACCTCTGATTGGGTCAATTCCTTTTCTTCCTCTTCGGACATCAAGGGAATAGCCTGTTCAAAATCATCAAATTGATCCTGAATATCTTCAAAATTGGCCATGTTATCGAAGATGTTCTTCATATATTCAATTATTTAAGATCTATATTTTTTATTGTTGTATTACAGTTGTGCAAATAAAGAGCCAACTTTATACAAACTACCAATTAGTCATATTTACTGGCAAAATAGCAACTTGAACTCGGATTTAAGAATGACCTTGACAGCTTGACAGAAATGTACTCAATCAAAGGTGAAGCTGTAGGCCTGCAAATGCTCCGCCTACAAATTCTGTGGTAAAGGTTTGAGAGCGAAAAATGATTTGAGTGCCTATGTTAAAATCCCAATATCGACTTTCATAGCCGGTGCCTATTCCAACGTGTGCAGGCAGTCCGGCTGCCAATCTGGTTCCCATTCGCAGGGGAATCTGTTTAACTGGACGAATCTCCATCCCCATATGAAGAGCTAACTTCGTATTAGTTAGAGCTGTATTATTCAATCCCAGGGTAAGGTCGCCCATAAATTTAACCCTTTCCAGATCCAGCAGTATACCACCGTTGAGCGAAGCCGGCGTTAAAGTAGAAAATGAATTTTCATTGGGATTTCGAGCTCTTTCGAAGGGGTTGCTAAGCTGCGAAGCTTCATCAAAATATGTAAGATATTGGCCTCCTGACCCAATAAACATCGATTGCTTGGGAAATTCCCGACCAATTTGCAGGGTATCATCGGGAGCAGACAAAGAAAGCGGTTGCTCGGTGTATCGAATCATTCCAATATCATTAAACGAGACCGATATCCGGAGGGATTTACCGACTACCGATTTTTCCGGATCTTGTTCTATAATATTGAGATTACTGCCAATGGGAATAAAATAGGTTAGCCCAAAATCGATAGCTGCACCATAACCGGTTGGATCAAAATTGAACTTTTTATTCAAATTATTCTGGGTGGCTAAAAGTGGATTTCCGGTAGATAGGTAGTCTCTAGTCATCTGCGTATACTCACCGGAGGACTGATAGGAAAAATTGGTAATGTATTGGGATTGAGCACCCTCATCAGAACGTTGTTGCCGGCCATGATGAATAGCACTAAAACGGGGTCCCGCAATTATAAATTTGGGCGAAAACCCTACGTATAATTTACTTAAGCGAGCAAATAATCCTTCTAAGAAGGTAAACTCTCTACTATACCCCAATGCAATTTCTAAGTTTTTGCTAATATGCTGATCAAGAGTGAAGTCCCGAAACTGTTGGTTTCCTTGCTGAATATACTCATCAGAATACCAGCCTCTACCAACTTCTATACGAGAAGAGTAGCGTACTCTGGCAGCAATAGAAAACGTTTCATTGCCGCGGTACCATGAAACTCCTCCCAACATAACATCAGATCGTGTTTGATGTTGAGAAACTAATTTACTCCGCGGATAATTTTCATCGAGGATTGTTTGACGCTGCGTTGGCGTAATAGCTACTGCACTTGGCTTATAGGGAAAATAGGTATCGGTAAAGTTGAAAAACTGGTCACCAGCTACATCCGAAGAAAGTACAGGTTCGTATAAAATACCTGTGTGCCCCAAATTAATATGGATAGTACCATGGCGCTCGTTGATAGCCAGGTTTGCCGGATTCCAAAACAATGCTTCATTGCCGGAAAGGTATGCGGTGCCTCCACTACCAAGGGCTGTATTTTGGGCATTAAGCACCGGCTGTGCCTGTAAGGGGGTAAAAATACTGCAAATAACGAATAGCAGAATTCCTGCAGCTATTTTATTCGCAGATCTAAATAACAAACCGTTAAAAATTATCTTTTCCATGTACTGAACCTATGTGCCGGTGTTAAAGCTATTATTATCCGACAACCTGCATTTTTGCTGCACGGAGCATCAGTGTTTTGCGTCCGCGTTCCTTAAAAAATACAACAACTTTGGTTCTTTCTCCCTGACCGCTTCGACTTATGATTTTTCCCGGTCCAAAAACATTATGGACGACCTTGGCTCCAACCTGGAACGGGTCCTCATCGGGATTATCGTAGTGAATCTGTGTATGGGATGAGCGATTGTTTTTATCATACAGCGGTTTCTTCCAGTCATATTCTACCTTAGTGTCCCCATTATTAGCACCTTTTCCGTTTTTGTTATCGGAAAACCTGTTTTTATTCTGGCTGATAGATGATCCTGTTTCGGTGCGTACCACATCAGAACTTACCTCATCGAGAAATCGCGACCTCGTTTTGCGCTGTTCTTCCCCATATTTGTATCTGCTGCGGCAGTGACTGAAATACAGCTCTTTTTCGGCACGGGTAATAGCCACATAAAACAGGCGGCGTTCTTCCTCAATATTGACATCTTCGTTATTGCGACTGCCAACGGGGAAGAGCTCCTCTTCTAATCCCACAATAAAAACGACAGGAAATTCAAGACCTTTTGCCGCGTGTACGGTCATCATGGTAACGGCCGGCTTGTCCTCATCGTATTTATCCGTATCTGTGATCAGACTAATTTCTTGCAGAAAAGAGCTGAGCGTGGCGTTGTTATTATTTTTCTCAAAGTAAGAGATGGCGTTTTGAAGCTCGAGGATATTTTCGCGCCGTGTCATCGATTTAGGCGAATTCTCCTCCACAAGTGATTTCATATACCCCGACTCATCCAGTAGTTGTTTAGTGACCTCCACCAAGCTGGTGCCGTTAGCTAACTCCTGCTTTAAGCCGTTAATCATTCGCACAAAATCTTTCACACTGTTTTCGGCCGGCTTATACAAGTCAGCCGCTTCTACATTTTCAAGAATACGCCAAAGCGATTGTCCTGTTTGTCGGGTACGATTCATCAAATCAGACAGTGATTTTTGGCCAATGCCCCGAGATGGTTCGTTAATAATTCGCATTAAATTCGTGTCATCGTCGGGATTGATGAGCAATGTCAAGTATGCCAGAACATCTTTAATTTCTTTTCGCTGATAGAATGAAAGTCCACCTACCAGCTGATAGGTAATCCCTTTACGACGAAACGTTTCCTCAAAAACGCGACTTTGGTAATTGGTGCGATATAGAATGGCAAAGTCATTATAATCATATCCCTTTCGCATTTTTAAATCCTGGATGTAGTTTGCCACCCGATTTGCCTCATCACGCTCATCATAGTTATCGAGTACTGTGATGGTATCGCCCATGTCATTGTCTGTCCACAGCGTCTTATCCAGCTGCTTACTGTTCTTTTTGATGATGGAGTCCGCAGCTTTCAAAATGGCTTTGGTGGAACGATAATTCTGTTCCAACGGAATCTCGACGGCGTCTTCGTAATCGCTTTTAAAATCCAGAATATTTTGGATATCGGCCCCGCGAAACGAATAGATCGACTGGGCATCATCGCCCACAACACAGAGGTTTTCGTACTTGTCGGCCAGCATATTTGTTACTGTATACTGGGCATGATTTGTATCCTGATACTCATCGATCATGATATACTTAAAGCGATCCTGGTATTTTTCTAACGTGTCAGGATGCTCGTTAAACAGCTCAATCGGCTTGATGAGCAGATCGTCAAAATCCATAGCGTTGTTGTGCTTCAGCCGCTCCACGTAAATTTTGTAGATGCGGGCCGTGATGTCATCCAACGTACTGTGGACAAACTTTTCGTTGTAATGGTCCGGATTGATAAGTTCGTTTTTGGCATCGCTGATGCGTCGTTGCAGAATGCGAGGCTTGATCTCCTTGGGGTCATAATTGTTTTCCCGCAAAATCTGTTTGATCGCATTCTTAGAGTCTTCGGTATCGTAAATCGAGTAATCAGAGTTAAAGCCAATTTTTTCAGCTTCATAACGCAGGATCTTGGAAAAAACGGAGTGAAAAGTGCCCATCCAAAGACGGTTGGCTTCATCACCAATAAGGTGTCCAATACGTTCCTGCATCTCTTTGGCGGCCTTATTAGTAAAAGTGAGTGCCAGTATTTCGTTGGGCGCCGCCATGTTTTGGTGGATCAGGTACGCAATGCGATAGGTGAGTACACGCGTCTTTCCGCTGCCGGCCCCGGCTACAATTAACAGGGGCCCTTCGCCGTGACGTACGGCACGCTTTTGCTGCTCATTTAAATCGTGAATAAAATTCGGTTCCTTCGGCATAAATAAATCTAAATTTTATAGAACGCTGACAATGAGAATTGAGCTAATTATCATAAGTTCTCATCAACGATAGTTAACCAAAAACTTGTAATCGGTGTTCTATTAATTCAATTCGCTTAAAATTTCGCGAAGCTTTTTGAGATTCGTTTCGGTGTCTTCTTTTTTATCCCGCTCTTTTTGAACGACATCTTCCGGTGCATTATTAACGAATCCGTCGTTATTGAGCTTGCCCTCGATGGATTTTAAGAATCCTTCGAGCCGATCAATTTCTTTTTGGATACGTTTGCGCTCTTTATCCAGATCGATGAGTCCCTCAAGCGGTATAAAAAGTTCGGTACCTTCGATCACAGCTGAGGCCGATGTTTTAGGCTTATCCAGTTCAGCGGCTACCTTAAACGTATCAATAGACTGCAGTTTGCGGAAAATCCACTCGTTTTCGTTTAACGCTTTAGCTGTTTCATTATCTTTAGCTTTGATAAGCAGATCGATTTCATCATTGGGGCTCAGCTTAAATTCTGCCCGAATGTTTCTGATTGAGGAGATCATCTTCTGAATGGATTCGAACAGTGTTTTATCATTATCCGAAACTGAATCTTCATCATATTCTGGCCAGGAGGCTACAATCATGGCTTCTTCAGTATCGCGATTGCGGATAAGCTGCCAGATCTCTTCGGTGATAAACGGCATAAATGGATGCAGCAGTTTCATCAGCTGCTCAAAGAAATTGAATCCGCGAGAAAGGCGATCTTCGGGAATGCTTGCGCCCGGTTCATCGGCCTTGATCAGTTCGATATACCAGTCACAGAAATCATCCCAGATCAACGAGTAAATTTTGTGCAACGCTTCATTAATACGAAATGATTCAAAATCTTTGTTGATGGCGTCAATAGTTTCGTGCAATCGGGAAAGCATCCATCGGTCGACGAGATTGTCCTCATCAATTTCAAGGGAATCTGCAAGCTGTGTTTCCTCGGTACGATTCATTGACAGGAATCGGAACGCATTCCAGATTTTGTTGGCAAAATTTCGTCCTTGTTCGCAAAGCTGCTCTTCAAAAAGAAGATCGTTACCGGCTGGAGAGGAGAAGAGCATACCCACGCGCACGCCATCAGTTCCGTATTCTTCCATCAACCGTATTGGATCAGGAGAATTACCCAGCGACTTCGACATCTTGCGACGTTGACTGTCGCGCACGATGCCGGTGTAATAGACATTGCTGAACGGTTTTTCATCCATAAATTCATAGCCAGATATGATCATCCGTGCGACCCAGAAAAACATGATTTCCGGGGCGGTAACCAAGTCCTGCGTAGGATAGTAATATGCCAGCTCCTCATTTGCTTCCCCGGTACGAATAAACTCCGGATCAAATACCGTAATCGGCCACAGCCAAGACGAAAACCATGTATCAAGGACGTCTTCATCCTGATGGATCTGGTCTGCTGTTAAATCGTTATTACCGGATTTTTTTCGTGCTTTTTCAACGGCTTTTTCTTCGGTTTTGGCCACAACATAATCGTCTTTTCCATCGCCATAATACCAAGCCGGAATGCGTTGTCCCCACCAAAGCTGACGAGAGATACACCAATCACGGATATTTTCCATCCAGTGGTTGTACGAGTTTTTAAACTTAGATGGATGGAACTCGATGTTGTCGTTCATCACATTTTCGTGGGCCGGCTTGGCCAGCTCATCCATTTTGCAGAACCACTGCAGCGATAGACGTGGTTCAATGATGGAATCCGTCCGTTCGGAGTATCCGATTTTATTTTGCATTTCCTCAATCTCAACCAACTGATCACTCTTTTTCAGGTCTTCAATAATCAGCTCGCGAGCATCAAAACGATCTTCACCAATATAATGCTCAGCATCCTTGCTCAGCGTGCCATCGGGATTGAGCATGTCAATAATCTGGAGATCGTGTTTTTGACCGATTTCATAGTCATTTTCGTCGTGGGCCGGCGTAATTTTAAGGCAGCCGGTTCCATATTCCATATCTACATACTCATCCGCAATAATAGGAACCTCCCGTTCTACAACAGGAATGATAGCCGTTTTACCAATTAAGTCTTGGTAACGCTCGTCATCGGGATGCACGCAAACCGCCGTATCCGCTAAAATGGTTTCGGGACGCGTTGTTGCAATAGTAACCCACTCGTCACTTTCTTTAATCTTATAGCGGACATGATAGAGCTTTGATGTTTCCTCGCGGTGAATAACTTCTTCATCAGAAAGAGCGGTTTGGGCTTCGGGATCCCAGTTAATCATCCGCTTGCCGCGATAGATATATCCGCGGTCATAAAGTTCAATAAAACAATCCACCACCGCTTCGTATAGATCATCTTCCAACGTAAATCGTGTACGTTCCCAGTCGCAGGAAGCCCCGAGCTTGCGCAGTTGCTGCAGTATAATCCCACCGTGCTCATCGGTCCAATCCCAGGCATGTTCCAAAAATTCTTCCCGAGTAAGATCCGCTTTGGTGATGCCTTCTTTGCGAAGCTTTTGAACGACTTTGGCTTCGGTAGCGATGGAGGCGTGATCCGTTCCCGGAACCCAGCAGGCGTTTTTGCCCTGCATGCGGGCTCGGCGCACCAATACATCCTGTAGCGTATTGTTGAGCATGTGTCCCATGTGCAGCACGCCTGTCACATTGGGCGGGGGAATGACGACGGTGTAGGATTCGCGGTCGTCGGGTTCGGAGTGAAAAAAGCCGTTATCTTCCCAGAAGCTGTACCATTTATCTTCGATGCTGCCGGGATCAAAATGTTTTGGTATGTCTTGAGAAGCCGTGGATTTATCCAAAATTATGAAAGCTCGTTTTGCAAGTTTCGGTTATCGCTAATTTAGTCGCAAAGATACGAAAAAGGATAGAAGATGTTGAGTAAGAATTGAGGTTAGGTCTTATCACAAAAAGAGTTGCATTAAGATTGAAAGGGGGGGATAAGTTATTTGTATCTCGTTTTGCAACTCCGGACGGAAATATGGTTTTCCATATTGACCGATCAATGCCTCAGAAAAGTTACTGGATATATATTTTTTGGAAGTTGTCCTACTGAAAGAAGGGATTTTAGGTGAACAATAGAGATCAATGATCCGCAAAAATATTATGCAGCTGAAATTGCTACATGTTGATAGGCATCCAGTTAACTTAAAGCCACCAGCGGAATATTGTAAAAATAATTTACTGAATAAATTCGATAGGGTTTAGCTACGTTGCCAATGAAGTAGTTGAACTCTGCCAAAGAGAGCTATTTACAGTTTCTGTTTCCGGATCTAACACCATGAGATAAATCCATTCATTTTCGACTAATTTCCCAAGTGTTTCTTGGTTTGCTGCAAAAATGGATTTCACCCTTTCTTCAGGAGCATAAACTATAACAGTCAGACGAAGAGGCAGATGCTGTAGTAAGTTATCATCTTCACGGAGCGATTCTAGGGGTAAGCCACACTTGAGGTCTCCGCCATTGCCTTGTACTACGCCATGTTTCCCAGTTACATTCTGGGTTACCTTTGTTCCGCTGCCTAATTTTTCGTTATCCACGGCGGCAAAATAGTAGTGGTTGTTAATCCATTGGGTGACCACCATGGGGCCTTTCAAAATCGCCTCCAGTTTTTGGCCGTCGATATCTTTTTGCCAGTCATAGGAATGCAAAAAGCTGCGGGCTTCCAAGTCCAGGTTAGCAGTTAGTGCACGAGGGGCTATGATAAATGATGCATTGCCGGATAATCCCCATTCCGGGCGGGTTTCGGCCCAGTCCGAGGCCCTTCGACCAGCTTCAATTCTTGAGGCTTTCTGATTACCGTCCGAGATATCAAACTGCTCCAAATTTGCATAATTTTGTGCAGTTCTGAGGTTTTCTTTTAGCTGTTCTACTTGTTCGCGATAGGTGTCCGGCACTTTCTTATCAAACAGATGAATATGATTGGTCGTGGTATTGTGCTCAGCCGCTAAGAACCAAGTATCATCGGGAATGGCAATATTGTAATCCTCAGCAAGTAGTTTTCTAATGTTATTGTCATTACAAATATTTGCCAGGGCACGAGCATTATGGCGTCCTTTGTTCCCTGCACAGGCTCCACAATCCAAACTCGAAGCAAATGGATTATTAGCTGTTTGGCTACCATGACCCGCAAAAATGACCAGATCTGAAAATTTATCCCAGCCCATGAGGTTAAAAGCTGAATATGCAATTTCTGCTTTTTTCGAGGTTGATAACTCATTAAGGATCTGCGATCTATCTGATGATTCAGTAGATAAAATTATATCGCTAAAATATTCAGGGTGCCCAATGAATTCAGATACAAAGTGTTCCAGGCGATGGACCAGATTAGGAGCAAGCGTCCGAATCAACATGGCAATGGCGTAAAAGAATCCTGTGGATTCCACATAGCCGAAAGAGGCCGGGATGTTGTTTTTGAGCGAAAATTTGAGCTTCTCAATCGCTTTTTTAAGGCTATTGTAATAGTCAAAATTTTCGGCTTGGGAGTGATCTTCTGTTCGTATCTGTTCGGTTGCCTTCAGTTCAGCGTCAATTATGGGTGGGCATGATTTATGGTGTACGTCTTTTTCGGGATGTACGTACTCCATGGCCACCCCAAAGAATCCGGCATAGCCGAAGGTTTCATAGTCACCTGCCTTTTCTACTGCACGCCGAATCCGTTCGGAACGGGTATCGATGCAGAATACAATTTGTGCATCCGGCATCGTTTGGGTACCGTTTTGTTTTATTAACGCCTGGTTTTTTACTTTTTGGATGAGCGTATCTTGGTAAGTACGTTCCAGAGCTGTAAGCCAAGCCAATTTAAGCTTGTCTAATTCTTTTCTGTCTTGCTCACTTGGATTTGGCGGCGGGAAAAAATCTGTATCAAGCATAGAGCAGAGTGTTAATCGAACTGCCAAATAGTCTTCCAGCGTAATGGGATGGGCATCTTGCCAATCACTTGGATTCTCAGTACGGAATTTGATGTAGCCGACCCATCCGGGAAGTGCAAATAGATGGTGCCTGAGAATGGGGATAAGATCTTCGGTATGATAGGGGGATGTGAGATGTTTAATCGTTTCTAAAGGATCCCCGGGAAGGGAGCTGATAATCTGCCGGTTTGGTAATCTCCGATCAAAACGAGCTGTCGATAGCCATGCTTGGTAAAAGCCTGAATCCCTGTTTGGCATTCCCCACTCGGTAGATCCCTCGTCCAAAAAGACGGTTAGCCATTTAATCATATGCCGGTCTACTTCGCCAAGCAGATGATTTTGGGTTTTCTGGGATTCTAACTCTTTTATGTGCAATAACGACTCCTCAACAGTGAGTGTTATATTTTGATCTTGTAACTGTTGCTCAAGTCTTGCCTGATCAATAGCTCCTCTTTCCCGGGCCTGTTGAAAAAATCTGGCAGAAGGGTATCCATCAATCCCAATATCTTTTCGGATTCGGGCGATAGCCTCATCAAAACGAAGGTTCTCCAGGCCTGCCAACGGATTTGAGGTAACAAAAGAGTAGAGGGGCCAGTTATTTGGTAATTGTTGTGAAAGTGCTCGGATCGTTGCAGCAATCGGTTCTTTTTTCATATAAATTTCAGTTCGATTATTGAAGAATCGTATTGGATTTGGGTTGTGAAACATTAAGTAGGTATACGTACAACCGCCGGGATTTTTTGTACCACTTGAGTTCGATAGCCAGAAAAGTAGCTAGATACAGCACTCCGATAGTGAGCTGATCCCAGGCAATAGGTACGGCCATTTCGGCCATGGGAACTTGTTGCATTAATGTTGATATGCTGTTAAATACAACCGCATACGCAAGAAGGAAAGGAATAACAACAATCGGGAGAGCGATAAGCCGTGAAAGCAGCGGAAGCGATGATCTGCCAAGAAAATCTTGTGCCCCGTGAATCACGGTTAGTACAATTACGAACGTTAGAAAAAGTCCACTATTTATCTCTAACCCCTTCCCGGTAGTAAGAGCAAATAGCCATCCTCCCGCCAAGCCACTCAGGAGTGTTACGGGCAGGTACCATTGCTTCCAACTTCGTTTGTTATCACCGTTGTAGGGTGATTTTTGCTCTATATTTTTGCCAGAAGAAAGAAAAAGATAAGCCTTATAAAAACCGTGCAATATCAGATGGGTAACAGCGGCAGAAAAGAATCCGAGTCCACATTGTAACAGCATAAATCCCATTTGAGCAGTTGTCGAACATGCCAGCTTCTGCTTGATGTTTGCCTGTACAAACTTACTGAATTTACCGATAAGAGCACCAATACCACCCACCAAAACCAGGACCCACAAAAGATCACTTACATAAAGAACGGGGGCCGTGCGCGTCAGTAATACAGCCCCGGCATTTACAAAACCGGCATGCATCAGTGCCGAGGCCGGAGTTGGTGCTGTCATGGATGACATCAACCAACGCTGAAAAGGGAATAGTGCTGATTGCACCACTGCACCGCCAATAAGTAGTAACGAAGGTCCCCAAGCTGCTAATTGGCTATCGGATTTCACGAAGGATATGATCTCCGAAATACTCCATGCTCCAGTAAGTATTGCCAGCCATAATAATCCGGCTCCTACCAATGCAGTGCTTCCCAAGAAGTAATTTCGCGCATTTTTTCTTGAGGCCTTTCCTTCATGATATTGGGTGTATCCTCCGATTAGTTCGGCCATGAACAGGCCCATACTTAGCCAGGAAGCAATAAATAAGAGAATATGATTGGCAACAGCCATCAGAATAGCTGAGATGGCAAAAAGTGCGCAGTTTATTAAAAATCGACGGAGTTTAGTATGGCCTGCCAAATATCTGGCTGAGTAACTAAGCACAATGCTACTAAAGAGGGCTACAGCCGTGCTAATAATAAGCCCAAGATGATCTATGAGTAGAATTTGGCCAAATTGAAACTCCAGGGGATAAAAAAATGACGCTGCTAAAAGTGAGGAAAGAAAAAGGGTCAACGTCCACATTAAAAAAACTATTACTCTGGAAAATGGCTGGTTTTTCTGTCTCAAACTCTCAATCCTTGATAGGGACGCCATGTTATATTCAATTAATTTTAAGAATTAGAATTTATGTACTTTTGTATTTGCTGCGCAGAATGTAGGGAATACCAAGAATAAATATTAATTAATGGTTTTAATGATATAGATAAGATATAGTTTATACTTAACGTATTAGATTTTAGTTTTCTTGGATAAAAGAGTGTGGTCATCCTATCTGACTATTGAGCATCAACTTGAAATTCGATATTGACCTGAGAATCCATGTTAACTGATACATCACTGTCATCAATATTTTCAAAAACCTTTAACAGTTTGTTACGGACTTTTTTAAGCCTTTTAATCTTCTTTTTTGAATCTTGGTCTTCTTTTCCATTGAGCTCATAAGACCGTAGATTCTTTATATTATGAAATGAAATCTTGCTGCTGATGAGGCTCATTAGTACTTCTTTGGCTTCGGTAGGCGTAAATGTTCCCTTTATCAATGTAAAATCTTCGGTAGAAGGGGAGTCAGAAAGTTTAATTTCGCTGCCATTCTGGTTGGTTACATTTCCCATGAGTTATCTTTGTTAGATTTCTTAGGTTTAAGTGCAGTTGATTTTATTGGTGTTTATGACCGACTTTAGATCGGACTTTGTACCATCTATTTATGAAATTGTTTTCATGGTACATTGTATTTACTCCCGCAAAAATAGTCGCTTTTATATATAAGTGTTAATTAATTATTTTGATTTTATACATTAACTATTATTTATGCTATGAAATTTACATTACACCAGCTAAAAGTATTCGGGATGGTAGCCCGTCACAAAAGTATGACCCAGGCGGCCCGTCAATTACATATGACGCAACCCGCTGTGTCTATACAAATAAAGCAGCTTCAGGAGGCGGTAGATATTCCACTGATTGAAGTAATTGGACGAAAAATTTATTTGACCGAGGCCGGAGAAAAACTTTATCAGGCTTACCAAACCGTGGACCAGGAATTGGAAGCATTTGATGCAGCTATTTCTCAACTTAAAGGTGGGCTTAAGGGAACACTGACCATATCATCTGCTTCAACAGCTAAATATTTTCTACCCTATCTACTTGGCGAATTCCAAAACAGGTATCCACAGATAGATATAGCATTGAAGGTAACCAACAGAAATGAGGTTCTACACCATCTGTCACAAAACCAGTATGACCTTGCGGTACTTACTCAGCTGCCAGATGATAATTCTACCACGGCTATTCCATTCCTTGATAACCCATTAGTTATCGGTGCGCCGTATGATCATCCGCTTTCAAAGGAAAAAGATATCACCTTGGAACAGCTTAAGGGGCAACTATTTATCTATAGAGAAAAAGGATCGGGTACACGCATGGTGATGGAAAAGTACCTAAAAGACAATGAAATATCCCCAAAGCCTACGATGGAACTCAGTACCAATGAAGCCGTAAAACAAGCGATTCGAGCGGGTATTGGTTTATCTGTTATTTCAGAACTAAGCCTTGCCAATGAGGTAGCGCTTAATCAGATATCAGTATTGGATGTTCCTAATTTTCCAATTACAACCCAGTGGCATGTAATTTATAGAAATAACAAAAAACTAACACCCGTAACAGAAAATTTCATCTCTTTTCTGCAAGAAAAAAATGTTGCGCAAAATATTCCTTAAAGGAGAGAGATAAGACAAAGCATAAGCATAATTAATGCTTGGATTGCCCAACAGTTGCCTTGCTACATTGGTAGAAACTGAGTTAAGGTGTAGTTTTTTTGCAAATTACCCCCATAACCAATTATTGAAATTCTACAAGACGAAGTTACAGCAAGCAATTACAACTGTCATATAATACAGCAAAAGATTTACGCCCATGGTGTTGGAGGTAAACGCCTGAACAGAAAGGGCTGTCACAGTTATAAGATACCGCCCACATCAGCCGGCTTAACTAACTGTCCATTTTTTTGTAGCAAGTCATTAATATAAGTTCAGAATTACTCTGATATTTTAGCTGGTTCGCTTTAGGAGTACCCCAAAGTGTCCGTCGCAGCCGTGTTTATGGGGGTAGGTTTGATAAGCTAATCCGCCATGAGCCATAACTTCGTCGGGGACGTATCCTTCAACCGATTGCATTTCAAAGTTTTCATGACGATCAAGGAATTGCATGACTTGTTCCATATTTTCTTCTTCCTCTAAGGAACAAGTGCTGTAAACCAGTCGCCCGCCTTTTTTGACCATCTTGGCAGCAGAATCGAGTAATTTAGCTTGTAACTCAACTGCGTTTTTTAGGCCTTCTTCATCGCGTCGCCAGCGCAGATCGGCTCGTTTTCTGAGTACGCCCGTTCCGGTGCAGGGGGCATCCAGCAGAACGGCATCTGTTTCATCAAGTTCTACTTCCGTGGCATCGGCTCGGCGCACCCGAATATTTTCGGCGTGATAGGAGAGGGCACTTTCCGCAAGTTTATCCAGTCGTTCAGAAGAGATGTCAACGGCTAAAATATCTCCTTCACCGTTCATCAGATCAGACATTAAAATGCTTTTGGTGCCAGGGGCTGCACAGAGGTCGTAAATTGATTCACCAGATTCTGGATCCAATAAATAAGGGGCAAAACCGGCTGCTATATCCTGCACCTGGCAGAACCCTTTATCGAGCCACTTTTTGGAAATAAAAGGAGCTACGCTGTCCACCTTGAAATAACCGGGTAGCCAGTCACTTTCTTCAAATTCGATACCGTGCTTGGTCATCCGCAGCTTAAAATTTTCTGTTTTGGTACGCAGATTATTGGCACGGATATAATAATTAGGCCGTTTATTATTGGCCTGCATTAACTTAAAAGCTTCGCGTTCCCCAAAACGATCGGTCCAGCGCTTCACCAACCATTCGGGATGCGAAAAGGTAGTAGCAACTAACTTGGTACGATCTTCAAAATTGGGTTTGGGAAGGTCATCAATATCTCGCTGCAGATTTCGCAATATTGCGTTGGTAAGATCGCCCGTTCGTGAGCCGAGGTTATATTTGGCAATCTCTACTGATTCGTTAATAGCCGCATAATCGGGCGTGCTATCCATAAAAACCATATCATAAACGCCAAGACGCAGGATATTTTTTAAGCTCGATTTCATCTCATCAATTTTAACATTTGAGAATTGATCGATCAGAAAATCGAGATAGGAACGTCGTCTTAAAATATTTTGCACATACTCGCGTACTTCAGCACGGTCGCGGCTCTCTAATTTATCTGCGCGAGAATAATCCAGAATTCTATTATCGTCAAAGTCTTTTAATATTTCTACGCTGATAGAACGAGCTGTTGCTTCAGTATCCAATGCAATATTTTTTTGAGTTAAACTTTCTTGTGATAAACAATCCTAAAATTTTGGGAAACCACATCTACAAAGTGTAACAGTAATTCTGCTCACTTATTTTGCACGCAGCTAATAAAATACCTGGTTACACAGGTTGCCAAAAATACGGGTTTAGCATGGGAGTTGCTAATTGAGAATGGATTAATTGTTCCCGATTTCGGACTTCGTTATTTCGATATATTTTGAGCCCAGTAGTAAACGGGAAGTCCTATAGCTAAGATAGCTATGCCTATCATTGCGCCCCATCCGGTAAACATTACACTCGAATACAGCAGGTATAGGCAACAGATGGTAAATAGAATTGGAGTTAGGGGATATAGCGGAACGTTGAACGTGTCTTGGGCAGATTCTTCAGTATTTCTAAAAAGAAATAGAGTAATAGTTGTAAGAAGAATAAAAAACCAGAAAACGGGTGCGGTATAGTCGACCATTGTGGAGACTGCCTCCTTAGTGAAGGCCCCTAAGATAACCAGTCCCAAGCTTATGCCTCCCTGTACGAGTAATGCATTAATGGGTGAATTGTAATGGGGGTTCCATTTGCCGATCCATCCCAAAGCGTTGAAATCGCGTCCCAGGGCATAGTTCGTGCGTGCCCCGGTGATAATCGTGGCATTGGCAGTTGAAAGGGCAGAAATAATCACAATTACTGCCATAATAAAGGCTCCCTCGGATCCAAAAATATTATTGGTAAGATCTACACCAATGGTTTCGGATGTACGAAGTTGTTCGAGTCCCAACACCTGAAGGTAGGCACTATTGATAAGTACATATAAAATAGTGATGACAGCTAAACCAATGAGCAAAACCTTGGCCATGTTTTGACGGACATCCTTTAGTTCTGCAGAAAGGTAAACTCCCTCATTCCATCCGCCATAAGTGAGCAAGACAAAAATCATTGCAGCACCAGCAGAAGTATTGACTGATGATCCGGTTTGGGATGTCACTTCCCCGCCAGTGATAACGCCGGCAAGCCCACAGAGTAGTAAAATGCCGACAATAAGAGTCGTCATTCCATTTTGAGCATTTTTGGCGGGATGGGTCCCCCAGATGTTTAAGCCTGTTAACCCGATGACGGTAATTCCGGCGTATATTGACGAGCTGTAGGTGCCCAGGCTATAGATGGTAGAGGCATAGTCGCCAAGGATAAAAGCAGCCAGTGCAATGGATCCGGTTTGAATGACCGTCATGCGACCCCAGGAAAACAGAAACCCGACGGTAGATCCGTAAGCCTCAGTAAGAAAATGGTATTCACCTCCGGCATCCGGTTTTTTAGTTGCAATTTCGGCATAGCAGAGAGCGCCCATTATAGATATGAGACCTCCTGCCAGCCAAAAGCCAATATAATGTAACTCAGATGAAGCATTTTGTGCCACAATGGAGGGCAGGCGAAAGATACCGATACCTACCACAATGCCAATAATGACTGCTATAGCACTGAGATTAGAAAAGATTTTGATCGGTGAACCTGAATCAGATGTGTCCATGCAGCAAGGCTCAAACGTTAATTAGATCAGGAAGTCCTTGGGATATTAGTTCTTTGTAGCCGACCACTGATAAAAATTCTTTTCCTGGCCATTGTGGTGCTGCATCATTCCGTAAATTTTGTCTCCTTCTACACGTCCGCTAAAGATATAATTTTGGTCACCGTTTGATGCCCGCACGGTAAGCCGCTTACCTTTAAGCTCGGCTTTGTGGATATCAAAAAAAGTATCCGTGTTGTCAGTAAGTTTTACCGAGATTTCCTGAAATCGCTGGTTAATGGTCATATTAAAATTGGTGTTCTTGTAGTTCCACGACCAGGATCCTTCTGCTTGTGCCGGTATTACCCAATAATAAATGTCATGGCTTCTGCCGTTATTCTTCACAACAACTTCTTTGTCAGCCTTCCAACTGCCCATGTCAAAACTGTGGGAGACAATTTGAGTACCGGGTTCTAAATCATTTAATAGTTTTGGGCGTAATTTTTTGTTTACAGATGGCAGCAGGTACATGGTAATTACAGAGGCTTCACTAAAATCCGTTTCAAAGAGATCTCCTTCCATAAACATTATTTGACTATCAACTCCTTCGCTGCTTGCATTCTCACGGGCTTCGGCGATTCGTTCTGGATCAAGGTCGATACCGTGACCATTGGCCCCACGCTTGGCGGCAGCAATGACAATACGTCCATCGCCGGATCCTAAATCAATCACATAATCACTGGATTCTACATCAGTTAGATCAAGCATGCGTTCAACTACATTGTCGGGGGTAGGTACATAGGGAACATCCAGGTTTTGTCCCATTGAGGGCGTTGCCCAAGTAAAGAATATTCCGAGAGTAATGATTACAGAGAAAAAATGATGAAGTAATGATTTACCTGATGGTAGTTTTTTCATAATTCGGTTGCCTAACTTTTAAGAAGAATATTTTAATTCTATTATCTATCAATTAAGTGGAATAGTAACTATGCTGGCTATGACTAATCAACTAACTTTTTTATCCCCTTGTTCCAATGAGAATGAATAATTACTATTTTTAATAGTATATCAACTTATAATAATTAACAACTGCAAAAACTATTTTTATGTAATGTAAATAGAGGCCAAGCAAAACTATTATTTCTGGAAAAGTGAAAGAATTAGTTGCGGATAAACTTTTTAAAAGAGGGGTTGGCAGTTTCTTTTAGTGATTTATTGAAGGGTGTTATTCTGAAAAAATACGTTCAGTTAATTACATCATCTAATCCAAGCATTTATTTTGGATGTGGATTTGAAAGGAGCAATAAACAGTTTTGAAGCTCGTGTTTCTTGCACTCAGACAAAAAGGACCGAGAATAGTTTGAAAGGTTCTTAATTTTGAAACACAATACTAAAGGTTGTCCCTTTATTATTTTCGCTCTCGATAGAGAGATCCGCTTTAAGCTGCTTTGAAAACTTTTTGATCAGCGTCATGCCCAGGGAGTTCTTTTTCGACTGCTTCGGATCTTGCGGGAGTCCCACCCCATTATCACGGATATAAATGTTTACTTGGTCATCCTCTACTATACTTCCAAGCTCAATATGCCCATTTGATTTGCCATCAAAAGCATGTTTATAGGCATTGATTAGAATTTCATTTATCACCAATCCAAGCGGTATGGATTTTGACATTTCAAGACGGGCATCTTCCAAGTTAAATTTGAGATCTATAGTAGCCTTTTTTTTGGTAAATGATCGGTGAGTTAGATTACCGATTCTTTGGATGTATTCCTTCATGCTGATATTGGAGAACGACTCATTTTGATAAAGGGCTTCGTGGGCCAGTGCCATCGATTTGATACGGGAACGCGCAGTTTTAAGTGTACCAGAATGTTTTTTTGACTCAGAATTCCTTTCCTGCAATTCTAAGAGGGCACTTACAAGGGCCATATTATTTTTTACACGATGATGAATTTCTTTGAGCAGTATCTTTTTTTTATCAAGTGAAACCTGCAGTTCTTTCTGGCTTTCATTAAGCTGACGGGTTCTATTTTCAACTTCCGATTTAAGTTGTCGGTTCCACCCACCGATCAGTTTAAAGGCTCCATATCCCGTTATCACGATTATTCCAATTGATATCCACGAAATGATTTCGAATGACTCGAGGGCATTGACCACATCTACCACCGTAGCCGATTTTTGTTCGGTCATAACCTCTTGGACTCTTAGTTTGCCCAAGTATTTCCCTGAAAAAATAAAAAGGGCCAGTGCACCCGTA
Source organism: Fodinibius sp. SL11 (assembly GCF_052060035.1). NCBI lineage: Bacteria > Pseudomonadati > Balneolota > Balneolia > Balneolales > Balneolaceae > Fodinibius > Fodinibius sp. SL11. The sequence continues at coordinate 45,882 of NZ_JBPOEA010000006.1, read as the reverse complement.
ATAGAAGTTACTGCACCCGATACCCATTTTAAGGACAATCGAGGTCGGTCGGGCAGCTCAAAATAGCGTTTCTTGAAACGTTCAATTGTAGGAGTGAATAACCATAGTAGCGGGCCCGTAATTATAATTGCTTGAATAAATGAACCGCTCCACCAGCTTTTCCAGACCATGAGTGTTTCAGAAGCGGAAAGTTCGTGGCTAAAACTCCAGATAAAAGAACCCAGAGAACTACCGATTGAAGCAATGAACATGATGGAGATGAAAAACGCAATGCTCTTAAAACTTCTTAAATCATAGGAGACGTTGAATCCTTGATAAGCCATTGCACAAATAGCTATTCCTAATACAAATGCGATAGCAAAAACGAGAGCCCATCCCCACGGCATGTTTGAATGAAATGCAATAATAAAAGAACTTAAAAAAATGGGGATAAACCCCCACTCAAAACCAAACCAGAAAAAAAGCAGCAGGCCTAAAATTAGTGCCGGATTAAAAAGAAAGAATTTAATGACGTCGGCACGACCGGTAGACAATGAAAGCCACTCGTTAGGGAGTAGGGCAATGGTAGCAAACAACGTTCCGAAAATAGCGACTATCCACATCGTAAACATCCCCAAAACGCGTTTATCCGTTAACGGATAACCCGAAAGCAGGGTATCAAATGTTAAAGGTTTCCAAAGTGAGGAAGTGCTTCGCTGTTCTTGATAATTCATAAAGATTTAATTCCCAACGCAAGTAACTTATTAGCAACGCATTTTTATGAAGGTAAAAAACAGCATAAACATTAAAAAATATTAATGTTTATTAAGGTAATGGTGTCCACTAAAAAGAATGGGGCAGATTAAGTAGCATCAATATTTTTCCAAAGTTGAGGATGGAGATATTGAAGTAGGATCTCAATTTTTATTATGAAGAGAGATAAAATCCACTGACAGCAATTGGTATGCAATAAAGGTGTTATTTAACTTTCATTTGCTCGTAAAAAGTCCTAACTTTTGCCGCTTCTTATGTGGTAGGAAATTTATATTTCTTTCCAAAAAGAAATTATCAAAAGTTAACTCATTAGAACTAAACAAATAATGAATAAAGGAACCGTTGCACAAGTGATTGGGCCGGTTGTGGATGTTGATTTCGATGAAGGAGACATTCCACCGGTGCTTAATGCACTTTATATCGAAAGAGAAGACAATTCTAAACTTTACTTGGAGGTAGCTCAGCACCTCGGAGAAAATCGTGTTCGTACTATTGCGATGGACTCTACCGATGGATTAGTTCGAGAGATGGAGGTTTTTGATACCGGAGCGCCTATTTCGATGCCGGTAGGTGAAGATATCCGTGGGCGGGTATTTAATGTGGTAGGCGAACCTATTGACGGTATTGAGCCGCCTAAGGGAGATCGAAAATATCCTATTCATCGATCTGCCCCAGATTTCGAAGATCTGGCAACTTCTACCGAAATGCTGGAGACCGGTATCAAGGTTATTGACTTGCTCTGCCCGTATGCCAAAGGGGGTAAAACCGGACTTTTCGGTGGTGCCGGTGTAGGAAAGACGGTTCTTATTCAGGAGTTGATTAATAACATTGCCAAAGGGCACGGTGGCCTTTCGGTATTTGCCGGTGTTGGAGAGCGTACGCGTGAGGGTAATGACCTTATCCGTGAGATGCTTGAAGCCGGTATTATTGATTACGGCGAAGAGTTTAAGAAATCGTTTGAAAATGGGAAGTGGGATCTGAGCAAAGTTGATATGGATGCCCTCAAGGAATCCAAAGCAACTTTTGCTTTTGGACAGATGAATGAGCCGCCCGGAGCGCGTGCTCGAGTTGCCCTTTCCGGATTGACGTTGGCTGAGTATTTCCGTGAAGAAATTTCTCGTGATATCCTACTCTTTATTGATAACATTTTCCGATTTACGCAGGCCGGATCTGAGGTATCAGCACTGCTTGGACGTATGCCTTCTGCCGTAGGTTATCAGCCGACACTGGCTACCGAGATGGGCGATCTGCAGGAGCGAATTACTTCTACCAAGAGTGGTTCAATTACATCAGTACAGGCTGTGTATGTACCAGCTGATGACTTGACCGACCCTGCTCCGGCAACAACATTTGCCCACTTGGATGCAACGACGGTATTGAGTCGTGCGCTTACTCAGATTGGTATTTATCCGGCTGTAGATCCCTTGGACTCTTCTTCTCGAATTCTGGATCCGCATATTGTCGGTAAGGAACATTATCAGACTGCGCAGCGTGTGATTGAGATCCTTCAGAAGTATAAAGATCTGCAGGATATTATTGCTATTCTGGGTATGGATGAACTTTCGGATGAAGATAAGACAGTAGTAGCACGTGCACGTCGTATCCAGCGTTTCTTGAGTCAGCCATTCTTTGTTGCTGAGCAATTTACCGGTCAGCCTGGTAAGTATGTAAACATCGAAGATACGGTAAAAGGCTTTAAGAAAATTCTCGAGGGTGAACTTGATCACCTACCTGAAAAAGCATTCTATATGGTTGGTACGATCGAAGAAGCTGAAGAGAAAGGCGATAAATTATTGGCCGAAGAAGAAGCGGAAGCCGCAGAATAATAAGTGAGGAACGTGACCAATGAACACCTTTAGTGCTCAAATACTAACTCCGGAAGGTTCTATTTTTGATGATGAGGTAACCGGAGTACAGGTTCCCGGAGAGATGGGAAGTTTCGAAGTTAAGACGCTTCACGCCAATATTATTTCATCGCTTGAGATCGGTCAAATATTGGTTCGAAAAGCTGCCGGTGGCGAACAGCATTTTGCTGTAACGGGCGGTTTTGTTGAAGTGGTAGATAATAAACTAACGCTGCTTGCTGAGGCTGCTGAACCGGTTGACGAAATCGATGTAGAGCGTGCAAAGGAAGCCAAGCAGCGTGCAGTCGAGCGTCTTGAATCTGACGATAAAGATATCGACAAAGAACGGGCAAGAAAGGCACTTAAGCGTGCTAAAAACCGAATTAAGTTATCGGTTAATCTCGGAGTAAGTACCCGGTAGTTCTTACCTATTTTGATAATTTCTTTAAGGCGATCTCTTTGTAGAGGTCGCCTTTTTTATTATAAAATTTGTCGGAATAAATCTTACTGGGGCCTGAGAAACAGGTGTTGGCTGGCGGTATGTAAATCACGCCAACATCTATTTATGACAGTTTCAGGGTTAATGACGGACATTCCTAAAAGAGGATAGATGTTATGCACAGAATCGAGGGCTATTTTACATGATCTGCGAGATTGTATCGATGCTTCTCGAATATATTTAGAATCAAGGCTATTAGATTTTTTCAGCTTCTGCCAAGACGTATCCACCGTTTGATATAACGCTTCTTTTGTTTTTTTGAACTGTAGTTGAAACTTTCCAAATTTTTTCTGTAATGAAGTTGGTACTTCATTGAATTTTGTAACGTCATTTTTGGATAGCAATAGATCTTTAGCCTCATCAAAAAATCGTCTCGCTATACCAAGAAAAGAAATAGCCAGCGTGCAATGAGCAAAAGTTTCAAATGGATATTGGTAGAGACGTCCAGTTACTTGTGCAGCATCCGATGAAATAGAAAACACTCTTTCCTTGGGAATCTGAGCATCTCGGGTATGAAAACTATGGCTTCCGGTGGCTTTTAATCCCATGCTATTCCACTTATGATTTATATTAATTTCATCGGGATAAAAGGCGACCGCCTTAGTTATGGGTTCGCTATCTTTGTATAGGACTTCTCCATTTTTAGAGATATAACAGGTTGCTGTAACCAGGGTAGCATGATCAATACCAGAAGCGTATTTCCATATCCCATTCACTTGAAACCCCGTATTATTCTTTTCTGCTTTGCCTCCCGGAAATCCAGAGCCGGCGATGAAGGTATTGTTTTTGTCGAAAATGGATTTTGCGAAGTCAGGATCCAGAAATGCACCGAAAAGTCCGGCACCAGAGGCAAGGGTAAGCGTCCAGCCTAAACTTCCGTCAATCCAAGAAGTTGCCTCAAGCCAGGGCAGAGCTGAAGGTAAATCGTGTTGCAATCCACCATACCGCCGGGGAACAAACAGATCTAAGAGCTGTTTACCGTGCAGAATATCGACTGCGGAATAAGTTAATTTTCCTGCTTTTTCAGAATACGTAGCCGCTTTGGTTAATGAAGAGACTTCTTCGTCAGAAAAATAATCCGAGATTTTTATTTCCATCTAATGTAGAGCGACTCTTTAACATTGATACCCTTTACCAACCAATGCGACCGGTCCCGGTTTCATTACCTTCCGTACTATCGGGATCTTGTGGCATCACAAATCCGGGAGGAGATTCAAACGCATCGTAGCTCCAAGGGGCTTTGGAATCCGATGAAGCCAGGTTAATAAATTTACCAACAATAGGTAAGGCAGAGCGTGCTCCCTGACCAATGTATGTATCTTGGGGGAAGCGAATCATACGGTTTTCTCCACCTACCCAAGCGCCCATCGTTATATGAGGCATCATAGCCATAAACCAATTATCTGCACTATTTTGGGTAGTACCGGTTTTTCCTGCTACATCTTGTCGAACACCATAGACATTACGCAGTCGAACGCCTGTACCATAATAATCTTCGCCACCACGAATAACCCCCCGCATCATATCTACCATCATATATGCCGTTTCGGGGCTGATCACTTCTTGCTGATATTCGGGATGATATTCCTTGATAACATTCCCTTCTTTATCTTCAATTCGAGTAACAGCAATGGGATCAATATGCACGCCTTGGTTGGCATAGGTTGTATAGGCGCTGACCATCTCAAGCAGAGAAACTTCAGCTGTTCCAAGTGCAATAGACGGATAGGCGCGCGTACCAGACATATCAATACCCAGATTGGAAGCCATCTGTTTAATTTTTCGGGCAGCAGGTTCCAACTCTTCCAGTTTGTTGGTACCAGGTGCACCGGCTAACTCAGGCAAAAGTCGAATGGTAACATTATTTAAGCTGCGAGCCAGCGCTTGCCGCAAAGGCACCATTTCTGGTCCCGAAGGAACTTCAGGATCTTTAGGTTTCCATGCTTTGCCCGATCGATCATAAAACACACTGGGATATTTGGAGAATTTATGATAGGGTTTGTAGCCGTTGTCGATTGCTACCGTATAAACAAAGGGCTTAAAGGTTGAGCCCGCTTGTCTTCTGGACTGGTAGACATGATCAAATTGGACATTACCGTAATTGGAGCCCCCCACCCAAGCTAAAATATTACCGTTATTGGGATCAATACCCACAAAACCAGCTTCAAGACGCGTTTTGGTATGCTTCACCGAATCCACAAAAGCAGAATCGGCCATCAGGGTATCAAAAACCACAGATTCTTGATCCGTATCATATTTCGAAAACGCATTTTTGTAGCGATCGGTGTCACGAATAAATTCCTTTAAAAAGGTTGGGTATTTTTTCCACAGCCGATCCATGTATTCTCCGCCGGATGAAGTCCATTCATCTTCATAAATAGATTGAAGAGAATCCAGTTTTGTACGAAGGGCCTGTTCTGCGTAGCGTTGCAGTCGCGAATCAATGGTTGTGTAAATGGTTAGTCCATCGGTATTTAAGTTGTATCCGTTTTCTTTTAGCCACGGATCTACTTTTTGCCGGACATATTGGCCGAAATAACGATTTTCTTGTCCGGATTCTGAAGGGGGATGGTAATCAAGTACTATTGGCTCTTCTCTTAGCTTATCATATACTGCATCACTGATAAAACCTCGTTTGTTTAGCAGGAAAAGGACGGTATTGCGTCGCTTTTTGGTATTTTCAGGATAAATGCGTGGATTGTACGTATATACCATCTGGAGCGAACCTATCAGTGTTGCGCCCTCCGAAATGGTTAAATCGCTTGCACTTTTACCGTAATGGGTTTGGGCAGCAGACTCAATACCAAAAGCGCTATTGGGAAATTCCACGGTATTGAGATACATTTCAATTATTTCACGCTTGGTATAGTTGTGTTCAATTTGAACAGCCGTAATCATTTCCCGGAGTTTACGGACCACCGAGAAGTCCCGACCAATTTTTTTATAAAGATTACGCGCCAGCTGCTGTGTAAGCGTAGATCCCCCCTGAACACGTCCATTAATTAAGTGCCAGGGTATAGCCAAAGTACGGATCATGTCGATGCCCCAATGATTGTAGAAACGATGATCTTCGGTGGCAATAAGGGCATCAACTACGTGAGAAGATATGTTTTCAATAGGTACGTAGGTGCGATTTTCGGTATAGTAGCGATCTAAGACAACCCCATCACGACTTTTTAGTTCAGAGGCCACGGCAGTTTGTGGATTTTCGAGCTCTTCTATAGAAGGAAGGCCTTGGTACAAATAAAGGGTAAAGCCGGTAACTAATAGTATGATGATTCCAGCAATTGATCCAGCCCATTGCAGCAGTTGTTTTGATAATCCATTTTTATCGGAGGAATTGTTGGCTGAATTCCCGTTACGTTCCTGGGCTTTTTTTCGGCGAAACTCGGGATCGTTGAAATAACGATCACTATCATTATTGTAGTTTGAATCACTCATTAATAACTGCTGATTTCAAATTGTGTTAGCGTCTGTAATTCCGGCTTCCAACAAACGAGAGAGATACCCTCATTATTATAAAAAGCCATCGTTTGATGGTGATAAAAGGTACCCAAATTTATATAGGTTCCGAAAGGAAATTGTTTCACTCTGGGGATATGATCGTGCCCGCATAAAATAAATTCTACATCTGAATTTTTGAGCTGTTGTTCGGCCCAGGTGTTTAGCTCTTCTTCTTTACGGAGATTCCAGTCCATTTTGCGGGTGATGCGTGAAAAGTATTTCATGATAGAAATCCCCATTTTTGGGGGAATTATCGTTTGAAAAAGTTCCACAAACGCTTGGCTTCTTAATAGGCGATGCATGAATGGTCGTTTTAACCCATACACTGGATCTGCAAGACCGTCACCATGCAGCGTTAATACCTGTTTGTTTTTGGTGCTAAACTTGAATTGTTCATGGATTAGATAAAATCCCCGATCTTTTAAATGGCTACGAGTCCAGTTGTCGTGATTACCCGTAATATAGAGAGTAGGACCAAGCTGATTGTTGAACGCTTCGAACCGGTTGAGAAGTTTTTGGCCAAGATTGGGAAAAAAGTCTGGATACTCCATCCAGTAATCAAAAAGATCTCCTAACACAGCAAGGCGAATATCATTACGTTGGCAATAATTGATAAGCTGGATGAGTTCGGATTCAATTCGTGCGTTTTTACTGCCAGAAAATCCCCCCAGGTGGATATCCGAAATGAATAATAGGGGTGGTTCTACGATGGGGCTATCCATTGATCTGCAAGCGATTATTTCTTCCGCTCAATGATAAAGGTGATAAGATCTTCAAATGATGTTCGTTCAGGTGATTCAGGCAGTGTGGCAAGTTCATCCAATGCTTGTTGAGCATAGTCATTCATAATAGAACGGGCATACTTCATGCCTCCTTTTTCGTGCACAAAACGTACGATTTCTTCAATTTCATCGTTACTTTTTTTGCGCTTTCGCATGAGATGTCGCATGCGGATCGTTTCAATAAAAGAAGCGTTATCAAGAGCTTTGATAAAGGGGAGCGTTACCTTGCGTTCCTGAATATCGTTGCGCTTCGGCTTTCCAATGTCGTCCACGCCGTAATCAAATAAATCATCCCGGATTTGAAAAGCGATACCGGTGTTCATCCCAATGTCGTGCATTTTTTGGTGCATTTTGGGATCATCAGAGGTAGATATTGCGCCACATTCACAACAGGCAGCAATTAGACTGGCTGTTTTTTCAGAGATTACTTTAAAGTAGTATTCCTCATCCATGTTGAAAAGACGGGCTGCTTTAAATTGTCGCAATTCGCCCTCACTCATCTTTTTAACGGCATCAGAAAGTACTTTCAGCAATTTAAACTCTTCATACTCCAAAGCAGTTAATAGTCCCTTTGAAAGTAAAAAATCGCCTAAAAGAACACTCGCTTTATTCTTCCAAACCTTATTGATACTGAGGAATCCACGTCGCACTTCGGCATCATCAACAACATCATCATGGATAAGGGTGGCAGTGTGGAGTAATTCAATCATGGTTGCAGCCACATAACTGCGCTCGTTAACATCCCCGAAAAGTTTGGCCGACATAAATACCAGGGTAGGACGAATTTCTTTACCCTTTTGTCGTAACAGATATTGAACAATTCTGTCAAGAAGAAATACATCAGTGCGAAGCGCATCTTTATAAAAAGTGCGAAACTCTGATAAACTGCTTGATACAGGACTGGTGATCTGCTTCAGCGTTTTTTTATCAGGTCGTTTGAATTTTGTGACTTCTTTTAGTTCAGTATCAATCATGTGCCTGAGTTGAGGACTTAATAATGTGCAATAGATGTTGGTTATAAATGATCGACAGCTTGCTTTGAATGATACCTAATATAGCTGTCTGTAATGAGCTTCTCCACATTCAATTTTAGATAAAATCATCTTTAATTTACGGGGTAGCAAAAATGTAATAATCAGCATTATTGGAAGTTGCCGGTGTAATGCTGATGCCTGGATAACCTAAATTATCCAATATTAATTTGAATTTTAGTGATTAATCGGGTTTTATATTGCATCAAATTTTTTAGTTTACGCCGATTGATTTACGTGAACCTAATGTACCTACAAAATACAGGAAATCATGATTGAGATTAATACTGATCGGGCAAAACAGTTTATAGCTGAGGATGATTTTAATCAGGCTTATAAACAGGCTGAAAAGGCTTTTAAATTAGTACAACAGGGCCGTGGAGAAGGATCTGAATGGCTGGGATGGAGAGAACTGCTTGCGGATCCTAATGATGCTGTTCTCGAACAGATCGATAGTTTGGCAACAGCCATCCGTGAAAAGGCCGACGTTTTTATTGTATGTGGTATTGGCGGATCCTATTTAGGTGCGCGTGCAGTTATTGAAGCTTTGAGTTCTTTCTTTGGAAGTGATGGTCCGGAGATAATTTTTGCCGGCCACCAAATGAGCGGGAAATATCTGAAAGATTTGGTTGACTATCTGGAAGAACCTAACAACGATGATGAGCCAAAGAGCGTATTCCTGAATGTGATTTCAAAGTCGGGGACTACTCTTGAAACAGCTCTTTCATTTCGTGTGCTTCGAAAATGGATGACCAAAAAGTATCCTGGAGATGTAGATGACCGGATTATTTGTACTACAAGTGAGGAGGGGGGGGCTCTTAATGAATTGATCGATGAGCATGGATATAAAAAATTTATTATTCCTTATGATATAGGAGGGCGGTTTTCAGTATTGACGCCGGTAGGATTGTTTCCTATTGCAGTGGGCGGGATAGATATCAGGACGCTTTTTTATGAAGCCGTTTCAAAATACGAGGAGCTGGAAGAAGATCCTGGCCAGGTTCTTGAATATGCGACCGCTAAGTTTGCGTTGTTTAACAAAGGTAAAACATTGGATGTAATAACGACTTTTGAGCCTCAACTACAAGCACTGGGGGGATGGCTCCAGCAGTTGTTGGGGGAAAGTGAAGGAAAACAGGGTAAGGGTATGTTTCCTGCTACAGCAACCTACTCAACTGATTTGCACAGTATTGGACAGTTTATCCAGCAGGGAAGTCGTAATATGATGGAAACGTTTATCACGGTAAAATCAGCTGACAAAAGTGTCACAATAGAGAAGTTGCCCGGAGATCATGATGGGCTTAATTATTTATCGGGATTAACATTTCATGAGATAAATACGCAAGCATTTAAGGGAACATTGCAGGCACATACAAATGGTGATGTTCCCAGCATTGTTGTTTCACTCGATAAGTTGAACGCCCAACATGTTGGTGAGTTTATCTATTTTTACGAGCTTTTGACGGCTGTGTATTGCTATTGTTTAGGGGTTAATCCCTTTGATCAGCCGGGCGTAGAAGATTATAAAAGAGAAATGTATCAACTACTGGGGAAAAATTAGGGTATGTCAGAGAATATCTCAGAACAAATTGACGAAGCCGAAGATGATAATTTAAAATTTATTGCTATTGCCGGTAATATTGGTGCGGGCAAATCGTCGTTGACAGGTCTTTTGGCAAAGCATTTTGGATGGGAGGCCTTTTACGAATCTGTCGATGATAATCCCTACTTATCCGATTTCTATGATGATATGCGCCGGTGGAGTTTTAACCTGCAGATCTACTTTTTGTCCAGCCGATTTCGGCATCAGAAAGAGATGCTGCAACGCGAAGGACGTTTTGTACAGGACCGGACGATTTATGAAGATGTTGAGATCTTTGCCAAGAACCTGCACGAAATGGGATTGATGAGCGACCGTGATTTTGCGAACTATGAAGCACTCTTTCAGGAGATGACCAATTATCTCCAAGAACCCAGTTTGTTAATTTATATTCGCGCGCAGGTTCCCACGCTCGTCCAGCAAATCCAGCAACGGGGTCGCGATTATGAAAACACTATTCGTATTGAATATCTTGAGCGTTTAAATCGCTTGTATGAAGATTGGATTCAGCGTTACCCCCATGAGAAGCTTATTATCGATACTGATGACCTCGATTTTGTAAATAACAAAGAGGATTTAGGCCGCATTATTGAGCTTATAGAACAGCGATTATTTGGATTGTTTAATTGATTGCAGGTAAATTCAAATATTCATATTTTTGGGCACTATTACAGATATGTCAAAACTTGAATTTAACATAGTAGAAATACCCGACGGTGAAAGCCGGCGCACGGTAGAATTAACCGAAGAGGATCTGGACTTGTCGCCCCATACGTTTGAGGGAGGGACAGTTGATCTGCTTTTTTACCGTACGTTACATTTTATTCGGGTGAATTTTCATGTGGATTCGGAAATAGAAATTACGTGTGATCGGTCACTTGAACCATATATTCAGCCCATTGAATCAGACTATGAAGTAGTTTTCAAAGTTGATGTACAAGAAGAAACAGAAGATGAAAATGGAGCTGTACGTCGGTTTAATTTTTCAAGTAATACGCTAAGCATTGAAGATGAAGTCCGTGATACTATATTTTTAAATATCCCAATTAAGAAACTGCATCCGAAGTTTCTTGATGAAGAAGGAAAGCCAAAAGAGTTTGAAACAAAATCTTTCGGAGATACTAAAGAAGATAAAGACGCCGAGGTTGTAGATCCCCGGTGGGAAAAATTGAAAGAACTTAAGAATTAACAGAAATATCATTATTAGCTAATGGCACATCCAAAACGTCAACATTCTAAGTCAAGAACCAACAAGCGTCGATCACACCACAAAATTGGTGAGCCAACCCTGGCTGAATGCGATAATTGTGGTGCATTGCATCGTTATCATCATATTTGCAAAGAGTGCGGCCACTATCGCGGGCGGCAAATCCTCGATGTGAACAAGTAATTCTATCCTAATCTCTTATTCATGATCATTGCTGTAGATGCCGCAGGGGGCGACTACTATCCAAAAAATCCGGTTGAAGGATCAATACAAGCTATCGAAGAAGATCCCAATCTGACGGTTGTTCTTGTTGGACCTGAAGAATTGATTAATAATGAACTCGAAGGACATGACTACGATCAGAAACGATTGTTAGTTCAGCATGCCCCGGAAGTTATTGGTATGGATGAGTCACCTGCACAGGCAGTTAAAACCAAGCAGAATTCTTCTATTGTTACCGGTGTTGGAATGCACAAAAGAGGAAAGTGTAATGCTTTCCTGAGCGCCGGTAATACCGGTGCGTTACTTGCTGCTTCAACTTTTCTCTTGGGGAAGTTGGAAGGTATAAGTCGACCTACGATTGCAGCAATTTATCCCACAATTAAAGGGCCCCGTTTGGTGATGGATGCCGGAGCAAACCTGGAGGTACGTCCATCAATGTATGTTGAGTTCGCCAAGATGGGGCGGGTCTTTGTTAATGAAATTATGGATGTTGATGACCCTCAAGTAGGCTTGCTTAATGTTGGAGAAGAAGAGGAGAAGGGGACAGAAAACCTTAAAAAAGCTTATAAGGAATTGCAGTCACTGCCCAAATTTGTTGGGAATGTAGAAGGGGGCGATATTTTCAGTGGAAAGGCAGATGTGTTTTTGTGCGACGGCTTAATAGGCAATATCGTTCTCAAATTTGGTGAATCTATTCCCGATGCGCTTGAGTTATTTGTGAAAAAAGGAATCAAAGATTTAGGCCTTGGAGCAGAAGAAGCAAAATTAGTGAATAAGGTATTAAAAGCATCACTTGCAGAGTTTAACCCCGATAAAGTAGGTGGTGTACCTTTCTTAGGCGTTGATGGATTAACTATGGTAGGACACGGCAGTAGTTCTCCATTGGCGATCAGAAATATGATATTGAGTGCCGCAAAATGTGTGGATCACAATATCAACGAAAAAATTGTAGCATCTCTTAAATAAATAATCCCCATACATGGCGGAAGCAACACAAGCAGCAATAACAGCAGTAGGACATTATCTGCCTGAAAATCGGCTGACCAATGCCGATCTTGAAGAATTGGTAGAGACAAATGATGAATGGATTCGAACCAGAACCGGTATTGAAGAGCGGCGTATCCTCGAAGATGATGATAAAGCCACCGCCTTTATGGGGGCAGAAGCAGCCAAAGAAGCACTTGAACAGCGCGGTATATCGGGTGAGGAAATTGACACTGTTATTGTTGCAACCGTAACCCCCGATTACCTTTTTCCTGCAACAGCTTGTCTGATTCAGAACGAGATTGGAGCAACCAATGCATATGGCTTCGATCTATCTGCCGCTTGTTCAGGTTTTTTATATGCGCTTACAACGGGTGCTAATTTTATTGAATCGGGCCGGGCAGAAAAAGTATTGGTGATCGGAGCCGATAAAATGAGCTCAATAATTGATTATACTGATCGATCAACATGCATTTTATTTGGTGACGGTGCCGGAGCTGTGCTTCTTGAAGCTTCCGAGGATGAAACAGGAATTATTGATTATATTCACCGCTCTGAAGGGGATACGAATTTATCCCTATATCAACCGGCGGGTGGTAGTTTGAATCCGGCCACTGAGCAGACCGTTGCCGAACGATTACATTACGCCAAACAAGACGGACGTACGGTTTTTAAGAAAGCTACCGTTGGAATGGCGGATGTTTCAGCAGAAATTATGGAGAAGAATGACCTTACGGCCGATGATGTAGCATGGCTGGTTCCGCATCAGGCAAATTTGCGTATTATTGATGCTACGGCAAATCGCATGGGTCTCGATAGTGACAAAGTGATGGTCAATATCGATAAATATGGGAATACAACGGCCGCAACCATACCACTTTGTTTGTATGACTGGAAAGATGAATTAGAACATGGAGATAATTTGATTCTGGCCGCTTTCGGCGGTGGCTATACCTGGGGATCAATTTATCTAAAATGGGGGTGGAAGTAAGCTATGAGTACAGCATATTTATTTCCCGGACAGGGGGCACAATCTGTTGGAATGGGACAAGCTCATTATAATGATAACGAGCAGTTTGCCTCATATGTAAATCGAGCTAATGCTATTCTCGGCTTTGATCTGAAACAGATCATGTTTGAAGGTCCCGAAGAAAAATTGAAGCAAACGGAATTTACGCAGCCTGCTATCTTTTTACATTCTATTGCTCTGTTTAATACTTTGGATGCGGATCCGGGTATGGTAGCGGGACATAGTCTGGGGGAATTTTCTGCACTTGTCGCTTGTGGAGCAGTAGCATTTGAAGATGCTCTCAACATTGTACGTCGTCGCGGTGAGTTGATGCAACAGGCCGGAGAAAATAATCCCGGGACCATGGCGGCCGTTATTGGGATGGATGACGAAGTGGTAGAACGGATTTGTAAACGGGCAACTGAAGAGGTTGGGAAGGAAGTCATTGCAGCGAATTATAATTGCCCCGGACAAATTGTGATTTCCGGGGATGAAGAAGCAATTGATAAAGCGATTGCATTACTGAAAGAAGAAGGGTGCAGGCTGGCAAAAAAACTTGCGGTCAGTGGAGCTTTTCACTCTTCATTGATGCAGCCAGCCTATGATGGCCTTAAAAAAAGTTTGGAAACCTTGGATATCTCAAAGCCAAAGTGCCCGATTTACAGTAATTACACTGCTGAAGCTACATCAAATCCCGAAGAAATTCGGTCGAACGTGTTGAATCAGTTATTGAACCCGGTACGATGGACTCAAACGCTTCAGAATATGCATGAAAATGGTGCTGATACCTTTATTGAGGTGGGACCGGGAAATGTTTTGCAGGGGCTGGTAAAACGCACGCTTGATGATATTACAATAAACGGTTATCAATAAAATTATTAGATCATGAGTTTATCATTAGAAGGAAAGACAGCATTAGTTACGGGAGGAAGCCGTGGAATTGGTAGAGCTATTGCCTTGACATTGGCTGATTATGGAGCTGATGTCGCCATTACTTTTGCCAGTTCGGTAGATGCAGCAAATGAAGTCAAGGAAGAGATTGAAGCTAAAGGATGTAGGTCTAAAGCTATTCAGGCTGATGCTGTAAAGCTTGATAAGGCTGAGGAGGTTATCAATGAACTGATTAACGATTGGGAAAAACTGGACATCCTGGTCAACAATGCAGGTATTACGCGTGATAATTTGATCCTGCGAATGAGTGAAGAGCAGTGGGATCAAGTTATTGATACGAACCTGAAAAGTATTTTTAATTATAGCAAGGCTGTTGCAAAGCCTATGATGCGAAATCGAGGTGGTTCTATTATAAATATCAGTTCAGTAGTGGGTCTCTCCGGAAATGCCGGACAAAGTAATTATGCGGCCTCGAAAGCAGGAATTATTGGGTTTACGAAATCATACGCGAAAGAATTTGCTTCAAGAAATATACGGGCAAATGTTGTTGCTCCGGGATATATTACAACAGAAATGACTGACGAACTTGACGAGAAAATTTCAGAAGCAATTGAAGAAGAAACCCCCATGGCACGTGCCGGCGATGCAGAAGAAGTTGCCAATACCGTACTATTTTTAGCTTCTGACCTTAGTTCTTACATTACCGGAGAAACAGTACGTGTGGATGGCGGAATGGCTATGTAAACCATATTTTAACATTCAGCATGTAATGCTGAATGTCCTTAATCCATAAAAATGTATTTTACGAATTTATATTGTATTTTCAGCCCATGCTTAACGAAAGTGGGCAGATTTCATTAAAGTTAACCCGAACATAAGTTAAATTACCGTTATGTCTCAAGACGTTGAATCAAAAGTAAAATCAATCATTGTTGATAAATTAGGTGTTGATGAATCAGAAGTTACGCACGAAGCGAACTTCACTAACGATTTAGGTGCTGATTCATTGGATACTGTTGAGCTCATTATGGAGTTCGAAAAAGAATTTGATATCAGCATCCCTGATGAAGATGCAGAAAACATTGCTACCGTAGGTAATGCTGTTGACTATCTCGAAGAGAAAGTAAGCTAATATTCTCAAGCGCTAATATTTTTAGCATGTCTAATCGCAGAGTTGTAATTACCGGAATCGGTGCCCTTACCCCTGTAGGTAAGACGGCACCCGATTTCTGGAATGGTTTAATATCGGGTAAGAGCGGAGCTCAGCCTATTGAGCATTTTGATACCTCGGACTTTCCCACAAAATTTGCCGCCCAAATTGAAGACTACGACGAACTGGATTATTTCGAACGCAAAGAGGCGCGTCGACTGGATAAAGTATGCCAGTATGCGCTTATAGCTGCCGAAGAAGCGATTCAGGATACCGGTCTTGATTTGGACGACATCAACAAGGATGATGTTGCGGTAATTGTTGGAACGGGTATAGGAGGTATGAATACGTTCTATGAGCAGTCCATTTCATTTCACGAACATGGACCGAGAGGCGTATCTCCGTTTTTTATTCCCAAATTAATACCCGATATGGTAGCGGGACAAATATCCATCAAATATGGATTTAAAGGGCCCAATTTTTGTGCAGTTTCAGCATGTGCTACCGGATCCCATAATATAGCTCTGGCGTATGACTCCATTAAAAATGGGCAAAGCGACATGGCAGTTTCCGGAGGTTCTGAAGCACCGGTTTCACGTATTGGTGTAGCCGGCTTTAACTCTATGAAAGCGATGTCCACCCGTAATGATGACCCCCAAACCGCATCACGACCGTTTGATAAAAACAGAGATGGGTTTGTACTTGGGGAAGGATCAGGAATTTTATTTTTGGAAGAGTACGAACATGCTAAAGAACGAGGGGCTCAAATATACGGAGAAATTGTAGGGTACGGCTTTTCAGCTGATGCCCATCATATTACAGCACCTGATCCCGATGGAGAAGGAGTGATTTTAGCTCTTAATCGGGCGCTCAATTCTGCAGGAATATCTACTGAAGATGTAGACCATATCAATATGCATGGTACTTCAACACCACTTGGTGATATTGCCGAAACTAATTCCATTAAAAAGGTATTTGGAGATCATGCTTATGAAATAAATCACAATTCAACCAAGTCAATGACAGGTCATGCCCTTGGTGCAGCAGGGGCCATAGAAGCGTTAGCTACCTTGCTATCAACCTATCACGGGATGATTCCGCCAACGATAAACTTTGAAACGGCTGATCCTGAATGTGACTTAAATTATACCTTTAATGAAGCAGAAGTGCGGGACGTTAAATATGCCCTAAATAATGCTTTTGGGTTTGGCGGTCATAATACTACGCTCGTTTTTAAAAAATTCGAAGAATAGTTAATGTTCGATAAACTCAGGTCATATTTTCAAACGGACGAAGAATTACCGCCTGAGCAGGAAGAACGAATACGAAAACTCGAAGGGATTATTGGCACATCCATTGATAATCCCTTTATCTATATACGTGCTTTACGGCATCGTTCTACATTAGTTGATGATAAGTTTTCATCGATTGATTCGTATGAACGACTTGAATTCTTAGGTGATGCTGTCCTTGATCTGATTATTACCGAGATTATTTTTGATCTTTTTCCCAATAAAAATGAAGGGTTTCTCACAAAGTTACGGGCTAAGCTTGTAAAGGGTGACACGTTAGCCATGTATGCGAAAAACTTGGAGCTGAATGACCTTATGCTTCTGGGGGAACGGGTACGTGGACAGGGTATAGAACAATCTAAAAGTGTTTTATCTGACCTTTTTGAAGCTCTTGTGGGCGCTTTATATCTTGATTTGGGCTATAAACCTACCTCCCAATTTGTTCGAAATGTAATACAAGAACTTGTGGATTTTGATCAAATTATAAATAGCCTTGATAATTATAAAAGCATGCTGCTGGAATTTGCCCAAGCGAAACAAATGGAAATTCCGACCTATGCTGTTATATCAGAAGAGGGGCCGGGACATGATAAGACTTTTGGTGTTGAGGTCTATGTAGATGAAAAACCAATAGCCCAGGGAAAAGGCAAGAGTAAGAAAGAAGCCGAACAACATGCTGCACGCAAAGCATTAGAAATATTACAGTAATAATACCTACCTATCTGTTAGTAGTTTTTACCCCAAGAACTACTGTTTCTTAGAATAACTATTACTTTTGTGATATTAATTTTCAAATCTTCGTAAAAGAATAGATAAATCCTAAATTATTGTTCTAAACACAATAAAATCAAGGATTACCCCACAAAATAATTAGGAAAATTTAACTGGGAATGTAATTAAAAAGTAATAGATTTTTAATTACCTGATTTGGGAACACTTTAAATTTTTAAATAGAGTAAACTATTCAGGTCAAATGGTTTAGGAAATATCATTCAGTAAAATATATACTACTGAATATTAAAGGCTTAAGGTGATGATTTTGTATAAGGAAAAATAATATTAAATAAGAGAGAGGGTTACATTATGGAAAAGGATTACCCATTAAGTACAAATTCAGTACGAAAAAAGGACGCGAAGAAACCTGTTTTTATTACGCAAAACCCCGTCATGAAGGAGTTGTTGGCTAAAGTAATGTTGGTAGCAAAAACCAAAGCAACTCTGTTGATAACCGGAGAGAATGGAACGGGGAAAGAAGTGTTGGCTCAGTTGGTTCATTACCATAGTAATAGGAGTGAAAACCAATTAGTTGCTATAAACTGTGGTGCAATCCCATCTGAATTAGTTGAAAGTGAGTTTTTCGGTCATGAAAAGGGAGCATTTACAGGAGCACATGCCAGAAAAGAGGGTTGCTTCGAATTAGCACATAAGAGTACACTCTTTTTGGATGAAGTTGGTGAGATGCCCAAGTCGATACAGGTAAAACTGCTCCGAGCCGTTGAGTTAGGATCTTTTCGTAGGGTTGGTGGTAAGGAGGAGATTGAAGTTGATTTGGGCTTGATCTCAGCTACAAATAAAGTTCTGTTTGACCAAGTACAATCCGGAAGTTTTAGGGAGGATCTTTTTTACCGCTTGAATGTTATCGAATTATACGTACCGCCGCTAAGACATCGTAAAGAAGACATTCCATTATTAGTGGAATTCTATAAAAATCATTTTGTAGAAAGCTATGGGATAGAGGATATTACATTCTCAGAAGAAATTATTGATATATTTTTATCGTACGATTGGCCCGGTAATGTGCGTGAGTTGAAAAATGTTGTTGAGCGGAGTGTTGTGCTTTCTGATGGTGAGGAAATTACTCCTGATGTTATACCATCACGCATCCATCGAGGTGAAAATATATATCCGGTGTGTAAAGGCAATTCTTACGACAAAATTATCCAAATTCCAATTGGAACAAGTTTAGGTGAAATAGAACGAAAAGTTATTGATCAAACTCTGTATTCTGTGGATAATAATAAGACTGAGGCAGCTAAAATTTTAGGTTTCAGTCGAAAAACATTGCATAACAAATTGGCAAAGTATGAAGCTGAAAAAGACGAATCCGAAAGTTCATCTTCTTAGTTGAGAAATCTATCCAAAAGGGGAAGCCTTGATTTAAAATACGTAAAAAGTGCTGGGTTGCATACTTCTCCGCTTGTATATATTTCGGATGTAATTTGGTGGTGAATATTGTTGGGCAATGTGATTTTTTCAGATAACTAATCCCATCTTGCAAAGTAAATGAAATGTTTTGACTCCTATCATTATCCAGGATATTGAATGGTTAAGTATAGGATTCGCAAGTATCCATAATTTGAACTGAAGCCATTTTAGAAGAGATAGTATCCTTGTCCAACGAATCAGAAATCAAAGACTTTAAACTTGTTTCTAATCGAACGGTAGTAATAGTCATAGCCGCCGGAAAAACGTTATAAAGCTCACCGGTTGTAACGTCTTGACTGATAAAAATACCAGTTACTTTTCCGGATTGTAATAAATCCAAAAGTTGTTTTTGGCTATCAATAACAGGATAACCCATATAACTTTTATTTTTTTGCAGACCTTGATGATCAACAAACCCCAAAACATTATAGCGATCAGACAACATATGTTTGATCTTATACAAAATTATTTGTCTATCTCTGTTGGTTCCATAAATGAGTACATTTTTACAGCTGTATTTCCTTTTTGCTTTTAAAGCCTTTTGTGACAGCTGATAAATAATAAAACCGGGTAAGATGCCGAGAATGAAATAGTATATCCCCGATAGATTGAAGGGGATAAGTCCTTCTGAACTCATAGAAAATATACTAATCAAAACTATGATTGGTGTAACATTTAAAATAAACAACATTACGTATTGGGATTTTTGTAGTTGGCATCAATCTTATAAGGCAGTTTCCAACTCATGGAAAAGGGTAGGTGCTCCGATTTTATTGTTTCACCAAGAGAAAGAATAGCACCTTGCATTATTGCATTTTTAAGCTGTCGAATATTGCCTGGCCAATTATAGTTAAAGCAGTCATAAAGGGCTTCGGCCGATATTCTTAAATTCTTATAGTCTTTGTTTTGGTCTCTGATTTCGTTGAGAAAGTTATTTATCAGGATGGGAATATCTTCCTTACGTTCACGCAGTGGGGGGAGCATTATTACTACGGGATCCAACTGAGCAAGTAATGTATCCCACGCCGATGAATGGGTAAGATCTCTATACGATTCTTGATTAAAAGAAAGAACTAATCGAGGAATTGAGGTTTTATCCAATCGATATAATTGATTAATTCCTTTATTTACGGATGCAATAATGTTGACCATATACTTTTGAGATAGTTCTGAAAACTGATCCAAATACAGGATACCTCCATTTGCTTGTTCCAATGCCTCATACTTTAATGTAAGTTGATTTTCATCAAAGTTGAGATGCCCCCAGAAGGTATCCTTATAATCTTCCTCATTAATGTCTACACAATAAAATGAAAAGAAAGGTTTATTTGCCCGTTTGCTATGTTGATGAATAATTTCCGCAATTTTTTTCTTCCCGGAGCCAATTTCTCCAACGATGAATACATTAGAATCCAGTTTAGCTAATTGTAACACCTTATGGAAAATATCTTGCATCAGTAGGCTTGCAAAAGATTTTTCGATATCTTTGAGTAGTGCATTTTTTGTTCCGATAGTATTCATTGATGCAATCATGATGTAGGAGGATGTATTTGGATAAATAAATAACACTGATACAAAATTCAGTTTGACATATCACTACAAAAAGCAACTATGGTCAAACTTTTCGGTAAAGTTATTTCAGAGTCCTTCTCTTTCTATCCACCTTAGCTACAACAAATGTGCCAAATTTTATTAAGGGTAGGTTTTAGTGGATTGATCAAAGAATGCAGAGATATGACATTCATTTTTAAGCATCAAGCGGGTGTACTTGGGAATTAATTTCATAGGAGATTTTTAAGAAAGTGTAATATTGATTCACAACATATTGTTGCTTCTCTATTAAAAAATTGGTTCAAAAAAATATTGAGAAATAATATTTAGATTTTACAAAGTGTGTAATTATGAATAATAAGACTTCACAGCTGTATATTTATACATATGGTATGCCACCAAACTATGGTCATAGGTTAATTTATTATAGATAAGAAGGTTCTCTACTATTTTGGCGCGTTTGTTGCTTATAAAAGATGAATAGTTGCAACAGGCATCTTTAACTACATGGATCAAGAGATATTAAAAGTAGACTTAGTTATTTATCACATATTTTAAAGAAGAGAACCAATGATTTTTTTTGAGGTATTTAATTATTTATTGCTAATCATGGGTGGGGGTATTGTTATTTATTATCTACTGATTAGCTTATTCGCCTTCCGCAGGGATAGGGACAATAATTTTGAAACAGTTAAAAGTCGTAAGTTTGCAGTCATTTTATTCATTCAGGAGAAAGAGCAGGTATTATCTCGTTCATTATATAGTTTGTCCGGATTGGTTTATCACAAAAATAAATATGATTTAATCGTTATTGCTGATAATTATACTGATAGTATTGTTCAAGTAGCAGAAAAAATGGGAGCTAAAATAGTAATCCCCCCTTCAGATAAGTTACGCGGCGATAATAAAAATATTTTGCCGTGGGTGTTTGCACATCTCTTAGAAGAGGAACAATCCTATGATGCAATGACCGTATTTAATTCTGATGGATTGGTATCTGGGAATTATTTGGAGGTGATGAATTATTATCTGGAGCAGGGAAGTGAGATTATACAGGGTAGTTATAAGAATTTGCATACCCCAAAAGGATGGATTGATAAGATTTGCGAGATGAATTTTTTAATGGATTATATAATCTATCCACAGGGGCGTAAAGCATTGGGATTAGGAACCAATATTCGAAGCAATGGAATGTGTTTTTCCACTTCATTATTACATGAATTTCCTTGGAAAGAAGGACAGCAAAGTATAAATGAATATGGTCTTAGCTTACGTTTACATGGCATAGAAATAGACTTTGCTCCCGAGGCTGTTGTATATACAGAAATTTTGACTGAGAAATGGAATAGAAATAGTTATCTAAATACTGGTAGCTATCAGCTTCTGAAGAAATATGCTCCTCAGCTATTACGTAACACACTAAAAACAAAATCCCTTAAATATATCAATATTCTATTTGAATTAATTTCTCCACGATTTGTAAATATGGTACTCTTTGTTGTAGCGATGAGTATAATAAATGCAGCTGTTTGGTGGGGAGGATGGATATTAACGTCGCCATTACTACTTTGGTTGGGTATAATGGGATTATCAATGATAAGTGTTTTTATAAGTTTGATAGGTACCGGTTCTCAAAATAAGTTTCTGAAATCGGCTTTTTATATACCAATAAATGTTTATGTAAAGGCGAAAGGGCTCATCCAAAGGTTTCTTAGAAAAGAAAAAGTTGTTGAAGGACATGGGGGAAAAGATAATCCCCTTGTAGTTAAGGATGAGAATCAACCCGTAAAATAATTTGTAGTAATAGTAAAAAGAGAGAAAGCTGAAAGAGTCATCAAAAGAGCTGCATGAACGTAAATTGAATAGCAAAGTGCTTTAAAATGGAGCACTATCGTCACCGCTGGGATTGTGGCCCATCGGTGGCGGGCCTCCATCGTTTGATTGCTCACCATTATTCGAAGAATTATCCTGAGGTTCTCCATACGGACCGGCATCGGCGGTTGTAAGATTTTCGAAACGAGCATAGTCTTCCACAAAATATAATGGGACACTTCCGGTTGGACCGTTACGCTGTTTGCCAATGATAATTTCTGCCAGTCCCGTAGTGGATTGCCCCTCAGGCGTAGTTTTAATTCCATAATATTCTGGACGATAGATAAAACTTACAACATCAGCATCTTGCTCAATAGATCCCGATTCACGAAGGTCACTAAGCTGAGGACGTTTGTCACCACCTCGCTGTTCAACAGCCCGGCTAAGCTGCGATAGGGCAACGACCGGAACATCTAATTCCTTGGCCAGGGCTTTAAGTCCACGAGATATTGAGGCAATTTCTTGCTCTCGGGTACCATGATCTCCGCTGGCGGTCATCAACTGCAGGTAATCCACAATGACCAGGCCAATATCGTGTTCACTTTTCAGTCGCCGGGCTTTGGTACGGAGCTCCATAATGCTCAGGCCGGGCGTGTCATCCACAAAAATATTGGCCGTAAAAAGTCGACCGGCTGCATCAATAAGACGCTTAAAATCCTCATCTTCTAACTGGCCTGATCGCGCACTCTGAGCATTAATCCGTCCTTCCATGGTCAATAGACGCTGAACAAGCGATTGGTTTGACATCTCCAGACTAAAAATAGCCACCTTGGTACGCAGTTTTTCATTTTGATGCAAAGCAGCGTTACGAGCCGTAGTTAAAACATAGGCTGTTTTACCCATCGAAGGACGCGCAGCAATAATAATAAGATCTCCGTTTTGCCAGCCGGCCGTCATTTTATCAACATCGGTGCCGGTAGGAACACCGGTAATCCCTGAGGATTTGCCCCGGATATCCTCCAGATAGGAGAGAGTATCTTTTAAAACATCCCCAATGGGTTGGGCCTGGGATCGCTGCTTTGAATTAGCAAGATCAAAGATCCGCTGCTCCGCAAAATCCAGTACATCAATTGTATCAGAAGAACTGTCATAAGCTTGTTTAATAATATCGGTGCAACCAAGAATTAAATTACGCTTTGTTGCTTTCTCAGCAATGATTTGGGCGTGATAATCAACATTGGCAGCTGAACTGACCGATCGTGTTAACTCTGATAAGTATCCGGCACCACCACAAGTATCAAGTAATCCTTTATCGCGTAATTCATTTTCCACCGTGAGCAGGTCGAGAGGATTATCGCGCTCATAAAGATCGTGTAACACCTCAAAAATATGCTGATGCGCAGGCTTGTAAAAATCTTCCGGAGAAAGCATCTGCAAGGCAATAGTCGCTGCTTCATGTTCAATCAGCATGGAACCCAGCACAGCTTCTTCAACCTCTACAGCCTGGGGCGGTACGCGACCTTCTTGATCCAAAACTTTGGAGTCCGAGTTATTATAATTTGATCCTTTATTTGGTGCCATCCGAGAATTGATCTGAAATTATAGCAAAATTCGTGTGATCTGACTGATATGAACAATCCCAATTATTTATTGTTCATGCATCCATAAGTATAATAAAAGCGACACTCTTACCGAAGTAAAAGCCCCTTTAATTTTTTAAAAATTTCAGGGTTGTCCACCAAGCTCATCATATCTTTTGCGGAGCAGCTGAACGTCTTCCCACGTAGGTCGTTTCCATTTGGGATGGCGAAGCAATGCAGCGGGATGATAGGTTGCTAATAACTCATATTTGCCCCTAAAATCGTGAAATTGGCCCCTCATCTTTGTTAGGGATAGGTTATTATCCAGAAGTGTTTGGGCGGCCACTTTACCAACGGCTAAAATTAATTTCGGCTCAATTAAATCAATTTGTCGCAATAAAAAAGGCAGGCTTCGTTCGCGTTCTTCCGGTTTGGGATTCCGGTTATTTGGGGGGCGGTGTTTTAGAATATTGGCGATGTAAACATCCTCCCGCTTGAAGTTAATGGCATCAAGGATTTTATTCAGTAATTGTCCGGCCTTTCCTACAAAAGGCTCACCTTGTTTATCCTCCTCGGCCCCGGGCGCTTCACCAATAATCATTAAATCCGCAGTGGGATTTCCGACGCCAAAAACCAATTGCGTTTCTTCCAAATCGGTACGAAGCACATCAGCTTTTTCACACAGCGCTTTAAGCTCCTCTAGAGAATCACATTTATCAATGTGATAATATACATCATTGGATTGATCCTTATTAAATAACCCTTCTTGTGAAGTAAATTCCTCATCATGTTGGGTATTTTGTCCGGAAGATGTTTCTTGCACGGATGGCTCTGTTACAACGCTGTTGGGCGAAGGTGATGCGTGGGAAGGAGTGGATTTGTCTTGGGGAGATACTTTATTTTCAGGATCCATCGAAAAATCCCCATACAGTTCACGCTCTTGCTTAATGAAATTAATTGCATCTGCAATAACTTTTTTGGGATCTCGGTCAGAATCAGTCATAATTTTTTTATCCAACAATTTCGGCAATTACTTCTTGTTCTTGTTTCGCCTCCCGAGTTAATTCTCCAATCAGATACCCCTCATTAGATCGAGCTCCCAGCCTGACCGGTAAAATCCTGTTTTCGTACTGGGAGTTATAGGGAATACCAACGCGGATGTAATTATCCGTCCAACCCAGCATGGCACCATCATGATTTGCTCCCTCAAATAGCACCGGACGAACTTCGCCTGTAAAGGAAGTATCAAAATTAAACCGTTTCTTCTTGGAAAGACGACGCATTTTATGAGTGCGTTCTTTACGTACGCTGTTTTGTACTTCTGGCTCAATAGTTAAGGCATGTGTATTGGGGCGTTCCGAATAGGTAAAAACATGCAGATAGGAAACAGGAAGACTATTGACAAAATCATAGGATTCTTGAAAAAGCTCATCAGTTTCACCCGGATGACCGGTAATGACATCCACACCAATTGCAGCATCGGGCATCAATTTTTTAATGAGTTCAACCCGTTGTCGATACAGATCAGATTGATAACGTCGCCGCATGAGTCCCAACATTTTATCGCTACCGCTTTGGAGGGGCATGTGGAAGTGTGGCTGTATTTTATCTGATTCCGCTGTGAAGTGAATAATATCTTCATGCATCAGGTTAGGTTCTACCGATGAAAACCGGATGCGTTCAAGTCCATCTACAGCATCCAATTGTTGCAGGAGCATTAAAAAGTTTTGATCCGTTCCACGTCCGAAATCACCGGCATTCACACCTGTAACAACTACTTCTTTAAAACCGTCTTCAACCAATAACTTTGCATTTTCAACAACGGTATTAATTTTCGGGCTACGACTTTCGCCACGCGCCATCGGGATGGTACAAAACGAGCAGTTATAGCTGCAGCCATCCTGTACTTTTAGGAAAGCTCGGGTTCGATCATCCGCAGAAAAAGCATTGTGGAAATCAACTGCCTCGTTCACATCTGAATTATATACAATGGGTTCCGATCGTTTTTCAAAATCATCAAATAGTTCGAGTAATTTAAATTTATTCTTGGCTCCGAGTACCGCATCTACTCCGTCGATCTCAGCAATTTCTTCAGGTTCCAGCTGAGCATAACACCCGATAACGGCAACAAAAGCCTCGGGATTTCTGCGAAGCGCACGTCGTACGGTATTGCGGCAGGTACTGTTGGCACTTTGCGTCACCGAACAGGTATTAACGACATAGATATCCGCATGGGTATCAAAATCGGTTATATCATAGCCTTCTTGCTCAAAGTCGCGCTGTATGGCCATCGTTTCGGAGTAATTGAGCTTACAGCCGAGGGTTTTAAAAGCAACTTTTTTCATGTATTCGTAGATGGTGGGATTTCGGTTCGCAGATCGATCAAAAGGAAAATACGAAATGACTGTAAAAATATCGACGACGATAAATATAACTGAGCATGCCCGGTTCTTGCCAATCATGAATTGTAAAATTATTGCTCATCCTATCCGTCAGTATATAATTATTACTCGTGGATACTTTTTCCATGAATAGAAAAGGGCAAGTGTGTTCAAGTTAGGGGATCAAGAATAGCTCTGCTCAAAGGTGGTACAGTTGTTGTAACTAAGTTCTACACAGAATTATTATTTCTTTGAAAATCAGGATATGAAACAAAATAAAGTATATATAGCGGGTCATCGGGGGATGGTAGGGGCAGCTACGCTTGAGCTTTTTAAAAGCAAAGGTTATTCAAATATTGTAACCAGATCTCGCAGTGAGCTGGATCTGCGTGACCAGCAAGTCGTGAATGAGTTTGTTGGAAGAGAGTGCCCGGATATCATTGTTTTGGCGGCTGCAAGGGTGGGAGGTATTTTGGCTAACGATCAAAATCCATATCCTTTCTTACATGATAATCTGGCCATTCAGACGAATGTGATAAATGCTGCTCATAAATATAATGTGAAGCAGTTCATTTTTCTCGGCAGTTCTTGTATTTATCCCAAGCATGCCTCGCAGCCTATCAAAGAAGAGTATTTGTTGACTGGTTCTTTGGAGCCAACCAATCAGTGGTATGCGATTGCAAAGATTGCGGGTATTAAGCTTTGTGAAGCCTTAAATCGTCAATATGGACGTAACTACGTTTCGCTGATGCCGACGAATTTATATGGTCCCAGAGATAATTTTGATCTCGAGACTTCACATGTAGTACCGGCTATGATCAGAAAATTTTATGAGGCGACTGAAAACGGTCATGCTCCTGTAACGCTATGGGGGACGGGAGCACCCAAGAGGGAGTTTCTGCATGTTCAGGATTTGGCCATGGCTATTCTTTTTGCCGTAGAAAACGAGATTGAGGGGGATATGTATAATGTGGGTACGGGCAAAGATATCTCAATATGTGAGCTTGCATACTTGATACAACGGATAGTAGGCCATGAGGGTGAAATTATTTGGGATACTTCTAAGCCTGATGGGACACCGAGAAAACTTCTGGATGTCTCCAAATTACACGCTTTGGGATGGAAGCATAATAAGACGTTGTCAGAAGGCCTTACGGAAACATACCGATGGTTTCTGCAGAATACAAATCAGTTAAAAGAAGTAAAGCTATAACGTAAAATAAGTTTTAAATAAATAGTGAGGGATGGTTTGAAAGAGAATAGAAAAGTAGCATTGATCACAGGAGTAACTGGCCAGGATGGTTCGTATTTGGCAGATTTTCTACTGCAAAAAGGATACGAGGTGCATGGTATTAAACGCCGATCAAGCTCATTTAATACCGGTCGTGTTGATCACATTTATCAAGATCCTCATGCTGATGAACTACCGTTTTATCTTCATTACGGTGACTTAACCGACTCAACAAATTTGATTCGTATTATCCAGGATACCCAACCCGATGAGATTTATAATTTGGGAGCACAGAGTCATGTACAGGTATCTTTTGAAGCTCCTGAATATACTGCCAATAGTGATGCACTGGGAACTCTTCGCATTCTTGAGGCTATCCGAATTCTGGGTTTAGCAGACAAAACTAAATTTTATCAAGCTTCCACAAGTGAACTCTATGGTAAGGTGCAGGAAGTTCCGCAGTGCGAATCCACACCGTTTTATCCGCGTTCCCCCTACGGTGTGGCCAAACTTTATGCCTACTGGATTACTGTAAATTATCGTGAGGCTTATGGCATGTACGCGGTAAATGGGATTCTGTTTAACCACGAGTCCCCCGTTCGCGGAGAGACGTTTGTGACCCGAAAAATAACGCGTGCAGCCGTTCGTATCGCCGCCGGCTTACAGGAGAAAACCTATCTTGGAAACTTGGAAGCTAAACGGGATTGGGGACATGCAAAGGATTATATCGAAGGCATGTATCTAATGCTTCAGCAGGATGATCCTGAAGATCTGGTGTTAGCTACAGGGGTAACCCACAGTGTACGAGAGCTTTGTGAATTGGCATTTTACCATGCCGGTGTTACGCTCAAATGGATTGGTAAAGGGATTGATGAAAAGGGGATAAATGCAGAAACAGGGGATGTGATTATTGAAATAGATCCCCGCTATTTTCGTCCTACCGAAGTGGATCTACTTATTGGAGATGCCACCAAAGCCCGACAAAAATTGGGATGGACTCCTAAATATACCTTTGAAGGACTTATTGAAGAGATGGTTCGTGAAGACCAAGAAAAAATTAACCTCATAATAAATAATAAAGATGAAGACTATTCCAAGCTTTCCAATTACATCCAATAATAATACGGGCATAGTAAAGCCGAAGCCCATTGTTCAATTACGAGAAAAATTCATTAATCACATCCAAAATCGTACGGCTAAGATAGGTATTATTGGTCTTGGCTATGTAGGACTTCCCCTTATGTGGACGTTCCATGAAAAGGGTTTTCCGGTTGTTGGTTTTGATGTGGATCAGACTAAAATTAATAATATCGAAAGCGGCAAGCCTTATATAAAGCATCTTGGCTATGATATGATGGAAAAACTTGCAGCTTCGGATCGGTGCTCGGCGACCCTTGAGTTTGCAAAACTTAGCGAGGTAGATGCCATTATTATGTGTGTGCCAACTCCGTTGAATACCTACCGCGAGCCTGATATGCAATATGTTGAGCAAACAACACAGACTATTGCTAAACAACTTCAAAAAGGGCAGCTGGTTATATTAGAATCGACTTCGTATCCCGGGACAACCGACGAGCTTATTATTCCGATTTTAGAGAAAGTTTCAGGAATGCAATCAGGCAAGGATTTCTTTGTGGCATATAGCCCGGAGCGCGAAGATCCTGGGAATCCAAATTTTAATACTGCTAAAATTCCAAAAGTAGTTGGGGCCGACGGGGCTGATGCTCTTGCTGTCGCCAAGGCATTATATGATTCCGTTATTGTGGAAACGGTCCCCGTTTCAAATAATAAAACGGCCGAAGCGGTTAAGCTCACCGAAAATATATTCCGATCGGTGAATATTGCACTGGTTAACGAGTTGAAAGTCGTCTTCCAGGAAATGGGTATTGATATTCATGAAGTATTGGATGCCGCAGCTACCAAGCCTTTTGGCTTTATGAAGTTTACCCCCGGCCCGGGATTAGGCGGGCACTGTATTCCCATTGATCCGTTTTATTTAACATGGAAAGCCCGTGAGTATGAGCAAAATACGCGTTTCATTGAATTAGCCGGTGAAATAAACACCAGTATGCCGCGATATGTTGTAGAGCGGACGATTAAGGCCCTGAATTCACACCACAAGGCGGTTAATGATAGTAATGTGTTGATTATTGGTCTTGCGTATAAGCCCGATGTAGATGATCTGCGAGAATCACCGACTTTTAAGCTGATGGATCTGCTGAATAAATATGGGGCTAATATCTCTTATTACGATCATTACATACCCGAAATATGGGAAACAAGAGAGCATAAAGACTGGACTGGACTAAAGACCGTGGCGTGGAATAAAGAAACCATTTCGGAATTTGATGCTGTAATTATTTCAACCAATCACTCTGATATAAATTACCAAGAGTTGGCCGATTGGAATGATGTTATTATTGATACCCGCAATGCGATGAAAAATATTCAACCACGAACCAGTTCCCAGATTTGGAAGGCATAGATGTCTCTTTAATCGGGAGAAACAAGTCAACAATGTTAGGATGAAAAAGTTATTAGTTGTAGTGGGTACACGGCCTAATTTTATTAAGGTCACACAGTTTAAACATGTGGCAGAGCAGGAGTTTCCGGGGAGTTTTGATATCAAAATTGTACATACCGGTCAGCATTATGACGATAAAATGGCCGATGTGTTTTTCAAGCAGTTTGAGTTGACCCCGGATTATTTTCTGGAAATCCCTCCCTCATCCCCAAATAACCAGATGGCAGAAGTTATGAAACGTTTGGAGCCGGTGGTGCAAGAGGTACAACCCGATTTAATTTTAGTGACGGGGGATGTAAATTCAACATTTGCAGCATCACTGACGGCCAATAAAATGAACATCCCACTGGCTCATGTAGAGAGTGGTTTACGAAGCGGTGATCGGACGATGCCGGAAGAGATTAATCGTATTTTAACAGATGAAATTTCCGACTATCTATTCATCACTGAGCAGAGCGGAATGCGGAATCTTTCTGGAAACGGTAAGACCGAAGATCAGCTCTTTTTTGTCGGTAATACCATGATTGATACGATGGTAGCCTTTAATGATAAGATTAACGACTCACCTATTTTGGAAAAGCTGGGACTTACAAAAGACAATTTTGTGCTTATGACTATGCATCGCCCGGCAACGGTTGATCATAAGCAGGAGTTGATCAAGCTAATTCACTTAATTGAGGAAATAGCTCAGTCTGAAAAGTTGGTATTTCCTATTCATCCACGAACCGTTAACAAGCTTAAAGAATTTGATCTGCACGATCGATTGATCACAAATAAAAATGTGCTATTAACTGAACCCATGGATTACTTTGCTTTCCAAAAATTAATAGCCAGCTGTAAATATATTCTTACCGACAGTGGGGGTATTCAGGAGGAATCAACGTTTAGGAGAGTTCCATGTTTGACGCTACGTCCAAATACAGAGCGTCCATCGACGATACAAATTGGGACCAATACACTTGTTCCTTTCGATTTGGAGGAAATAAAGCGAGTCATCTGTTCTATCAAGGAGGGACGTTATAAGAAAGGATCTATTCCAGACAAGTGGGACGGAAAGGCGACGTACCGGATTTTGAAGACCATTAAAGAGCAGATTTAGCTTTTAATACCCATTAATCTTCACTCCGGAAGGCTCAAAAAAAGGGAGGCCAAATATTATTTGGCCTCCCTTTTCAATTTAAAGAAGTGTTAGAAAAATTACGGCTGAAACCCATTTACAACGGCATGGGCAATAAAGTAAATATCACCGGAAAGTCCATCTACTTCGTAAGTATATTCGGTAATATTATCATGAGAATTTTGGTTGCCGTATTGGCCCGGAGCTACCGTATACCCATTGTTAGACACCTGCGGATAGGGAGTGGATCCCACATACAAATGCGTTTCCAACAATGTATAGAGAGCGTTTGTAAAGAATGATTGCTCAGTCATAGTATATGTTACCGTAAGCGTTCCGTCTGTATAGTCAGCGGTAAGAATTCCAACTAACGTGCCTTTTCTTAAATCACATTGTCCAGCACCGGCATATATATCCAAAGTTTGTTCGCTGTTATTCTCAGTAATTAGTCCATTGGTCCAACCCCAATTATTAAACGAAACATTAGCAATAATTTCTTCATCAAAACAAGTGGAATAATTGCTGTCAGTATTCTTTTGCCCATTTTCGGCAACTGTTTTGACTGCAAATGCTGTTTCGTTGCCCATCATAATCGTTTGCCCGTCGTTTTCGATAAGCGTAACACCCTGAAGCTTGGATAACATTTTCTGTTTGGTGTTGGTGTAGTTTCGCACTTCCGCTACGATATTTTTTACTTTTTGCACATCAAAATGAGCTCCTCCATTGCTATAGATGCTCGAAGGCATATTTTTGTATTCACTTATTTTATCAACGTCAAATGATGGATAATCAATAAGTGACCAAATGATTACCTGAATTTCACGATAGGTTAAAGATGGGTCATTCATTCGTAGCTGATCTTTTATGCTCATGAAATAATTTAATGCTTTCCATTCTACATAACCTTTGGTGGAGTAAAATTTAACTCCTTTTTGTTCTCCTTTGACATAATCGTCGTTCCACTCAACACACCATCCCTCCCTAATAGATCCATCTTCAAGAGTAACGTTGAAGAAGCTATTTGGATTAACTTCAGCCTCAAGGTTCATGGTGGTATTTTGTGCGCCCTCAATTGGCGTCACCGATTTAAGGTATGTAAAGCTTTCACTCAAGCTAACTTGCGAACTTTGTTCACAGGAAGATAGGCCCAATACCATTCCGGCTAATAATATTATTGATAAACGTTTACTGATTGTTTTCATTTGTACTCCCCTAAGGTCGAGATTAATTATAGTTATTGGCAGTTTATTACCGTCTAAGATGAAACCGTTGAAAAGCCTTGTATCATCATAATTCAACTTTTTAGCAACAACATCTGTACCACTTTGTATTTAGCAGGATCTCTTTTCCCAATTATTACTTATCCACTTAAACCAATTATTTAGTTGCGAGCAATAGCGTAATATTTACAATACGATTGAGTAAATATTCATCTGAATGACCGTTCTTATTATTGAATGATATTTAATATTCCTTGTGATTGTTCTAAGTAGGGGTATTTGATTACCTGGATACAGTTGGCACGCTTATTGAATTTATTCCCATAAAGTTGGTCTCAGAAAATGAAAGAGACTGTAACTATTCAAAATTAAGTACTGTTTCTTCTTGGATGTTAGTGAAGCGGTACTGGTAATCA
This sequence comes from Fodinibius sp. SL11, assembly GCF_052060035.1. Taxonomy (NCBI): domain Bacteria; kingdom Pseudomonadati; phylum Balneolota; class Balneolia; order Balneolales; family Balneolaceae; genus Fodinibius; species Fodinibius sp. SL11. The sequence goes on along the minus strand of NZ_JBPOEA010000006.1, from coordinate 13,077 downwards.
TATTTGGGAACTATTATGAAAATATTAGTAACGGGTACAGATGGGTATATCGGATCAGTTTTAGGTCCATATTTATTAGAGAGAGGGCATGATGTTACGGGACTTGATACAGGTTTTTACCGAGCGGGATGGCTCTTTAACAATGGGGAAACGGTCTATCCATCGTATATCAATAAAGATCTTCGAGAGATAACTTTAGAAGATCTGGAAGGATTTGATGCTGTAGCTCATCTTGCCGAGTTATCGAATGACCCGTTGGGACAGTTGAATCCTGAAATCACTTATAAAATCAATCACGAAGGTAGTGTTCGTTTGGCAAAGCTTTGCAAACAGGCTGGTATTGAGCGGTTTGTGTATACTTCATCGTGTAGTGTGTACGGAGAAGGAGATGACAGTTACAAAACCGAAGAGTCAGAAGTTAGCCCGCAAACACCTTATGCCGAATGCAAAACAAGGGTAGAACGGGATGTTTCAAAGTTGGCTAATGAGCATTTTTCGCCCACGTTCTTGCGCAATGCTACTGCCTATGGAGCTTCGCCACGAATGAGATTTGATATTGTACTCAATAATCTGGCAGGCCTTGCCTGGACGACGGGTGTTATTGAGATGATCAGTGATGGAATGCCATGGCGACCGTTGGTGCACGTGAGAGATATCTGTAAAGCTATTGCCTGCTCGTTAGAAGCCCCTATCGAATCGATCCACAATCAAGTGTTTAATGTAGGTGATACTGAGGAGAATTTTAGAGTACGAGAGATTGCGGAGATAGTCGGCGCAGCCTTCCCGGGATGTAAAACCACCTTTGGAGATAACGGGGGTGATAACCGCAGTTACCGGGTTTCGTTTGATAAGATAAACAGCCAACTGCCTGGATTTTCATGTGAATATACGGCAGAAGATGGAGCAGAGGAATTATATAAACTATTCAAGAAAATTGATTTAGATCCTGAGGTTTTTAACGCTAAACCATATACAAGGTTGAAGCAATTGAAGTTTTTGTTAGGGACCAACCAGCTGAGTCAGGATCTATTTTGGGTTTAAGTAATTACTCGGCTATGGATAGTGAATATTCAGAGGGAGGTGCATTGGGTGGTACCTCCCTCTAATTTGGCATAGAACTTATTGCTTACAATAATGTAACAATCACTTATTAGTGAAAGTATAAAAACTGCCTAATCCTAAAAAATAAAAAATGAGAGATGAATAAATAGGGGAAGTGTTATTTATCTACCTTAGTTATTCACTTCTCGAAGTATATTCAAACAATTATGAGTTGGCTATCGGAAAAGAAACTAAAATTTTTTTTCAGTTCTGTAATTGTACTTTTTGTTCTTCAGGAAGTACTGGTTTACCGCTATATATCAGAACCGTATCCTGCACTGAGAATGCCTCCCTTTTATGGGAACAACATGAACGAGGACGGCTTTTACGAGACTAAAAGTGTGAAGATAAAGATAACATTTGAGAATAATGATCCACTTTTGCTTACTCCTCGAGAATTATTCTATAACGCTCCTACCTCTCTCCACTGGTCATTGATTAGTAAATTTCAGCCTATCGATGAAAAACCGGGAACAACTCCCTATAAACGGTTTGAAATGTTGGAGCCAATTATACCAGGATTTTTTACAAGTAGACAACGAAGTTTATATGAAGTTCAACACAATCCGGAAACCTTAAAATGGCTCAGAGAACAAATAGGTATGATTTCGCCTGATAAAAATCCAGAGAAAATTTCATTCAATTGGTACAAAGATTTGTATTCTCCCGACAATCTACTGAACCAACAACGCGAGCTAATTGGTAAAACTACAATATTTTTATAAAATGGTTAAAAGTAATTCAATATTTTCCCAGTGGGTATTTTCTGAATACGATTCGATCACCAAGAGCTTACCAATCTACCGGATAATTTATGTGCTCTTTGCTTTTATGGTACTTTTGCCAAGATACCTGTGGATTAGTAATTATCCCGATACATTTTTTTTGCCGAGAATAGGGATTACGCTTTTCTTTTCCGGATTTCCTGATATTTATTTTTTCTACATTTTAAATTTTTTACTGATAGCATCTCTTTTATCACTTCTTGTTGGCTATAAAACATTTTATACTTCTATAGCAGTCGGAATGCTTTTCTTTTTGGGAGCTGCCTGGGAGTATTCCTTTGGCAAAGTTAATCATGATATACCTTTGATTATTATTCCATTGATTCTGGCATCCAGTTGGGGCAATCCGGTTTCAAAAGTGAAGAATACTCAAAACGGAAAATCATGGGCTGTTCCTTTATTTGCCTTGCTGATGGGCTTGGCAATGTTAACAGCTGCTATCCCCAAAATTGTCAGCGGTTGGCTGGATCCATCGACTTCTGCGTTGGCAGGCCACCTCGTTCGGAACTATTTTGTCGCTGAACGTGAAACGATTTTGGCAACGTATCTATTGTCTCAAAACCATTTTTATCTTCTAAAATTTTTGGATTATGGTACTATACTCATAGAATCAGCTTTTATTTTCTCTGTGTTTTCTCTCAGGAATTTCAGATTGGTATGTGCTTTAGCATGTTTCTTTCATTTTGGGGTTCAATTAACAATGGGAATTTCATTTTCAACGAATCTCCTTGCTTATGCTTTATTTGTTAACTGGGCGTATTTATACAATTTTGAAAGTGTTAAACATTGGCTTAACAGGCTCGAAGGATTTTTCAAAAGTATAGGCTTTCTAAAGCTGTTTATTGTATCAATTCCTGTATGGGCGTTTTATTCTTTTATCGGTAATCCTTTTGCAATAGATTTTGGGCTCCAAACTATTCTGGGCGGAAATTTTATAAATACAATTATTATGCTTGGTGCTGTAGCTATATCCGCACGATATTTCTACAGAATCCTGATGAATTTCAGTATTAGAAATGAGTTGGACCTTACCGGAACTTCCACTAGTGGGGGTCTCTAGGAAAACGTTTAGAATCTGAGAAAAAATATTTCGTATTCTTTCCTTTAAAATTACTCTTTTTACTATTGTTAAGTGAAATTAGAGGCAGATAAATAATTTTTTCTATTCAATCTGTTGGATTGATGATTTGCCCCATTCATAAACGAGAGAGGGTAAAAATTTAGACGAGTAAATTCTTTATATCCGACAGAAAAAATTACTCATCTATAATTGCCAATGCTATTCCTTTTCTCCCATTTAGAATTTTTCAACTACAATTTATGGGTGAAAAATGCATTTGGAGATCTAAGAGAAGAGTCTCTACCCTCACAAATGATGGATTATATTAAAAAAATTAGGAATTGGCACACCTATTGTAACATAAAAAGGGATAAGATGTAGTTTACAGAATTTTCCTCATGTTAAAGGCTTTTAAATGAGATAGATAACCAAGAGAGAAAAAATTATGGAAGAGTTAAGATGTTTGAATTGTGGTAGCCAGCTAAAATATACATTCGCAGATTTAGGAACATCCCCTCTTTGTAATGAGATTATAAAACCGGACCAAATCAATGAGGGACAAATGAGCTATCCGTTGCATACCTATGTTTGTGATGAGTGTTTTTTAGTTCAGGTGGGTAAATGTGTGAGCCCTGAAAAAATTTATGAAGATTACAGTTATTTTTCGTCCTACTCTGATTCCTGGCTGCGTCATGCCGAGGAATATGTAGATTTTATGGTGGATCGGTATGATATCAATAGAGAGAGTTTTGTGGTAGAAATAGCCAGCAATGACGGGTACCTGCTTCAGTATTTTAAGCAGAAAAAGGTGCCAATGTTGGGGGTTGAACCGTCTGATACGGTTGCCCGAGCAGCATTAGACAAAGGTATTCCCACCGAGAAGGTGTTTTTTGGTACTGAATCGGCCAAAAGTCTTCGAAAGAAATATAAGCCTGCAGATCTAATCCTTGGAAATAATGTTTTGGCTCATGTTCCGCGTATTCATGATTTCATTGAGGGGCTGGATATTATGTTGAAAAAGGAGGGAATCATGACGTTTGAATTTCCCCACTTAATGCAGCTTGTTGAAAACAATCAGTTTGATACCATTTACCACGAGCACTTTTTCTATTATTCGTTGCACAGCGTACAATCCCTGTTTAAAAGACATGGATTTACCATTTTTGATGTGCAGGAATTGAGTACACATGGGGGATCTATTAGGATTTTTGTCACTCGGGCTAACAATCAAAAATATGAGGTATCCGAGAATGTACGTCAATTGTTGCAGGAGGAAGAACGGAAAGGATATCTAAATATCGATTTTTACAAGTTGTTTGGTGAGTATGTGAAACAAACGAAAAGAGATATTTTGCGGTTGCTTCTCAATCTGAAAAATCAGGGAAAGTCGATTGTTGGATATGGAGCTCCCGGAAAAGGCAACACACTCTTGAATTACTGTGGAATTGGCAATGATTTTATCGACTATACCGTAGATCGAAGCCCCCATAAACAAGGTCATTATTTACCGGGGTCTTTAATTCCCATTTTAGCACCCGATAAAATTCGAGATACGAAGCCGGATTATATTTTTATTCTGCCCTGGAATTTGAAGGATGAAATTATAAATCAGTTGCAATACGTAGCGGAGTGGGGCGCTCAGTTTATTATTCCCATCCCCCAACCTATGGTTATTAATTCGAGACCGATGGAATTAGAGCTGCCGGTATTAACCAGCGGATTATAGGATTGCCGAGCTAGCCAGTTATAAATGTTAAGTATCTGCCGGATGATTTTAACTGCGAAATCTGATGGATGGCTAATTACTCTATGAATAAATGAGAGGGCTATCTGTGATTTGATCCCCTTATACAATTAGATGAACGAGGATAGTTAATAGAGATTACATTTGAGCGGGAGGCTTCACTCAAATAGAAATTGTACTAATGGTTATGATAAAATTGATATTGAAAAAACTCAGATATTTTGATTTGGTAATATATCTGAGAAATAACTATGCATTATTTGCCAAATACTATACCTATTTATCGCTTGTCCGAAAAGAAATAAAACATCCCATCTTAGTTTATACAATGGGTAAGGTGGGTTCAACTACCATAACATATTCTCTTAAAAATCAACTGGAAGAATATTCAGTTTATCATCTGCACTGGCTGAATGAGAGGAATTTGAATACAGACCAGAAGTTTTTAGCTAATCACTTACGCAAAAATAAAGATGCGGGAATAAAAATCGATGTATTTCCAAACTATCTTTCCAGGGGATTTTATTTTAGTAATAAATTTGCACGTTCTGGGGGGGGGATAAATTCAAGATAATAACTCTTACAAGAGATCCTGTTGCCAGGAATATCTCATCGTTTTTTCAAAATCTTAAAAAATGGTTTAGCTATGATATTCTTTTAAAGCGTAGTCAAATGAGTGAAGATTTTATTGTGGAGGAACTAAAAACGCTTTTTGTTGAAGAATATATTGTTGGAAATCGAATTAACTTTATTGATTGTGATCCACTCACCTGGTTTGATCAGGAATTAAAAACGGTCTTTGATATCGATGTATTCCAATATGATTTTTCCAGCAAAAAAGGCTACCACATTTATGAGAAAAACAATATATCTGTGTTACTTCTTCGAATGAAGAATCTTAACAATCGTTTTGAAGAAGCATTTAAGGAATTCCTTGGGAAAGATCTAACAATTAAAAGCATTCAAAATAAAGGTGATCAAAAAGAATATTCGGGTGTGTACAGTAAGTTCAAGCGTACTATTAAAATTCCCGATTGGTATTTAGATCAGATGTATGAATCACATTATGTTCGTCACTTTTATACGGATAAGGAAATTGCAACCTTTCGAAAAAGATGGGCTTAAACGTTGTAATTGGAAGTGCTCATTTAGGATAAGTCATTGGGATGTGAGTGAAGCGAGGTCAATCAATGGTACATTATAATGAGTATTTATTTCATTGTGTACTGTAAGATTTACTCGGTTTTGAGTCCTTAACACAGTGCTGCATTTCTTAAAACGTTATCCATTATAGCATTCTCTCTCCCCCCGAAGTCCTTTAGTGATCTGGATGGATCAACAAGCTATAGGGACTATTATTTTTTAGAAGTCTTAATTAATTGGCACAACTCTTGTAACTAAAAATTACGGGTATGAAGGTTATGGGAACAAGTATAAGAGTTAACTATGACATCTAAATTTTAATTGAAAAAACGATGAATGAATCGGGGAATTTGAAGTGTCTTAATTGTGATAACGTACTCAAGCATACATTTGCGGATTTGGGTACATCTCCTCTTTGCGAAGAGTTTGTAAAGCCGGAACATGTTAACAAGGGACAACAATCTTATCCACTGCATGCTTATGTATGCGAAGAATGTTTATTGGTTCAGGTTGGTGAGTATGTTAAACCCGAGGATATCTATTCGGATTATTACTATTTCTCTTCTTACTCAGACTCTTGGCTAAAACATGCCAGTGATTATGTGGATATGATGGTGAAAGATTACGGAATTAACCGTGATCAATTTGTCGTTGAAATTGCCAGCAATGACGGGTACCTGCTTCAATATTTTAAGGAGAAAAAGATTCCGATTCTCGGTGTTGAACCTTCAGAAAATGTAGCGCGGGAATCAGTAGCCAAAGGAATTCCGACTGAAAAAGTATTTTTTGGTGAAAAAACGGCTAATATTCTCAAAAAGAACTACCGGCCGGCTGATCTGATTTTAGGAAACAATGTTTTAGCACATGTTCCTAAGATCAATGATTTTATCAAGGGTCTTGAGGTAATGCTGAGTGAAAAAGGAATTATGACGTTTGAGTTCCCTCATCTTATGCAGCTCGTGGATAACAATCAGTTTGATACGATCTATCACGAGCATTTCTTTTACTACTCGCTTATTGCCGTGAAATCAATATTCGAAAAACACGGGATGAAAATTTTTGACGTCCAAGAGTTGAGTACGCATGGAGGATCAATAAGGATATTCATTACCAGAGAGTCTAATGACAATCATCAAGTAAGTGAGAATGTAGAGCGTATAATAGAACGGGAAAAAGAAGAGGGGTATCTGGACATAGATTTCTATAAATCATTTGACAAAAATGTACAGCAGACAAAACGAGATATTTTAGCGTTGCTTATCGAGTTAAAAAATAAGGGTAAGGCGATAGCCGGTTACGGGGCTCCGGGTAAAGGAAATACACTGTTGAATTATTGCGGCATCGGTACCGACTTTATCGATTATACTGTGGATCGCAATCCCCACAAACATGGCCAATATTTGCCGGGTTCACTGATCCCAATATTTCATCCTGATAAAATCAGGGAAAGCAAACCGGATTATGTCTTTATTCTGCCTTGGAATCTAAAAGAGGAGATTATGAAACAAATAAGCTATATCTCAGAGTGGGGCGGAAAATTCATTATTCCAATTCCTAAACCGGAAATCCTGGATTCCCAATCCATAGTTAATCAAGAGCAAGTTATCGCTCAGTAACGGAAGTATTTAATGGAAAACTTCAAATAGAAAACAAAAAAATGAAAGTAGTATTATTTTGCGGTGGACTTGGAATGCGAATGCGTGATTATTCAGAAGAGGTTCCTAAGCCAATGATTAAGGTGGGGTACCGCCCGGTACTCTGGAATATTATGAAGTATTATGCTCATTTCGGCCATAAAGATTTTATCCTTTGCCTTGGGCATAAAGGCGATTTCATTAAACGCTATTTTGTTGAATATGAGGAGTACACTTCTAATAACTTTGTATTGAATAATGGCAAAAGAGAAATTGAACTGCTCAATTCTGATCTGGATGACTGGAATATTACGTTCGTTGATACGGGGATGACCTCGAATGTGGGACAACGTCTAATGAAAGTACGTCCCTATCTTGAAGGAGAAGAGATGTTCTTGGCAAATTATGCAGACGGGTTGTCCGACATGCCCCTCAATGAGATGATCGACCAGTTTAAAAAGTCGGGCAAGACAGGAGGTTTTTTAGCCTACCAACCCACACAGAGTTTTCATGTGGCAGAGCTTGGAGACAATGGCATGGTCAACAGTATAAATCCCATATCAAAGTCAGGGCTATTTATTAATGCCGGCTTTTTTGTATTGAGAAATGAAATTTTCGATTACATAAACTATGGGGAAGAGTTGGTTATGGAACCTTTTCAACGGTTGATAAAGGAGAAGAAGTTGTATGGACACCGCTACGAGGGGTTTTGGATGCCGCTTGATACCTTCAAGGATAAGCAACAAATAGACGATATGTATGCCGAAGGGATAACCCCTTGGCAAGTATGGGATCAGAATGGTCAGGAAATTGCAACAACAAAAGTGCAGAATGGAGCTAAGGCGTTATGATAAGTGCTAAGTTTTCCACTCCCAACAAGGAAGGATTAAAAATGCTCTTTTTAGGGGCCCATTGTGATGATATTGAAATAGGATGTGGTGGCACAGTCTTGCATATGATTGAGAATTACAAAATAGATCACATTAAATGGGTTGTCTTTACCTCAAATGAAGTACGTAAAAAAGAAGCAGAATCAAGTGCAAAAGAATTTCTGAAATCAGTAAAGAATGCAGATGTAGATGTTTATGATTATCAGGATGGATTTCTTCCATCGGTTTGGAGTGAAATAAAAGTAAGATTTGAGGATCTGAAAAAAGAAATTGAACCTGATATCATATTTACTCATTACCGAAATGATCTGCATCAAGATCACAGAACCTTAAATGAATTGACGTGGAATACCTTTCGTAATCATCTAATTTTTGAGTACGAAATACCTAAATACGATGGAGATATTGGAAATCCGAATTTATTTGTTCCGCTAAATGAAGATCAGATTAAACAGAGAAATGAGATTATAACGAGTTGTTTTAAAAGTCAGCAAAATAAACAGTGGTTAGATGATTCTTTGTTGACTTCAATGCCCCGAATAAGGGGTATAGAGTGTGCTTCAAAAGGTAAATATGCCGAAGCTTTTTATAGTAGAAAATTGACTATTTAGTCAAAGAGAGATTAAAAATATTATCACTGGACTTTTTATGCTGAAAAATAAATCAGAAATATTGAGTATTAAAGAAGAGCCGTTTATTTCTGTTGTAACCCCGGTTTACAATGGTGGAAAGTTCTTGCGGGAATGTATAGAAAGTGTCCTCAATCAGGATTATGATAACTGGGAGTATATACTGCTAAATAACTATAGTACAGACGACAGTTTGCAGATTATGCAGGAATACGCCGAAAAGGATGAACGGATTCGTATTTATGATAATGAGGAGTTTTTACCCCAGATGAAGAATTTGAACCATGCTTTTCGTCAGATATCACCAGATAGTAAATATTGCAAGATGATTTGTGCTGATGACTGGATATTTCCGGATTGCCTGTCAAAGATGGTGGAGATTGGGGAAGAATATCCCAGTGTGGGAATTGTAAGTGCTTATCGCTTAGTAAACAATAAAGTCCATTTAGATGGGCTTCCATATCCCAGTAATTTTAATTCAGGAAAAGATATTGCCCGGAGATATCTATTGAACGGATCTTCTGTATTTGGTTCTCCAACTTCATTGTTGTTTCGGTCCGATCTGATATTAAAAAGAGATAAGGTGTTTGAAGAGTCACACCAAGCTTCGGATACGGGAGCTTGTATCGATATACTAAAAGAGTCTGACCTGGGATTTGTGCATCAAGTTTTGACGTTTTCACGCCGTCACGAAGACACGATATCTAATACGGAGGCAAAAGAAAGCTTCGCATTCATTCATGCGAAATTGTATAACCAGTTGACCTATGGGCCATTTTTTCTAACTGAGAAGGAGCTCAAGAAAAGTTATATGCAAAGAATAAATCTTTATTACATCCTGCTTGCGAGAAATTTCTTTGACTCAAAGTCAATGGAAGATTTCAAAAGACAGTTGGAAGTACTTGATGAGTTGGGATTAGAATTTGAAACAGGAAGATTTCTGAAAAAGTTTACTCGAGAGCTGTTTTTACAAGTACTTAAAAAATTTGGTATTGAGCTTAGGAGGAGTTCTTAAAAATGAAGTTTTCTGTCATCATACCCACTTATAACGATTGGCAAAGGTTGCAACAGTGTGTTATGGCCTTGGAAGGTCAAACATTGTCTCGCGATCAGTATGAGGTTATCGTGGTAGATAATAGTGAGCATGGGGTAATACCGGAAGAGGTACATTTGCCGTGTCGTGTTCAACTTATCCATGAGCCCAAACCCGGCTCTTACGCCGCGAGAAATAAAGGAGCGGCCGTAGCCACCGGTGATATTGTTGCATTTACAGACTCAGATTGTATTCCCGATAAAAACTGGTTGAACAATGCACAAAAATATTTAAATGAAGCGAATGATCTGGTTGGGGGTAAGGTTGAGATTTTTCAGCCGGAAGGGGGAAGTAAATATGGCTACATGTATGAGCGTGTAACAGCATTTCCACAGCAAAAAAATGTACCCCTGGGAAAGGGGGTAACAGCCAATTTATTTGTTAAAAAAGATGTGTTTGAAAAGGTTGGTGGATTTAATATGGCAATTAAATCAGGCGGTGACTGGGAGTTTACACTTAGGTGTACCAAGGCTGGTTACCAAATGATTTATGCTGATGATGTGCAGGTTAAACACCCGGCACGGAATTTGCAAACTATATTTAAAAAGCATTACCGCTTAACATGTGGAGGAGCTCTAAAGGTGAAAAGAGAATATGGGTACAGCGAGTTGCGAATGCTTGGCAGCCATATTAAGGGGGGATTAACTGGCAGAAAAAAGAGATCAACAGTAGTATTAAGTATGAAGGAGCGGGTCATCGTTTATTCCATTGACCTAATGAAGTTTATGTATCGCGCTATCATTTATGTGGGGGTCATACTTCGATTGATAAATCCTGATAAAGTAAGGGAGTAATAAGTAGCAGTGTATAATCAAGACTATTATAACATGACGAATTGCTAAAAATGAAGAAAAATATCCTAATAGTATCCCGCTCATTTTATCCGATGAATTCTCCTCGCTCCTTTCGAACTACTGAGCTTGTCAAGGAGTTTGCTCGTCAGGGGCATGGCGTGACACTATTGACCGTAAAAAATAATAAGCATCACATTCCCTTTGAAAAAGAGTTTGAGATAAGCATTAAAGATTTGGGCCCATTAAAATTACCTGAGATTAATTTAAATGGTAATGGAAACATACAGAGAATGGGCAAAAGAGTTATACGACGGGGGTTGTACCAACTTTTTGAGTATCCTGATATTGAACTTATGTATCGTGTAAAAAAAGCACTGGCCTTTGAAACAGGGTATGATCTATTGATTTCAATAGCAGTCCCACATCCCATTCACTGGGGAGTAGCCTGGGCCTGGAGAAAAGAAAATCCTATAGCAAAAACGTGGGTGGCTGATTGTGGGGATCCCTATATGGGATCTGCTTTAGATTCATTTAACAAGATGCCATATTTTAAATTTTTTGAGAAAAATTTTTGCCAAAAGACAGATTTTATAACCATACCTATAAAAGAAGCGAGAGAAGGATATTATCCTGAGTTCAGAGATAAAATTAAAGTAATCCCCCAGGGATTTAACTTTGATGAAATTGACCTCAGCGAAATAAATCACACTGAAAATAACGTTCCAACTTTTGCCTATGCCGGAGGTTTAATTCCAGGTGGAAGGGATCCCAGTTTGTTTCTCGAATACCTAACTTCACTCAATATTGAGTATAAGTTTATCATATTTACCAAGAACTCTGAGTTGATTAAACCTTACTTAGAAAAGGCAAATGGAAAAATCGAAGTCCGAGATTATATCCCAAGAGAAAAGTTACTACAGTTCTTAGCAACCATGGATTTCTTAGTGAATTTTGAAAATGATACTACACTTCAATTGCCCAGTAAATTAATCGATTACTATTTGACCGGTCGTCCCGTATTGTCGGTATCAAGTTTTAAAATCGATAGAAAAGTCATCAATGAGTTTTTGTGGGGGGATTACAGTAACAGTTATGATTTTGGAGATATGGATCAATATCGTATAGAAAATGTTTGTTCTCGTTTCATACACTTAGCGGATAAGGGTGAATATCAATGGAAAGCCTAAATGATAAATCAGGATATTATGCCGTTATACTATTTTTGATCTGGCCATTTTTGGCTTTGGCCTCAGCATTTAAAAACTATTCATCCAGCTGGGGAAAAAATATACTTTGGGCGTTCGTAGCATTTTACGGATTCGCATTTGCAATAGGAGCAGAAAGTGTAGACAGTGATATTACCCGATATGTTCAGGAAGTAGAGTATCTGCATGGTATTGATATGAGTCCCGCTGACGCAATAGAATATTATAAAAAGAGTGGAGAGGTTGATGTATTAAGAACGTTCATTGCTGTTACTGTTTCAAGAGTTACGGGTAGTCAGGCTGTGCTTACTTTAATTTATGGCATTATTTTTGGCTTTTTCTTTTCCCGCAACATCTGGTTTGTTTTGGAACGCTTGGAGGGAAAAATAAAGCCAATAACAATTCTTTTGATAGCATGCTTATTTCTGATCATTCCAATATGGAAGATGAATGGGTTTCGGTTTTGGACAGCTGCACACATATTTATTTATGGGCTGTTGCCATTTTTGTTTGACAATAAAAAGGGAAAAATACTTTTTTGCTTTTTATCACTGTTGGTGCACTTTGCCTTTTTGGTACCGGTGGCAATTTTATTGAGTTATCTTATAGCTGGTAATAGGTTAGTAATTTATTTCATATTTTTTTTAGCCACATTTTTTATTACTGAGATAAACCTTACGGCCTTTAATAATATTATTGATAATTATGCTCCCGAAATTATTCAAGAGCGTTCATCGAGTTATAGGGGAGAGGATAAGGTAGAAGCTTATCGAGATGGTGTCGAAAAGGACACCGTTTGGTATGCTATATGGTATGGCAGAGCACTGGGATGGTCGGTGATGGGATTTTTAATTGTACTTTTCTGGCAAGGGAAAGCTTTCTTTGAAAATAATCGTAGGTGGAAGAGTTTATTTTCATTTGTCTTATTGTTTTGTGGGATTGCCAACTTGTTTAGTTCTCTGCCGTCAGGAGGCCGATATTCATCTATTGCAAATTTAG
>NZ_JBPOEA010000005.1:0-182503 GCF_052060035.1 Fodinibius sp. SL11 | reverse complement strand
TTATTGATCGAGGAACCCCATACGTAAAAATACATCAACACGAGGCAGTGAAATGACTTGACTTAGTCTTAGAATACACATTAAGGGGACGGGCCTCGCCCTCGACTGCTAGTTTCGATCTTGTCATTTTCCTAGTCCATTTTGATACAAATTCACCGTCATTTTGTACCTCCTTTATGCGCAAGGTTGTTACGTTTGTTAATTCAAACATAATGGCAGTAAGTAATTACAAAGAAGTTCTGGAATATATAGAGAGTGAGGAATATACATTTATAGGTATTGATGGGACTACAAGAGTTGGAAAATCAACATTAGCTAGAAGGTTATCTAAAGATTTGAGTGCCAGCAAACAAGGAGGCTTCAAGCATCCCGTGAAACACTGGAACGCTTGAAGCGTCTCTCGTTGGATGATGCGTTTTTAACTGACATTAAGCGGTGAATGGTGTTCGTGTGTAATTTTCCAGCCATTTATGGTTTTGACAAATACCAGTGTTGTAGATCCCCATATCTGCATAACCTCTTCACCGATGGTCGGTCGAAAATCCGCATGGAAGGTGACCACTGCTACATCGCCATAAACGGCAATTTTCAGATCCCCGAGATTATAGTCAAAGCCGGAGATTGCTCCCACGAATCCTCGTTCATACGTTTCGTTATCCTGGGAATTAAATCGCGGCTCGCTATCTCTGAATTCCGTGAACTTTTCTCCATAAGCATGATAGGAGATTAGCTTATCGGCATCGTTATCCTGAATACTGCTAAATATCCCGTCTAATACGATTTGTATTTCAGCCTGCGATTCCTGGAATTGTTCTGTGAGGAGATTGACCGGCTGGTCATTACATTTGTTATCTGCTGCATTTACATCACATCCTGCGATGAAATAAAAGAGTGCTATAATGAATGCTATGTTTTTTGTTGTGTTCATGATTGTATGATTTTATGTGTTGGTTACTTGCAAAATCCACCATTGCTGGTTTAATGTTGCATTATCATAAATCAATATATCTGAGATGAAGGGCATTATTCCATCACATTTCAATCAATGAATGTAAATTTTGATTCATCGTCTGCTAGAAGAAGGGAAGACCGAAGTATGTTAAACGGCTATGCATGATGCTTTGACACCAAATTTATCACGGAAGCATTTGGAGAAATAGGAAGGGCTGTGGTATCCTATTTCCAGGGCTATTTCAGAGAGGTTGTATTTGTTTTCTTTAATTAGAGAAAGAGCTTTAGTTAAGCGAATATCTCGAATGAATGTAACTGGAGACCGGTTGGTAAGGGCGGTTATTTTCCTGTAGAGTTGTGGCCGACTTATGCCCATATCGCGGCTTAGGTAATGAACGCCAAAGTCATGATCGGAAATCCTGTTCTCAACAATGTCTAGCAGGTTGTCTAAAAATTGCTGTTCCGCAGGCTTGATGGTTCGAAAGCTAATATGGGTTTTAATAGATTCATTTAGATCGCAGAGTTCTTCAAAAAGTGTTGATGTGATAATTTCATTCTCACCTGCAATTAAACATAAACGTTGGCTCATCCGTATGGCCTCAACAAAGAATCCCTCCTTCTCTGTTAAGGGCTGGCCCACACTGATCCCCATATTGAATATGACATCAACTGAATCCGGATCAGAATTGCCGTGGTCCTCCAGTAATTCTTTTTGAATTTCGTGAGCACATTGAAGCACTTTTTCAGGAGTTTTGAACACAGCGACGATACTATCAAAACCACTTGTTCGAACTTCTTTTCCGTTGTATTCAGCAATCCACTGAAGGGCTATATTTTTGGCTTTTTCAGGCAGTTTTAGCTGGTTAAAATTGATGGATTTTTTGCTAATAGTTTTAGCTATAATATCGAGAGTAAGGATATAGCGATACCCTGTATCGATCTTGCCATTTTCTTGCCGAACCAGTCCCTGATCTACTTTTTGATTTTCTCCCATAAAAAGATCGTACAACCCACCTTCCACTTCTGTAATCTGGCAAGCTGCAACACCATTGGCTTCTCTGTGTGTGGCTGCACATGATTCTTTGTCCGGACCTTCCATCAGACAATATATGGTTCCAGCTTCTTCATTATACCAGTATTGATGGTATTTGACTCCATACTTCTCCTGTACGGCCAAATCCTTGAGATGGGCTTCTCGTGTATCCTCTACAGATACCTCGTCAACAAAATGAATATCCATATAAAGTGGCATTGTGGTAATTTTAGAGATGCTATCTACTCTTGTGCTCTTAATAGATAAAATGCCAGTTACTTATATATACAATTTTCTATGTCTATAACCTATTATTTGGATGTAATTCCAGAGCAATTACGGAACAGACTTCCAGATCGGAATTGCGGATAAAGGGAAAGAATATCATGATAAGGTGACCTTTTAATCTAAGAACCAGATCTCCTTGCCCCTTTCATTTATTAGTTAATTTTTCATTTTAGACAGATCTGTCATTTCGACGCCTATAGCTGTAGCACCAGAATGTAGGTGGCTTTGAAAACTACCCTTTTGGAATAGCACCATTGCTAAAAATTATTATTTCATTTAGTACTGATATCGCCCATGTATTTTAGTCTGTTCCATTCTTCAGTATATCAGGCAGGTATTTATCGAAAAAGAAATTACTGAATTATCCGATTCAGTGATGCAACTTTGAGGCCTTAATTATAAAAATCACCCCCTGATATAGGAGGTGATTTCATTTACAACCAAGTAATAATATTTATACTATTATTGGTCTTCACTTTGTTCTGCTTCTTTTCCATTCTGGCCTTGTCTTTCGCCCATCTCGCGATCCAGTAAATATAGCCCAGAGCCGTCTTCTCCAACTAATTTTAGTTTATCAATAACATCTTGCACCATATCTTCTTCCTCTACCTGTTCATCAATAAACCAAAGTAACAAACTTTTGAGCGGATAATCGTCTTCTTCCCTGGCAAGATCATACATCTTATTAATGCGTTTCGTGATATGCTGCTCCTGTCCAAGAGCAAATTCAAACGCTTCCAGCGGGGAATTAAATTGCACTTTTGGCTTTTCAATATCTTGTAATATTGGTCGGCCGTCTCTTTGAATTAAGTGATTATAGAACTTCATACCATGTTCTATTTCTTCTTGCCACTGGGCTTTCAGCCAGCTTGCAAAGCCACCAAGGTTTTTTTCTTCAAACCAAGCCGACATCGCCAAATAAGCATACGCCGACTGAAATTCTTCTTGGATCTGATTGTTTATTTCCTCTTCTATATTTTGCTTAATCATAGTATCAAATATTTAATTAAAAATATTGGTTGATTTTATCTATCACCAAGATACTAACTTGCTGCTATATTATCTTATATATACTTATTATTAAATATATAATGGGAGTTAATAAACGGCCGTGTGTAATTTTAGCTATTAAATATTTTTTACTTCCACTTCCAGAAGTCCAGCCACTCAATCTACCCACCTTGGAACAGTTTATACCGTGCGTACTTTAAATCCATGTCGTACAGAAATTAAACCAAAAATTGTTTTATGGCTACAAGTAAGAAAGCTTCAGTATCCGCACTTATTTTTTCTTTCATTAGCATGTCTATTGTCTGCTTGTGCAAACTGGAGTAAAACCGCCCAAGGAGGAGCTATTGGCGCGGGTGCTGGAGGTCTGGTAAAGCTACAGGGAATACCGTAAAAGGGCCATCATCGGGGCCGCTGTCGGAGGAGCCGCGGGAGCCGCCATCGGTAATTATATGGATCGGCAGGCTCGTTGGCTTCGCGAAAAACTGGATAAGGCAGAAGTAGAGCATGTGGGGGAAGGGATTAAGATTACCTTTGATTCCTCGCTACTGTTCGATGTAGACTCCTATACCTTGCGCGACGCAACCAAAGAGGAGCTGGACGAACTGGCGGCGTACTGCAGAAATATGAGGATACCAAAATCCAGTTTGCTGGTCACACCGACCGTACTGGTCCTGCAGAATATAACCAGCTGTCGGAAGAGCGTGCCAAGTCAGTAGCCAAATACACCTCGATTGTAGGGGTAGACAGCGAACGAATGATCATTATCGGCTATGGAGAAAATGAACCGGTAGCCACTAATGAAACAGCTCCAGGCCTACAGCAGAACCGACGCGTTGAGATGGCCATTTATGCTAACGACGAATTGAAGGAAGCTGCTACAAACGGGAACCTTGGTGAGTAATGCAGTCTCTTTTGTCGGTTAAAATGATAGCTGTTTTAATTAGGCTTATTAATATTCAACCTTCAATACTACTACAGTAAGATGAAAAAAATTATTGTAATCCTATTGTGTATTATAGGAATAATAATGTTCTCTTCTCAAAGCACGCAAGCCCAGGGATTGGGGATTAATGCGGGTGGAAATTTTGCCCATTTTAACGATGTGGATGGCGCAGCAGATTCCCGCACCGGCCTCATTGGTCACAGACTTCCTCGGAAATATGCTGAAAGGAGGCCTATACATGTATCCACGGCGCAAAAAAAACGCCCAATAGCAAGCTTCGCTATTGTATGAATCCAAATACCGTGACCTTTCTTTGTGAACAGCCCGGCGGCAAGGCCAACAATGGTGACCAACGTATTCTGGGTCTTCAACCAACTGATTTCCATTAGCGGACACCCTTTTATATGGGATCAACGAACATGATTGAAAGGGTTATTAGCTTCATAAATCCCGCCGCGGAGTAATCGGAAACGCTGAAGGTGTAGGGATGCGAACCGTTTCGTTTATCATTTAATCACATGACGACAGAAGATAGAAGGCTTTGATCTTTGTGGCATCCCGGTCTGAATATCATTTGGACAAAATATGTTTAATATTTTCTTCAAAAATTGATGCCGTGTTTGGTATATGGTACTAATTCGTATCCAATAGTTTGTCGACATTTTCTTTGCTACCCACAAGCAGAAAATGATCTCCTTTTTCTACTTTCGTCTTACCTTTAAGAATACCAATGGGCTTGTAACGCTCTGTCTTTTTAAATTGCTCATCATCGGTTACCAACCGCTTTATCGTGATTAAGTTGAGTTCATATCTTTTTCGAATCTCAAGCTCTTCAAGTGTATATCCAACCATGGCTTTAGGGGCTTCAATCTCAAACATGGCCAATCCTTCCCCGATATTAAAGACATCAGACATCCCCCGGCGCACCAGTGATACTCCCATCCGCTCGGCCACCTGCCGTTCGGGGTGAATGACATCGGTAATCCCAATCTGCTTTAAAATCTGCTCCTGTATAAGACTTCCGGCCCGACCATAAACTTCTTCTACTCCCGAGTTGAGCAGATGCATGGCAATAAGGGCTACAGGTTCGAAGGCTTCACCAATAGAGATAATAGCTACATCTACATTGGTAATACCGTGGCTTTCCAAAAGATCCGTATCGGTGGCATCAAAACAAATGGCATCAGAGACGTATTCTTTAACATGGTTAATATGCTCCATGTCGTTATCGATAGCAATGACGTAAGCCCCTTCCTCAGAAAGCTTTTTGGCTAAGGCGCTGCCAAAAGCCCCAATTCCAATAACTGCAAAATGTAAGTCACTTCGTCGTTTCATAATAGGTACTGTTATACGTTAAAATTATGAGACCATAATTGTTTCTTCAGGATACTCGTATTTGTGGGTATCCATGCGACTGGCAAATGCCACCATAAAGGTGAGAATACCCACCCTGCCCAAAAACATGGAGACCACAATAATAAACTTGCCCCAGGCACTTAAGTCACCGGTTATTCCCCGGGATAATCCAACCGTAGCAAATGCCGAGATCTCTTCAAACAACAGGTCGAGAAAAGCGTGATTCTCCACTACAGATAATAATATCGTGCTTACACTAATGCAGGAGAACGCCAGCAGCAGTACGGTTACCGCACGGAATATTGTTGAATTGGGGATCGTGCGATTAAACAACTCCATGCGATTATAGCCTTTGATGGTCATACTGATAGACCGCATCAGGACGGCAAAAGTTGTCGTTTTAATGCCACCGGCCGTAGATGCCGGAGATCCCCCAATGAACATAAAAATCATCATAACCAACGTTGCGGAAATGCCAATAGCCCCTGTGTCTACCGTATTAAAACCGGCCGTTCGCGTAGTAATACTCTGGAAAAGAGAAAGCATAAATTTATTGCCGTATGAATATCCGCGCAGGGTATTTCCCCATTCCATCCATAATATAAACCCCGTACCGGCAATGATAAGTACTGCAGTGGTAACCAATACCGTTCGGGTATGAATCGACAATCGACTACGCCATCTACCTTTGTCTGTTCTTTTGCGAATCAACTCCCAAATAACCGTAAATCCCAGCCCGCCAAGAACAATAAGCGTCATTGTGGTGATATTAATACCCATATTTGTAGCATTAAGCGGATCAGCAAGACTATTGGTAAACAGTGAAAAACCGGCATTACAGAAGGCAGAAACAGCATGAAAAACCGAAAACAGGATACGCTGCCCCTGGTTGGGAAAACTTACTTCCCAACTAATATAATAGGCGATGGCTCCCACCGCTTCGACGGCAAACGTAAAGCCTACTACTCGTTTCAGCGTTGATGCCACCAGGCTGGTATTTTTCTCTGCCACCATATCCTTAATGGTATTCATTTGGCCAACACCCAATCCGCCACTAATAAACAAAAACAGAAAGGTCGCAAATGAGATAATCCCAATACCTCCGAGTTGAATAAGTGTTAAAATCACCAACTCCCCGAACAGGGTAAAATGAGTAGCGGTATCTACCACAATAAGACCCGTGACACAGACGGCGCTGGTTGAAGTAAATAGGGCATCTATGAATTGAAGTCCGAGCCCATCCTGGGTAGCCCCCGGCAGCATTAACAAAAATGTACCAACAGCAATAAGCGATAGAAAACTATAGACTAAAAAACGAGCTGTGTTTTTCTGCTGATCAAGTAATTCTGGCAGAAATTGCACAAATTTGATAATAACGAACAGTAACAAGTATCCCTTCAGAAAGGTGATAAACGCTTCGCGGGGGTCATCAATACCAAAAATATAAGCGTCAATGAAGGTAATTAATGAAACACCAATATCAGTTAAAACCAGAACTGAAAAAATAGAAAGTATAACTTCAAACCAACGATTTTGGAGAAAAGCTGGCCTGTCACTTGTAAAACCTAATCGTAAGACGAAGCTTAAGACAAAACCAATAATAACCCAAATTTCAAGTTGTTGGTTTAACTCCCTCATTTCTGGATCTAACTCAAATCCAATAGGAATTAGAATACTGGCTATTACCAGTAGGCTCAACAGTACCGTAAATGCTCGAAAATACGGTTTTGCTACCTTGTCGATTTCATATAAATCATCTTGTAAGTAGTGGAGGTTTAGATTAGCCTCTTTTTTAAAGCTACGCCACCGCTGGAGCAATTTAATCCACTTTTGTTTCCAGTGATAAGGAATTTTCATAGATGAGGAGTTTGATACGTATTAACAGGTCCTGAGAACATTGGTTCTTTTATAACCTCCCAATCTTAAATTTTCCTTCAGATTGACCCGTCTTTTCTTCTACGCGTTCAACATAAAATGATTCGATAGGTAATCCACCATCTGAATTGGTTGAGACTTTCATCTTTATCCCCGACATGGGCAGCCGTTTTTGTGCCTGATGTTTCAATGCAGTCAACTCACGATTCAGCTTTTGAATTTGAAGCTTAACATTATTCAGCTCCGCCTCATAACGCTCTACTTTTTTACTGAACGCAATAGATTCTTGGTATGTGAGTTGGTTTTTATCGGTCGTAGGTCTGGTAGCTTTCAGATTCTCAAATTGTCCCTTCAATGTTTGTAAGTCTTGCTGGTGCTCAAAAATATCTTGCGCTTTTTCTGCCAACATATACTCTTTATGCTTGATCTCATCCAACGTAGCTGTCATAAAATCACTGTTATATTAAAGAATGTCTATTCTAAATTTGTTCATATCGTGCTCTGCCAAATACTTATCTATGACCTTTTTAATACCTGTTCTACAATAAAACCAAGGTTTAGGTTCTCCTGTTCTGGGCCATTGCTTTTGTAACAGCTTTCCAAGCCCCCCCTCCAAAACACTGACGCCTTTAAAAATGAAAAGTCCAAGGCAACTTGATAAAACTTTCACCAAATAGAAAAAGTCTATATAGGTTATATTCTAACTTTTTAAAATATGATTAAAAAGAACAAC
Source organism: Fodinibius sp. SL11 (assembly GCF_052060035.1). Lineage (NCBI taxonomy): Bacteria > Pseudomonadati > Balneolota > Balneolia > Balneolales > Balneolaceae > Fodinibius > Fodinibius sp. SL11. The sequence continues at coordinate 174,313 of NZ_JBPOEA010000005.1, read as the reverse complement.
CAACATATCCTTTTGAAAATACCATCACTTTTCAGAAAAGAGAACGTTATCTTCAAAAATGATTGCCTAATTTGCACTAAGTATCTTTTTTCATAACGTCATCAACGATCGCATTTTGGTTTTCAATACCGGCATTGGATACCCAGGTAAAAGAATACAGGAAGACGAAAAATAGTACTCCTCCAATCCACGTAATCGTTTCACCAGCCCCAATTACCATCAGGGCGCAAGAAACCAGTCCAATGATGATTGTACCCAGTAAAAGCGGTTGATTAACAGAACTGGAAAGATCCAGCTCATCCCAGTGCTCTTCGGGCAGAAATATATTGTGCTCTTCCAGATCTTCGTAAGACATTGGTTATTCTCCTTTTTTATTATTGCCATTCTTGCCATTTGGACTCCCCATCTCCTCCAGTTCTCTGAAAAACTGAAAGAAATCCTGCATCTCAAACTTGTAGCCTGGTTGTTTCGGCCGAACAAAAACAACCGGACAACGAGCCTGATCGGCTAATCGAGTAGGTGTTTGCCCAAACACTTTTCGGCGAAAAAACTCATCTTGGCTGGTGCCAATTACAATACGATCATAATCGCCTGATCGCTCAATAATAGCTTTCTCATGACTTTTGTTTGCAACAAAATTGAATGTAAACCTGGATTTGTCAGCTATAAGAGCCTCCTGACCTCCTTCTTTTTCTTGTACAAATTCAAATACCTTTTCTTTAAACTCCTCTTTTTCATCTTGCGACATTGCTTCTGGCGTTACGTGGAGTACATCAATTTTAGCTTGGGAATTGTCCTCTACTAATAGTGATGCCACAGCCAATCCCAGTGACGCCGTTTGAGGATTGGCAACCGGTACAAGTATTCGTTTTAGCTCTTTTCCGTCATTACGCTGCATGACAATGGCATGCGTATTCGACTCTTTTAGCACATGATCGATATTGGAGCCAATAACGGTTTCCTCTTTGTGGACCGTCCCTTTCCAGCCCATAATCAGATATTCGGTATTCTTGTCCTGAGCAGTATGGATAATAGCATCCGCTGGTTTGTGTCCCACCCTCATTTGTGTACTTATAGGTACATCATACCGTTCAGCATACTCACGAGCCTTATCCAAGATAGGACGCGCTTTCTCTACAAAATCCGTAGCAGCCCTGGGCGGTAGTTGTGAGGGTACCGTTATCACATGTAATAAAACCAACTGACTATCCGAGTGGCGAGCAATCCGCGCCCCGAGGTCAATATGCTGTCGAGCTGTCTCGGGATCTGCAACCGGAATCAACACGGAATTAGGTTTAACTTCCATCGACTTTTCCTCGGCCAGTATGGGAGTAGCTTCTTTCTCTCGCTCACGATCCATAGCATAAAACCGGTAGAGGCCAAATCCAACGGCCAGCCAGGCAATCACATACAACCATGCTATCGGGTAATGATCGAACATAAACAGGGCCAGTGCCAACTTGGTTACAATACCGATGATCGGAACGACCGGATAGAACGGCATCAGATATCCATATGCAAGCTTATCTCCATATTTCTTGCGGATGGTGATAACCGCGATATTCACCTGCAAGAACAACAGTAAAAACATAATATCAGCTGCAGCAGCTACAGTGGTAATAGGTACAAAAGCTACCATAAAAATGATGAGCAGAGCGGTAAAGAAAAGGGCCAGATAGGGCGTGCGTTTATCGGGATGAATTTCAGCAAACATGTCCGGCAGATTTTTATCGCGTCCCATGGCAAAGGAGACCCGGGTAGAAGAAAAGGTAGTAGCATTCAAGGCCGACATAGTAGATAACACACCGCCCACCAAAATAAGTACGGCCCCGTAAGGGACAAATTGGGCAGCCGCACGGGCCAGTCCAAGTTCTCCTACATGACGAAGAATTTTCCAGTTGGCTACTTCGGCAGTAAGCTGAGCCGGGACATCAGCTCCAATAGCATGCAGTGCATCAATCAACAGCTCCGACTGCGACGCTCCCACCAATACAAATGCCACCAGCATGTAGATGGGTACGACGATAGCCAGTGACCAAAAAACGGCTTTGGGGATATTTTTACGCGGCTCTTTTACTTCTTCACCGGCCTGAACAATAATCTCATAGCCTTCGAAAGCAATAAAAGTGAGTCCCATTGCCGACAGAATTCCCAACCACCCGGTTTCATCTGGTATAAAGGGCTGAAGTTGGGACGTGGCCATGCCCCCACCTTCCCCGAAGGTAAACCACCAATCCGGAAAAAACATAAATTTTAACCCGAAGAAACAGAATATCCCTATGACGATCACCTTCAAGACAGTAACGATGTTGCCCGCCTTCCCGGTTTCGCTGGCCCCCCGGAAGTTGATATAGGCAAAAGTAGTGGCAATGAATACCCCGAAAATCTTTTTGCCCAGGGTCAAATCGATGCCGTATTGCAACAAGGGCACTTCCAGCATCCGTAGCAACTCATAGACAAACGCCCCGAACCCCAGCGCATACAGGGCGCCCGCCACGGCATGGGCAAACCAGCTCATCCAGCCAGCCAGAAAGGCATTTGAACCCGGGAGTCCCTCTTTAATCCATAGGTAACCACCACCGGCTTCAGGAATAGCCGATCCCAGCTCGGCATACACCATAGCAGTAAAAATGGTTACGATTCCGTTGAGGGCAAAGCTGAGAATCAAGGCCGGTCCTGCCACACCCGCAGCCTCTCCGGTTAGCACAAATATACCAGCCCCAATCATCGCCCCAACGCCGATCATCGTGATATCGAAAAGGCTCAAATCACGACTTAGTCCAACTCCTGTTTTTCCTGACTCTTTAGACGCCGTTTCACTCATACCTAACACCTATTCAATTTAGCATATCAAAGACTTCTAACGCAGGGTACGAAATTGAAAAAAGTATGCCAAATTGAAATACTATTCCCAAAATGACTCTCTAATGTAGTGAATAAAATTATTTCTTCAACCGATTTTCCACAATTGACAAAAAAGTGTTTCATTTTGAAACACTTAATTCCCATAATGGGATAACTGGGGCGGAAAAAAGGGAATACTAATATGAAATAGTGTTATAAATCATATTCCTCAATTTTACGGTACAGCGTGCTGGTCCCGATGCCTAATAATTCCGCGGCTTTGGTTTTATTTCCATCAACGCGGTCTAATACTCTCCCAATATGAATGCGTTCCATTTCTTTTAACGAATCCGGATGGCCTGAATCCGTGGTGGAACCCCCATGAAATTCGGGTGGCAACAGATCGGATGTAATAACATCTCCTTCGGCCAGAATAGCCGACCGTTCTATTATATTTTTTAGTTCTCGTATATTTCCCTGCCATGTGTAAGAAAGCAGCAGATTCATAGTCTCATCATCAATCCGCTGCACTCGTTCATTCAGGCGTTTCAGGAAAAAATTGGCCAACAATGGGATATCTTGCTTACGGTCGCGGAGTGGTGGAATTTCAATTTTAAAACCGGCCAATCGATAATAAAGATCATCCCTGAAGGTTTCTTTTTCGGCTTCTTTCTTCAAATCTTTGTTGGTAGCGGCAATAACCCGTATATCAACTGATCGCTCCTCGGTTTCGCCAAGCTTTGTAAATTTATTGTTTTCAAGAAAACGTAGCAGTTTGGCCTGCAGCCCAATGTCCATCTCTCCAATTTCATCAAGAAATAGTGTCCCTCCATCAGCCTCTTCAATTAATCCTTTTTTAGATTCGGTAGCCCCCGTAAAGGCTCCTTTTTTGAAGCCGAACATCTCAGACTCCAACATATCTTTGGGAAAGGCACTGCAATTTAACGCAACAAAAGGACCGCCCTTCCGAGGACTGGCCTGGTGAATGGCTTGGGCAAAAAGCTCTTTACCGGTACCGGTCTCCCCCTGCAGCAATACACTCATATCTGAGGGAGCTACCTTTTTAGCCATTCGTACTGCCTCTTGAATAGCTTCGGATTCTCCTATAATGTTTGTAAACCCGTACTTTTCATCCACTCGCTGTTCGAGATGTTGAAGCTTTTGCTGCATGTGGGCTTTTTCGGCCGCACGTTCTACGATAACATGAATATGGTCATCCTCATCGCCTTTGGTAATATAATCAAATGCCCCCTGCTTCATGGCATTCACGCCATCCTGAATAGTACCGAAGGCGGTTATAATAATAACCTCTATGAGTGGATATTCCCTTTTGATGCGTTCCAGCAGATCCATGCCGTTGCCATCAGGCAATTTTACATCGGTAACCACTACGCTTATTGATTCATTGTCCAAAATTTTAAGCCCTTTACGAATGTTTTTTGCCTGGAATACCTCGAAGCCTTCGAGCCCAATAATCCGTGATAACAGTTCTCTGAACCGCTCCTCATCATCGATAACCAATACATGCTCATTCTTCATAAGCCTTTACGCTTTTAATTTGTCTTAATTACTAATTTTGGGAAGGGTGAAATAAAAGGTGCTGCCTTTCCCAAGCTCACTTTCAACGCCAATTTCTCCTCCCTGTGCGTTGATAAATTCCTTGGCAATAGCCAGTCCTAACCCACTTCCGCCATTATCATTCTTATCGCCATACACCTGAAAGTACTTTTGGAATATTTTATCAAGATATTCCCCGGGAATCCCTTTTCCATTATCAATAACCGAAAACCGGACCGCTCTCGGTTCGTCTTCGGCTTTTAACACAATATTTCCATTGGGAGGTGTATATCGGACCGCATTCGAGATCAAATTCACCAGTACCCATACCGATTTCTGCAGGTCGGCCTTGACGGTCGCCAAATCCTCATCACATTTAATTTCGATATCAATATCTTTTTGGCTGGCCTGCATAACCATGGTTTCATAAGCGTACTCAAGCAGGTTTTCCGGGCGGGCTTGCGTGCTGTTTAGTTGAATATTTCCCGTTTCAATTTTGGAAAGATCAAGAAGTTCGGCCGTCGTTCTTTTCATCCGATCCGTATCATTTCGAATACTGTCGATTAGCTCAGTCTGTTCCTCGTTCAGGGGGCCGACCCGCTCATCTTCCAGTAAACGAAGGCTCATGTTGATGGAGGCGATAGGTGTTTTAAGCTCGTGGGAAACCACAGCCACAAAATTGGTTTTGGCCTCATTGATTTCCTGGAAATGGGTTACGTTTTTGAGCGTAACGATGGTCCCGATCTGTTTACCATTCTCTTGCGCCTCATCGTCTAAAAGTACGGGCAGGGTATCTTTGGAATAGTAGATGTGACGATCTTCGGAGGCGATTTTAATTAGATCGCCTTCATCATCTTGATTCGTTTTCTCCTTATTCATCAAGTCTTTAATCAGTTTACGCATCAAATCATTGGTAGATGCTACATCAGGCGCATACTGCCCTACCAGTTTGTCCCGATCCAACCCAAGAAGTTCCTCAGCCTTTGAATTAACAAAGAGGATATTCTTTTCACTGTCCAGCCCGACGATCGCCTCATTCATCTGGTTGATAATGGCCTCAATGCGCTGCTTCTCATTTTTCAATTTGGCAAGATTGCTGGATTCATATTCCTGCAAGCGAGTGGCCATCGTATTAAATGCCTGGGCCAACTCTTCGTATTCATCGCCGGTGTTAAATTCCAGACGCTGGTCATAATTTTGATTCGCAATTTTCTTGATTCGATCAATGAGTTCCTGTATAGGCGTAACGATGTAATTCGGATACTTTACAAGCAGCCCCAAAGCCAGCAGCGTACTAAAAGCTCCAATAATGGTCATGTACAAAATCACATTAGAAGCAGTTTTTTGAGCATTATCATTTTTCCTGCTTATAGCTTCCAAGTTCTTAAACGTAATTTGAGAGATAAGATCTTGTATTTTTCCGTATTGTGTTGATATCGACCGGTAGAATGACATATCAATACTGGGACGGCGCCGGAGCTTTTCAAACTGATCAAAGTATAATAGCAGGGCTTCCTGCAGGTCATTGCTAACTTCCGCCTCTCCTGCCTCGGTAATATTCTGCTGCTGTTTACCCATTTCGTGTATCAAGCTTTTCTTTAGCGAATCGATATTAAATCTTGAAGCAGCCGTTCCTTGCGCGGTATCACTCAACATCGCCACCTGCACCTGATGGAGTTGCTCTAAATCCTGTTCCATGGTTTGCATATAAGCAATAGTGCGATTGTTATTGCGGATAATAGCACTGGAGTTATCCGCCAGCGAATTGATAAATACCAGACCGCTTCCCCATAGCAATACAACCAGGATAGCCAAGAATCCAAGCCCGGCATACAGTTTTGTTTTAATGGTCGTTGTTTTCATTATGTGATACCACAATTAAATCAATGTTTAAATTTTCAACCAAGTGAAGCACCTTTTCAGTAAGCGTTCGAAAACCCAACTTATTCCATATCGTCCGTTTAGGAGCACCCATCATGATCCACCGAACATCATGTTCCTTCGCATATTCAACGATACTTTCAGCAACATTTTCAGCCTCTATTTTTTCCACCTCAGCACCCAGCTCTGTGGCCAGCTTAAAATTATTGATAAGATGCCGCTGGTCCGCCAGATCAACGCGATCACTGCTTTCTTCCTTCGACTGTACGTACATTACCGTCCACTCTGATCGCATCGACGAGGCCATACGCGCCGCGCGACGTATAAGGTGTTTACCGCCTTCTGGATTTGTACTGATACAGACCATGATTCGGTTGCCAGTAATAGCATCTTTTTTATAAACCTCAGCATCAATTTTTCTTCCCAACTGTCCGGCCGCCTCTCGCAGGGCCAGCTCCCTCAGTTGCAGCAGATTCTCTTTTTTAAAAAAGTTTTCCAGTGCCGTACTAATTTTAGACGGATCATAAATCTTGCCATCTTCAAGCCGTTGTAAAAGTTCACCGACCGTCAGATCTACATTGACAAGCTCATCGGCCATCTGCAGCACGGTATCCGGTACTCTTTCCTTGACATTTACGTCGGTAATTTGCTCCACATCGTTATTTAACGATTCCAGGTGCTGGATATTCACCGTGCTAATTACATTGATACCGGCATTCAAAAGCTCCACCACATCCTGCCAGCGCTTTTCGTTTTTCGAACCCGGGATGTTGGTATGCGCCAGTTCATCGACCAGAACCACCTCTGGTTTGTTTTGCTTGATGACCTCCACATCCATTTCTTTAAGCTCTTTCCCTTTATAAAACACTTCCTTCATGGGAATTCGCGGAATTCCCTCGGTCAGTTCCGCCGTTTCTTTGCGCCCATGGGTCTCAATGATACCTATTTTGACATCTATATCCTTTTCTAAGAGTTGATGGGCCTCTTCCAACATGCGATACGTTTTCCCCACACCGGCGGCCATGCCGATGTACAGCTTGAATTTGCCGCGTCTCGACTTCCTGATAAGTCCCAGGAACCGATTAACCGCTTCTTCTTTACGTTCTGATTCAGTTTTACTCATCACTTTTTTAAGTTTGCAGATATCGTGCCAAAATATCTCCGTCCTAAAATAAGACCCTTTAAGAGATTTTATACAAGCTTTTATCTCCTGTTCACTTCATAAAATACGTTAGCTCTTCCAAAAATGAATACTAAGTATCCCATTATGGGATAGTACTTCCTCTACCGGTACCAAATAGGACTCTAAATGATTGGGGTGAAAGGACTAATCCACTTCAGATGCCTTTTCTACAAACAGGATATAATAAAATAGGTGTGGGTAATTAGTTAGTGATAAACTGATCCCAAATACCAGAAAGGACTTGGACAGTTCGGCATGGTAACTCCGAAGCCATCAACTCACTTCCTCATATCCACTTTTAATAACCGTGGATATCATCTTGAAGCGATCATTGGCTTTGAATGAATTGCGGGCATGGGCCGGTATAATAATCGCTTGGCCAGTTTCCAGAAGGTTGGAACTGCCATTGATAATAATTTCTGCCCGCCCGTCAATGATTTGAATAAAGGTATCAAAAGGGATTGTTTTCTCTTCCAATTTCTCACCGCTATCAAAAGAGACGGCATTAATATTCCCTGTCGACTTTTTTATGATTGTTTTAATAACCACCGAATCAGGGACATACTCGATTATTTCGACAATGATCATTGCTTTTGATTTTTCGAGCTCTAATGGTTCTTTCATCTGCTTACCATTACTTTGAAGAATTATCCGGGGCGGGAGTAATAAATAAACCCAAACTACTATTGCTGATCTTCAGGTTCTCGTATTTCCCATCGGTCTTAGGTAGTAAAGATCTGAAAATATCGAATAGATTACCTTACACACTTGCGAAGAAAAGCTTACATAAATCACAGACATTTAAGCTTCATTGAACTATGCTTAAATCATCCTTGTAAAGTAGAAAATACTACAGATCTTCAAGATTTTTTTCTCTTTTCCCTTTCAATTCTTTGAAGTAGGTGGGAGTAAGACCGGTTACCTTTTTAAATTGGTTAGACAAATGGGCGATGCTGCTATAGTGCAGTTTATAGGCAATTTCAGTCAGCGTCAACTCATCATACAATAACAACTCTTTCACTCGCTCAATTTTATGCATGATTATATACTGCTGAATAGTGATTCCTTTTACTTCTGAGAAGGTGTTCGACAGATAGGTGTAATCGTATCCCAGTTTTTCACTGATATAATCGGAATCATTTACTTTTGGCACTTCATCCTCGTAATGGATCATTTCTATGATCACACTTTTTATTTTTTCGACCAGGATATTCCTTTTATCATCAAGCAGTTCCAATCCTGATTTTTTCAGGTTTCGCGAAAATATTTTTAACTGCTCTTCGGTAATATCATCCTTGATTTCAACCATCCCAAGACTAACAGATACACAGTCTATACCAATCTTTTTTAACTCTTCCTTAACCAGCATCTTACAACGCAGGCTCACCATATATTTGATATATAGTTTCATAATAGGCCATCCTTAATCCTGAGCAAGAAAAAGGGCAAAAACTATGTATATGAAGAATTGCTCTAACTAATGCATAGTAATTTACCTCAAAAAAACTCTCCTATTTCCAATATAAACAACTATTTAATGGTATACTATTGCTCATAATCAAATTTGAACCTGAACCCGATCTTATCAGATAAATCTCTTTATCAATGAAGGATTCAAAAGAAATGCAATAATATCAGTCGTAACTATTTTTCAAGATAGATTTTTGTAAATCCCACTATTTGTCGAGGTAGTTTATAAGTGTCATTGTCTCATCGAAATCTGTGATATATATAAGCCTTTTGAGGATTCTTATAACGCATGTCGGTCACATATTGGCGATCTTTTTTTAGAACAAGTAATTCCAACTAATCAGGAAGAGTATATTATGCCCCTTCCTTGTTAATTAACGAATTTCTTTTAACCGCCTTAGCGGGGCCATTGAATGACAATCAGCTGGGATTAAATGTTCATTTAAAAAACTTTAGCGATCATAAAAGCTAAAACAATAACCCTAAAAAAACTTATCATGGGAAATCTACTTTATTTGATAGCCGTCATTTTGATTATTGGCTGGGCCGTTGGGTTTATCGGCTACAGCGCCGGAGGGCTAATACATATCCTGCTAATCATAGCTGTTTTGGCCATCTTGCTCCGAATTATTCAAGGAAGGCAGCTTATTTAAATGCTATCATTCCTTACTCACCAAAATATTACGTAACTCATTACCACAGCTTAAAAAAGCAATATTTTTAATACTGCCCGTTGTTGCACGTACCGCTGTAATTGGGCTCATATTGGTTCTTCCTAAAGACTCATATAACCGAGCAAAGGTCACTGATAAAAAAATTTAGAGATAAAAACTAAGTACAAGCAATTCTATATATGTTTATCAAAAGGCCATTGTATTAAACATGATACGGCTATCTATGCTATTCGGTAAATAAGCTACAAAGAATTGGCATGATATCTGACTATGAAAACTATCGTTCCCATCCAGTTAATCAACACGACTCTCAGCCACAACCCCTTTTTGCCCTCAATAAACGATAGATCGAAAGAGACCCAGAATAAAAACAGGGGTTTCAATATCATTGGATCGTTGCTAAACGATGAACCTTGGAGATGATCTTCACAACAAACCTTGAAACATAACTATGTTAAATTAGGCACTTGAATACAGCTTGCATTATATTATTGAGTCATCCAATCAAGATACCCTATCAATTAAAACAGTAAAGAGAGTAAAAAATAGGTTATTCACTGATGGCAAATAAAGTGTCTTAATTTAAAACGTTTTTGAAAAAGACCGAGATGATTCAAGAAGATTCAGCCAGTTCCAGATCTCTCAGCAAGGCCGAATTACAGGCTATTTTAACCATTATCTGTATGATCAGTTTGGGGGTTGGTTTTTTCGGCTCCCTCTTTGATTTGATTACCGAAGATACCGAGCGCATACTTTATATAATTGCGTACCTCAGCGGCGGCTATGCAGGGGTCGTTCAAAGTATAAAAGTACTGGCAAAATTTCGTTTTAATGTTGATGTGCTGATGATTTTAGCGGCTGTGGGTGCAGCCATTATTGACAACTGGCTGGAAGGTGCCATATTACTGTTTCTTTTTTCACTGAGCAATACGCTTCAGGATTATGCGATGGGACGGAGCCGCAGAGCGATACGATCCCTTATGAAATTACGGCCTGACGAAGCGCTTGTTCGGCTTCCGGATGGAAGAGAAGAATATCAGCCGGTAGAGGATCTCTCGTTAGGCGATTTGATTGTTGTGAAGCCCGGTGAACGCATTCCGATTGATGGTGTGGTACAGTCTGGGAAAAGTTCTGTCAACCAGGCCACCATCACCGGTGAGAGCGTACCGGTGATAAAAGAAAAGGGGCATGATGTTTTTGCTGCGACTATGAACGAGAATGGGGTACTGAATATTGAGGTAACAAGCCTGGAAGAAGATACGACGCTGGCGCAAATTATACGCATGGTTGAGCAAGCGCAGAACAAGAAGGCCGAAACCCAACAATTTCTGGATTCCTTCGAATCAAAATATGCGATTGGTGTCATCCTGTTTACCATTGCTCTTGTTTTGGTGCCGTATCTAATATTCAACCATCCTTTCGACCCTGTTTTTTATCGTGCTATGACGGTACTCGTCGTCGCCTCTCCCTGTGCACTCATTATTAGTACGCCAGCCAGCATCCTTTCGGCCATCGCAAATGCCGCTCGCAATGGAATTCTTTTTAAAGGAGGGACCTACTTGGAGCAGGCGGCATCCATAAGCATGTTTGCCTTCGATAAAACAGGTACCCTGACCTCCGGAAAATCTGCGGTTACAGATATTATAAGTCTGGCTAATCACAACGGACGAGGAGCATTGGATGAGGATGAAGTGCTTTCCATGGCGGCCTCAGCAGAAGAGCATTCGGAGCATCACCTGGCCGCTGCTGTTGTAGCTGCGGCCCACCAAAAGGGGCTTTCTTTTGCAAAAGCCGAAAATGTGCAAGCCGAAATTGGCAAAGGGGTGACGGCCAAAGTGGGTGAAGATCTGATCAGGGTGGGTAATAACAAACTTTTTAATGGCATGCTTAATCATTTGGATGATAAAACCCGGGAGCGTATTGAACGTCTACAAGCAGAAGGTAAAACAGTTATCTATTTGGAGCTCAATGGAAAACTTTCCGGCGTTCTTGCTATGGCTGATCAAATTAGGGATAACGCTCCTGCGGCACTGAACGAACTGCGTACCATCGGCATCAAAAAATTTGTGATGCTAACCGGTGATAATGAAGGCGTTGCTCGAACGGTGGCAAATACGTTAAAAATCGATCAATATTATGCCGGCCTTCTTCCCGAACAAAAGGTGGACATCATTCGAGAACTTGCCCAAAATGAGTCGGTTGCCATGGTGGGCGATGGCGTAAATGATGCTCCTGCATTGGCCAGTAGCCACTTGGGTATAGCAATGGGTGCTGTGGGCACTGATGTAGCCCTTGAAACCGCCGACGTCGCATTAATGGCTGATGATTTGACAAAATTGCCGTATATCATCAACCTTGCCAAAAGGGCTCGAAAGGTAGTTTGGCAGAATATTATTTTTAGTCTTTCCGTAATCGGCGTTCTGGTCCTTTCTGTTTTCCTCTTTCAGCTTCCGCTCCCGCTTGGTGTTATTGGCCACGAAGGCAGCACACTCCTTGTTGTGCTGAATGGTCTGCGTCTGCTACGTACCCCAAATTGAAATAGGTATAACGCCTTTTACGATTAATAACTTTCTATAATCTTCAACAGATTCATACCGGGTCAATCCTCCTGTTCTCCTTCTTCAAGGAGGAACTCATTTAGCCCTTAGAGCTAAATTTTTGGAAGATGGAAACCGGCTCCATAAAGTCCCTCTTGGAAAAGAGGGACTTTATGGAGATTGCCCCTCGGGTAAAAAAGCCTCATCCATATTATCAATTGATAAACGCATTAGTTGATCGTAAGCCAAGGTACGTAAGTGGTTTCTATATTAATCTGAAGAATGAAAATACATAGCCTTGTAGTCCTTTCCTGATAGTAAGTAACTGATTACCCCTACATAACATCAGGCGAACACCCGCTAAATTACAGAGTTTCTGAGAGGTTTCTATTAAAAATTGAATTTTACAACGGCTACCAAACATAAAATCGCTTCAAGAGAATGAAACAGATCCTTGCCACAGTCATATTTATTATCGGATTAGCCCTTGCGGATTCGGTGCAGGCACAGGTTCAGGCACCCGCTAATCAGCAGTACCGGCTGGTTGAGGGGGTAGTACAAATATCTAAACCGGGTGAAGAGTCGATTTTAATTAATCTCTGGGGGGATGTGAATGCACCCGGCCGATTTATGATCCCTGCCGGTAGCACGCTAATCGAACTGATCTCATTTGCACGCGGGCCGGTCAGTTTCCGCACGGGCGAAACCACCCTTGACTGGTCAAAGTTACGTGTCGAAGTCAATGTATCCCGCCGAAACCAAGAATTGAATAGTGATGAGGTGGTTAATTTTAGGTTTCGCTATACACAACAATTGCCAACCGGGATGCGCGATTTCATCCTACAAGAGAATGACTTCATTACTATTGAAGTAAAAAGACGACCGGCCTTTGTCGATTATATGCGAATTGTCGGCCCCATCTCCACCGTTGTGGCCGCGATGATACTGCTTGTAGATAAACTGTAGATGAATAAAACCAACACTTGCCATATTCCGGAGTTGGCAGTGCAAACAGCTTTTAAAAATGCACCAGGAAAGCACAGATCCAAATTCTTTAACAGAGACCGTTTTAGAAAGGTACCAACAGTTGGATATGGATGCGATGGCAAGTAATGTATAACCTTTTCTTTTTGATGCGTCTGACGTTAAAAAGTTAACTCGTTTTGAGCATGTTGTCCTGTAGTATGAGTTTTAAAAACAATATTTGCCGGTGGTTATTTAGGATTTATAGCTTACCAGGCATCAGTGGGGCCAAAAGTTGGACAATCTTTTTTCAATTTCCCCTCTAAACCGCTAAAAAGAGCAAATGCAATCGATCTTCAGGCGACTAATCCATACCTCAAAAATTTATAATTAGATGATATTTACCCTTCCTAGTTATTAAAACACATTATCCTCATTCCACATAGTAATATAATAGTATAACTCAAATTCCTTAAAGCTATTCCTCATTTGTGCATGAGTCTATTCAATATTTACCTGATTACGGATTTAATTTCATAGAATACCATCCCCTTCCATTTGTTCATTGAGTTACGATTGTACAGTAAACTTAATTTTTCAAGATTTTATTAAGCGTAGTCTAATCACCTACAGGTAGGCAAACCTACTTGCCCATAGAATAATAAGAGCTACCTCTCAAGTCCAAAAGAATGGCGGACTTAATATGAAGCAATTCTAAGATTACTCTTTAAATTCAACTAATCATGACTAATCTCACTTATAAAAAATATTTTTTTAGCAAACTGAACAGTATTGCTGCATTGTTTATTTCCGCACTATTCATTATCCCTTATCCAACCATTGGTCAACTAAATCCAAGTTTAAGTTTCGGTCACGAGACTTGGCCATCAATGTCAGTTTCAAACCTAGAGATTAATGAGATATATTCTGAGTCACTTAACGATCTGAAGGTCTGGACTGATACCCGATTTATTCGGGGCTCATATCCGATTATACTGCAGAATGGTCGCATGTTTTTGGATATCCAACCCGGCTTTCAAAGGATTGAATTTAGGCATGAAAATTGGACCGAAGAATTACCACGTCCTACCGATGCCTATATCATTGACCTTAATATTATAGCTCAACGTCAACTGAAAAATCGTTGGTCGCTCCTTGCTCAAGCAACACCAGCAATAAAATCAGGGCTGGAAGAAAAACTGGCAGGACAAGACTTTGCTATTGAAGGTGCATTTCTTGCCATACGACAAGCAAATGAACGTTTCTCATTTGGCTTTGGTGCTGCTTACTCAACAAACTTCGGTGCTCCGATTCCCATTCCTTTGTTACAATTTGATTACCAAGCATCACTCTGGGCCGGGGGACCTGCGTGGCGAGGCAACGCCTTACTGCCGTCAAGCTTAGAGGCTTGGGTCATACCTGCTAAGCGCCTGGAAATTGGCTTAAAGTTACAATCACTAGGCGATCGTCACCATATAACGGAAATAGGGACTGTCCCTCTAAATAAACCCTATTCAGATTACTTTGATACCGTGTTGGGTCCATCTGTCATTGTATATCTAACTCCATGGCTAAATCTCAATGTTGAGTCCGGGATTTCCTTATATCGTCAAATGCAAATAACTGATGGTAGAGATGAAGTTATAAAATTTGAACCTGGTCAGGCAGGCTTCCTGCGCTGGATGTTTACAATTGGAGGTCAATCACCGTTAAAAGATGAGTAAAAAAACATTAACTGGAATAGCTTAAAAAGCTAGTCCGATGAATTACGGCATACACTGAATAACATATTGACCATCATAACTTTAGTATTTTCGAGGCACTGAAAAATGAAACACTCAAAGAACCCCTCCACAGATTCGTTTACGATTTTCTCTATTATGCCATTTCTGATCATTACATTTGGTATAGCATGGGGAATTATTGCATTATACCTCTTCCTTCCAGATCAAATGGCTAGTATCTTTGGTCAATTAACAGGAGAGCATCCCTTGTTCTATCTTGCAACGTATGGACCTGCAATTGCCGCACTGACTATCGTTCTATATAAAACGGGCCTTAAGGGCACCAAGCGATTTCTCAGTCGCCTTTTAATGTGGCGCGCACCTGCTGTTTGGTACCTATTTCTGATTCTTGTTGTTCCAGCTCCCTTTTATATTGGAGCCGCCATAAAAGGCCTTCCTTTAACCGAAATGTTCCCCGTTTCATCACTCGGAGCCTATCTTGTGACCCTCTTCTTGTTCGCAATAAAAGGTCCGGTCGAGGAAATAGGATGGAGAGGATTTGCGCTTCCCCTATTACAACGCAAAATGTCTCCACTTTGGGCAGCCCTCCTAATTGGTATCATTTGGGGGTTTTGGCATCTACCCGCCTTTCTGTTGAGCGGGACTCCACAAAGCGCCTGGTCTTTTTCTGATTTTTTTGTTGGCACCATTGCGCTTAGTATCATTGCAACAGCCCTTTACAACGCTTCTCGCGGTAGCATCTTGCTGCCAGCCCTTTTCCACCTTCAAGTTAATAATCCGCTCTGGCCTGATGCTCAACCCTATGACACGATTCCATTTGTTGTTCTTGCCATTCTGGTTATTTGGTTTAACAGGGAAACAATACTTAAAAAGGACAGCGGCGTAACATCAATACTACCCCCAATAAAATCTAAGGAAGATGAAACAAAGGGCGTAAAAAATAAACAACCAGTATCCCCTGAACCATGACCACATCGAAAGATAGAGAAATCATGATGTGCTACTTTAAAACAAATATTTGATCAATATGGAATACCTAAAAGAAACTTTCATTCGGCTGAAAACTTCAGGGATACTTCGAAATGTCCTGTTTATCCTAGCGGCCGGAATTTTCTTTCTAGCTTGGAATTCAGCGAGCCAATACGAAAAAAATGCAGAAGAAGTATCAATAACCACAGGTAGTATGAGCCTGACAGATACATTCCAAGTAACTCTCGATTCGATGCGAGAAAGCTACGGCTTCCCGGGTGCGACTGCTGCATATAAGTGGACGGATGGTAGGATAGGAGTTGCTTCCACGGGATTTGCTGATGTTGAAGCCGGTACTCCCATGAAGCCTGAATCTCGCATGCTGGCTGCCAGTATCGGGAAAACTTTTGTAGGAGCGACTGCAGTTTCATTAGCAGATGAAGGCGTGCTGGATCTGGATGTTCCAATAGTTCAGTGGTTAGGTGACAGATCATGGTTTACCCGTCTTCCGAATCACGATAGTATAACATTGCGCCATTTGCTCACCCATCGATCGGGACTTCCGAATCATGTTTATATGGAAGAATTTGCTTCTGAAGCCTCCCGGCGATGGAGAAGACAAAATCTTCCGTTTCCGCCGGACTCGCTGGTTCAGTTTGTATTAGATAAAACTCCGTTATTTAACGCCGGTGAAGGATGGTCATATACCGATACCGGATTTATCTTGATAGGTTTAGTAATAGAGAAGGCAACCGGTCGTGATTACTATGACATCATAGAAGAACGCTTTCTGGATCCTCTAAATCTAAGATTAACAAACCCCTCCAATACACGCAATCTTCCGGGACTCGCCTCAGGTTATGCAGCTGAAAACCCATTCGGTTTTCCGCAAAAAACTACAACGACTGAAGGCAGGATGGTTTGGCATCCAGGCATAGAATGGACAGGGGGCGGCTTAGTGAGCACCTCAAGTGATTTAGCCCGGTGGGGAGCATATCTGTTTGGGGGAAAAGCTTTATCAGGAGAGGCTCTCAATCTGCTGCTAGACTCTAAACCGATTGATTCGAGCCACCCAAAAGTTCAATACGGTATGGGAGTTGCTATCTATCAGGATGGGCCTTACGGCAGGGTCTATGGACATGGTGGATGGATTCCAGGATATAGCTCCAGTCTTCGTTTTTATGAAGATCATAGTGTTGCAATCGCATTTCAGATCAACACCGATATTGGAATTGTAGAAGATACGAGCACAGTGATACAGACCTTGGAATCTCGTTTGGCTGAGGTAGTATTATCTGAAAATAAATAAGGAGGCAGGCCATACTTTTTGGAAGTTTTAATTATTTATCCGAGGCATATTAACTGCGGAGATATACTTTGCACCTGAATCAGGAAACTAACCATATTATGCTTAACTATACCCCTTTTAATCAATAGGCTATTTGTAAAGGCAACCTATTTCTGAACAGTGGAGATAACTGGAGGTTAATAGCTGGTTCGCTGCACATTCTTGAATTCAGAATATGCTTCTTTTGGTATTATTCAATTCTACGGGCGAAGGATATTGAGTATTTTTGGGACAATACGGAATGGCACTGCGGGTGCCGTGACTTCGTCTACGCTGCCTGCCAGCAGTATCTCCCATTGGGGGCAGTAAAACAACCAACAACCAGTGGAACCTGTGTGCCCTACAAGGTGCGGCATGGGATGTAGCGGAGAAAAGATTCTGGGAAGACGGAAACGCATCAGCCCTAGTCCATACTCGATGGGCCAGCTGGGGGCACGCAAAGCTGCACGGTCGAGAGGAAAGCCAAATCGATTCCAGTTTTCCTGCATCAAGCTAAACGTTCTCTGATCCTGAAATATATCGTTTTGCACCAAATGGCGCAGAAAGGTTAATGTATCACTTGCAGTGCTATACATTCCTCTGATTGAGCGTAATAATTTTGGGATCCGGAGCTCTTGTCTCTTATTGCGAAGAATCATTGGAACTGGTGTTGGATCCATTGGTTCAGAATGACCAGGAAAGTAAGTATGCCTGAGATCCATAGGTTCGATAAACATCTTCCTGTGAACCTCTGCCAACGGTTGTCCGGTAACCTCCTCAATGATTGCTGTAAGCAGCATGTAGTTTGTATCTGAATAGCGAACGTTTGGTCGTTTTGCAGTGAGGTCCTGAGGCGGGAAATGGGGCGTAAGCCGGTTTCGGACCCACGCTGCTATCTCTTCTAATGAGATTTTTCTATCGCCTTCCTCAATTACTTGGTCAACCAAACTCTTCTCGTTTTTTGGACTTTCCTCCAGCCAGTCTGCCAGGCCGGATGTATGCGAAAGCAGATGTCTTACCGTGATGCTCTCCGAATAATCAACTCCGTTCAGTTTATGCAGCCCCTTGATGAGTGTATCCGGCAGGTAGGTGGAAATTTTGTCATCTATATTCAACTCACCACATTCACTCAACATCATAACAATGACAGCGTTATACATTTTGTCGATACTGGCAAGAAAAAATGGCGTATCCTGGGTTAACTTCTCATCCTCTTCATCTGTTTTTCCTTTTATCCCAATCCATTGAAATGACCTATTTATACTCTCCACAGCTATGACAGCTTGCTCGATCGGCTTTCGAGCTGTTAGGTTTTCCAGTAGTTGTTGCAGGCGATCCTTCTTTGATTCTACCATTCTATGCTATTCTTATATTGTTATATAGCCACCAAATACCATGGGATAAGCTGTTTGAATCAAAATAAGACTGCATATTAGTTCTTAACTGTTTCAATCTTTTCGACAGGAAGCCAGTCATCCATATTGCCATAATTAGTTTTATCTATTGCAAAAGATTTTACTTCTTCAATGTTCTTCAGCCAAATTAAAACTATATATCTTTTCCCAGCCCATTTTTTAAATTGCCTATTGGATAATTGAAGTTTGTCTTGATGTTTTTTTACTAAAGCAACTGATTCTTCTGTAGACATTTTGTCCGAGTTAAAAACGCTTTCTACAATTCCTTTGGCTTTAACAACGCCTTCAGCATTGTTTCTTATGAAATATAAAATATCGCCTTCATTTACCCTTCCATAAGGATGTTTTCTGCCGGTTGCACCACGAATAATCATGGTTTTACTCCTATTTAGTAATTTCTCCAGCTCATTTGCTTTTGTATCTAGGTAAACAACATGGTCCATTTTTTTCTCCGATCTTATTTCAATTTGGTTATAGGTGAGATGTATCAATAGTTTTAAATAAAGTCTTCTCATAGTCAAAAGGCCTCTCCAAATTGCAGATAGAATCCAGTGGACTCCTTACTTATGCCGAAATCAATGCGTACATTCGTTGGGTCGTCTTTATTGATGTTAAAACGCAAGCCGGCGCCAGCCGTCCACTTATAGTTGTCTAGCGAAAAATGTTCAAAGCGGTTCCATACCTCTCCGGTAGCGGCAAAAACCGTGAAGCCGAACCTGCCGATGGCTTGCTGCCGAAGTTCTACCTGTATCTGGGCGGCATTTTGATCCCGATACCTACCACTATAATAACCACGATTAATGCGGTCGCCACCCAAGGTGGCCATATCATTGAAGGCAGGATTTCCAGAATGAAGCGTAACCAGACTCTGCATTGCAAGTACGGTCCGGCTATTGCCTGACAATTCCAGGTATCTTCGAGCATCCAACTCATAAAGCGTAGAGGATTCAGTACTGCCCAACCAGTCCGGGCTTCCCATTATTGTGAATTGCGCATAATGATTACGGGTAGGGGTCATATTACTGTTTCGGCGATCCCAACGCGTTACCCAGCCAATTCCTGCCGTTGTGCTCCCTCCGGTTCCACTAACATCTGGCGGAGCTATTTGTTCTCCATCGCTATTTTCAAACGACACGTTATAAAGTTTCGACCAGCGTAGCTTGGGACCAACAAAGAATCCTGGCTCTATTTGCCGCAACAGGTTCTGTTCCAGATTTACCTGAGTATAGAGCGAGGTCACCTCATCCGTCTCGCTACTAGATGGGCCTACTCCCCAGTAGCTTTCCGGGAAGTAATTGGCAAAATAGTTGCCGTTCAATGTCCAATGTTCTCCCGGCAATACAATATCAGGAATTATGCTAAAAAGAATCTGATTTTTTACAGTATAGATCGCTGAGGCAAACACACTTGAAGAGCGGGTTTCGGGGCCAGCTGCACCAATTTTAAACTGGGGAACAACCACTGCCCCAAACAGGAATCCCGTCTCAGGGCTTGATCCTATGGCCGGTAAAAAAAGAATCTTGTTTTTGTATTCAGACAAAACAACCAAGGTACTGTCCTGTGCACTCAAAGTAGTAAGGGACAAAAGTTGAAATACGGTTAAAAGGAACGCTATGATAACAGTTTTCATGGTACTGGTCGCTCCGTTTCTTGTTTTACGCGAACCACCTCTCGGTTAAACTTCTCCGGTTCTGCGATGAACGGAGTATGAGCAGAATTTGTAAACCGTACCAAGTATTTCCCTTGGGGAGCTTCCAAAAAGTCATAATACTCTTTCACCAGCTGGTGCGGAGTATTATAATCTTTCCGCCCGGTAAAAAAGTATACCGGTATGCCCAGTGAGTCGATTGAAGCAAACAGGTCAATACCCCTGGTCTCCTTCCACATTGGCCCGCTACCCCTGTTTGCCCCTTTGAACCACCTTATATAATCGGTTAGGGTATATTCGCTGGCCCCAAGCGATTTCCACAACAGTTGGGTAAAGCCGGCGTCCATGCCCCCTCCATAGGTATCTACTATTTTAATGAAACGGACAAAACGCTCGTGATCATCAAAAGGTGGTCCTCCAAGCCCGTCCAATGCTTTTATTTCATCCGGGGAACCACTTTCCTGAACCTTTTCCTGTAGCCAGCTCCATGAAATACTATCGGCTCTTGCAGGATCCACGACCTGCGATACTGATATGAAAGCCTCGTAATCATCAGGATATTCTTTCACAACGTGGATGCCGAGAAGCGTCCCCCAGGAGTGTCCCAATAGATAAATTTGTTCTTGATCAAACCTCTTTTTCAGATATGTGGTCAGCTCATGAGTATCTTGGATGAATCGATGTAGCGTCATCGTTTCTTCCCTGAATTCACTGTTGTTGGACTTGCCTGCACCACGTTGGTCCCAGTGCACTACAATAAATTCCTTTTCTAGTTCCTTGGTATAAGTATGATGGACCGGCATTTGTGCCGATCCCGGACCGCCATGAAGCCAAAGTAAAACAGGGTGATCATTATTTTCGCCCCTGATTAAAAGCCATTGCTGCATTCCACCAATCTCGAGGGATAGTAAATCTGCAACAGAGTTTGGCTTAGGTATGGGTTCTGTACACGCTCCACAACTTGATAGGAGTACTAAGGTCAATAAATATGCGACCCATTCTACTTTCATTTTATGTATCAAATTTAATTTTACGCTTAACCATCTCAGCTTTTAATTTTTCAGGAATCTCACGGCACTTGCATTGTTTGGCATGTTCAATATGCCACTCGATACGTTGGTCAATAGTAGGATTTTTGGGCATTGGGTGCTTCTTATGCCAGTTTTCGTTTATTTTCATTTCTTTAGTGATTTAAATTGGATAGTTGATCGTTACTGACAACCGGCAGCAGGGCAGAACACAACAGGGTCAGGGATAAAAACAGCAGTACCCATCCCAACCAAATGGCCCCTACCGGCAATATGGACGTGATAAATAGATAATCTTGGCTAACAGACCATATAAGGATGGCAAGTATTGCTACTCCTGCAGATAGCTCTATAAACCTGATTATAGGAGCTTGACTTGTGGTGATCGTCGGCTTTCTGTAGCCGGTAGTGATTCCATAGATAACCTGGCCTGCCCGCAATAACGTAACAAGCAAAGTCAGCCCGATGATGATTCTCAAGCCGGTTACAGCTTTGGTGATCCGGCCAAACTTTACGGGCCCAAAGCCCGTCCAACGCGACCAATCATTCAACACATGTGCTATAAATGGCCAGCTGCGCTGACTGTTAGTAAAGATTACGATACCGTCACCTGTTTCTGGAATAACATGAAAGTGAGTCATCCAGCCATGTCCCTGTCCCCCGTGCCACACCGCCTTTTTGCCATCCGGCAACGTTTCAATAAAATATCCGAAGCCATAATCGTCTGCCACAAAGCTAAAAATGCCCGATGTATTGATCTGTGGGGTTTGGATATCTTGAATACTTTCCCTATTCAGGACTTTAGGCTGCCGTTTATTGCCCCAAGCCATCCCAGCAATCGCAAAGCGGGCGATATCTTCAACCGTTGAAAACAAACCGCCGGATGCCTTGTAAGGATATACGTACGGAGGAACAGGGTTGCCATTAAGATCGTACCCCATGGGTACTTTTGGCGACCATTCTACATCCCAGTCAAAACTTGAACTGTGCATGTTAAGCGGGAGGAGTACCTCATTAATCATATAATCGTTAAAATCGCGTCCCGTCACCTCTTCGATTAATAATTCCAAAAGGTTAAACCCGGGATTGGAGTATTCAAAATTTGAACCCGGTTCATAGGTTAGCTGTACCTCCTTGCTAAGATATTGCCTCAATGAGGGTTTCTCGCTATCTGGTGAATATTCTTCACCCAGTGACCCCAGTGGTATTCCGGCACTATTGCTTAATAGTCTTCGGATGGTTACCTCATTAAGATTGTATTCCGATTCGGGCAGGGACCAATTATGCAAGTATTGCTGGACAGGGTCATCCAGGTTTATCAGGCCACGCTCTACTAACTTCATTACACCCCACGCTGTTACCGACTTTGAGATAGATTCTGCCCTACATATAGCGTCAATAGTCAGCTTCTTTTGCTGCTCAATATCAGCGTACCCATAGGCATTGGACCAAACTACTTCTTTATTCTTAACAAGTGCTATAGCAGTACCGGGAATGTTATACGCATCCATTAAAGACAAAATCTGCACATCCAATTGTCGGGTAAATGTATCAATGTGTGCCCCTTGATCAATTGATTGATTTGAACATCCTCCACTTATCAAAAGGATGACCGAGAGTCCTAGCAATTGATGAACTCTTTTTGTTATCCACTTTTCGATCGGTCTATTTAAACCATTCCATCTCATCATAATTGTAGTTTATCTGCTCCAGATTTATTTTGGCATAGGTATATTTCCCATCCGGTTTATGCCAAACCGCTTCTCCGTGTGATGCTACTTTCCTGCCTTTAAAATCACGATAATTGCTTAATGGGGTTGTCCATTCGTAGTTGGTGAAACTTTTTCCATCGGTAGATTCAGATCGGTCTTCGGATGAGAAGTTGATTAGTTCGCCATCCTCATTGAAAAATAGCGTGGCTTTAACTGTGTTGCCTTGATTTGAATAGGTTGCGTTTACGGTAGTAGAATCAATGCCCTGCCAGTTTATATTCTTATCAATCAGTGTGGCTGGTGCCAGGAAGCACATATCATTGAACAGGGTAACGGCTTCACTCCTGTTCATTTCCGGGCCTCGTGCATTTACAACCTCAAGTAGAGAGGCAACTTTTATCTGCATTGAAGCCGTTGGTCCAACATACCTATGGAGTCCTTCCATGGGTATACCATACATCGAAGACTCCATAAAAAAGATCCTGGCAGGCTGATCGAAAAAGTTGTATTGGATGGTCGTCACATCGAGGTATTCGGAATCCGGACTGGTTTTAAACTGACCTTGAAAAACAGCCCGAAAGTTATAGACCTTTTCCTTGCCAATGGCGCCGGAATACCTGATATATTTTTGTACAGGCGGAGGAAGGTGGGCAATATCCTCCTCAGTCAGGAGGCCCTCTTCAGTATCCTGATTTAGCCTTTTTTCAACCTCTGTTTTGAATTTATTTTGATAACTGCTTGGTAAATGAGCGGCAATAGAAATTATAATAGGTGCTATAACGATAATATTCGCAATAGTGCCAAATTTGGCATCACTCCAGGAAAGAATAATGAGAATCTGGGACAGCGTTACGGCAATAGCTCCAATTTTCCACCATATCTCATGTTGGCTCAGATAAAAAACCAATACAAGCAGAAAAAGAATTGAAGACAGCAACCAAAGCAGTCCCACAGGTTTGGATATTTCCTGCGTAAGCTGATCAACCTGGGCCAGGTTAAATGCCTTTACAAATCCCAGGATATGGATCAACCCATGAAGTAAAATGACGAATGAAAAAATGATTTTAACCATTAGCTTCCACCTTTTTATTGACCAAAACCTTATCCACACCTCTTCTGTGGGAATAAGGCATATTTTCCGAATACCCGAATCGAATTAATAAAAGCGGATGTTTCGATCCAAGATTCAATGTTGTGGCGAGCTTCTTTCTAACATCCAGTTCCTCACAAGGCATATTTACATGAGCATGGCTAATGCCCAGCATCGTTGCGGTAAGTCCAAATCGTTGAAAAGTTCTTCCCAGCCTAACCCAGTGAGCGACGTCGTTTTTATCAGTTACAAACAAAGCAAATCCCGCTGTGGCATCGATAAGCTTCTTCCAGCGTTTGGCTTCACTTTTCGCAGTGACAAAATATTTCATTACGATGTTACCGATAAAGTGATTCATGTTGGGCAAGCCCATACTTTTAATCCATAGCCCATCTCCTTTCTTCTCGGCTTCAGCCTTTGAAAACCGGAACCAGTCAACCAATTCCTCTACAAACTCCTTATTCTGAAACTGTTTATTGCTACCTTCAATGATAAGTGGTTCCAGATCATTAATTTCACTTTCACTGGTCAGGATTAACAGTTCAATGCCCTCAAATTCAAAGGAATTTCTCAGCTCATGTAAATCATCTTCCGGCACTTGCTGGTCGGAATAATTATTTCTGGTTGATTGCCTCTCTTCGATATAATTCAGCAGCTCATCTTCCTGAATGGAATCGTCGGCAGTAAAAGACACTACAATAAACGATTCGTCATCTTTTCCCGCTTTAATGGTAATACTGGACCGAAGTCCATATTTGGTAGCAGCGATGGCTATATTTTCAACAGCACAACCCAGGCTTATATAAAGAGCATGATTGTCACTGTCCACCACCGGTAACGCTCGACTGAAATCAGGATGGATCTCGATTGCATTTTCTTCAATAATGAAGTGCCAAGGCTGGGTATTGTGTCCGGAGGGTGCTTTTATCCCGTATTCTATAAGTTTTTCTAAATCAATTGTTGGTTTCATGATGAATAGGTTTTGATTGTAGGATTTTTCGTACAGCCGGAAGTTGGGTCAAAATCAATAATACGATCCCTACCAACCCGTAGACAAGCTGAAGCGGTGGTTCGGGTGCATATCCGATCATTGTTATTTGCACCGCGATCCATATAATCAAGGCTATACTTACCAATACTGCTCCCGGCCATGCCCACGGTTTTCGCTGCCATGAGCCTATTAATACTATCAGCGGAAAGATCCCCAGAATAGAGAAAAGTATGATGCCGGGAATCAGAAAATCTTGGAAGGATGTCCCCTCGAGAAGGGCCGTTGGCATCTGCAGTAAGTTACCGGTGGGATCCATTATTAAAGCGGTCCCGCCATAGAGTCCACTTGCTGCCTGAAAAAACAGTAAAGTCAGAAGCGCATAAAAACTGATAGGTCTTTTCTCAGGCGTATTCATGAACTGGCTCCCTGATATTTTTAAAAATAAGAATCGAGCAGATAATCGAGACCAGTCCAAAGAATGGAATAATTACGATTGCCGGCATAATGTTTTGTCCAAGCATTCCCATGGCTACAACCTTTGCGGTCAGGGCTGTCATCAATATCGAGAGGAAGATGAAATATACGGGGGTAAGCAAATACCCAAATGGCTTTCTCTTTATAAACAATAGCCCGGAAACAAATGAGAGCGGCAACAGCAAGCCGAGGTCCAATCCTTGTACAATTAAGGTTGTGTAATGCTCCACTTGCCCGGGGATGATCGATCCGTCCAGCAGGGGCGGAACAACGACCTGCAGCCACATGAGTGCAATGGCTATGCTATTGAATAACAGAAATCCACCAATAAATTTTACTGGTGTACGTTCGCTAAATCGCTCAGAAATATTGGTAAGATCGAAAGAAAGCAACGTCTGGGCGAAAGCGAAAAAGGTGGTACCAAGTAGTATGACGTAAACTAAAAACAAAATGTTGTACATTCCCATCACAAGATAGAACAAGTAAGTCACCAGAAAATAGCCCAGCGTGCCTGCCAGGAGAAATCGGCCTTTCAGAGAACCTCTTCGTGCCCAAATTAGGGATATTATCAGCAGTGGCACTCCAACAAACAGGGTTACGTAATCCTGGGCAATGCCCTGTGGGGCTACATCCTGCGACATGTGTTTATAGAGTCCTTTCCCGTAAACAGTTACCGTTTCTCCTCTTACTGTTTCGATGTCATACGGGCCAGGACCACCAGAAGAGAATATTCCAACAGAGGCACCAATAATTGCCAATAGCACAATTACTGAAGACAAGACAGTTATGGATTTCTTATGCTTCATGTCGACATTCCTTTTTTTCTGATTTTTGGGCTATAAACAGGTCTGCCACCTTGTTTGTAGTTGCGATATACCAGTAACGCTACACCTAATATACCGGCTACGACCAATCCCATATCTTCATAAATAGTAAGCCGGAAGGCGGCAGAAAAACCGATTAGGGACCAGAGTCCGGGTATGATTAACAGCCAGGTTGAGACTTTCCCATTTGTATGGAGTATCAATCCGAACGTGAAAATGGTCGTTGGGCACGGTGCCACCCCAAAGACCGGTGATTGTGGGTAAATATGTCCCATCCCGTAACCCAGCAAAGGGTAGATCAGCATCCCATAAATAATGAAAACAGTTCCGACTATTCCATAGATATCACTTCTGAATACATAGGTGAATTTAACTTTAGACCCATTTAAAATGAGGAACCCAACTCCTTGCAATAGGAACAGGGATCCAAACAGATAGGCGGCTGTATTAATATCAGAAAAAAAGGTAATGTGATATACCCCTCCCATCCATAGCCAGAACGCACCGAGGATAAGATTTACCCATATATCAGTCGTTTCTTTTTGTTTTGCGATTAAGTAGAGTGAAGCCACGCCCAATAGATAAGCAAATAGTTGGACAGGCCAGATGGCTTGATTGTAGGTAGAAAAAACCTGTAAAAACTGGTCGATTGTAAATGGTAATTCCCCCATTTTAGCCTCCAATTTTCATGTTTTGGATTGCTCCACGAATTAAGAAAGTATCTTACTAACTATTTCATTTTTAAAATGAAATAACCATGCCAACTTAGATTTTATATTAGATATACCGTTAATAAATCTTTTCCTGTAATGATTCTTCCCATAACCTATGGGAAATTTTTAAACCTCTAAGAAAGTCCATGCGATCTTTACTTCAACCAAACCCGCACTTTTGCAAATAAAAACATTCCAGTACTTGCAAAATTGCAAGATCAGGCAATTCAATCATTATTGAACCACTCTACTTATATCGCTTATCCATGTTTTTAAGAGGCTTTTCATTCTATAAAGCTGTCAAACTTATTTTCATCATTTCAGGCATATAAATTGCATTAGATATTTGAAAGTACCTATCTCTTCTAAAATGAAGAGGGGTACAATCAACTTTTTTAAAATTGAGAGGTAATTACGATGAAACGCATTTTAATATTAACAGTATTGATTGGACTCGGTGTGGTACTATTGCTATCCACACAAACTACAAACGCCCAAAGCCGTATCAGCTGGGAGCTACGAACCGGTGTCGACTTTGCTACACAGGAATTAGGCAATGCAGATCTTAATACGGGATTTGGTTTTGATGGAATTCTGTCTTATCGATTTATGCCGCACACTTCCGTATTTGGAGGCTGGGGGTGGCATCGTTTTACATCGGATGATTCCTTTGCCGGATCAAACATGGATTTCGAAGAAACAGGATATACTTTTGGCCTGGAGTATCTGCATCCATTGGGTAGCTCAGCGTTAGATTTGTATATCCGCGGTGGTGGTATCTATAATCACATCGAGGTTGAGAGCAGCGACGGAGATATTACTGCAGATTCCGGTCACGGACTGGGCTGGCAAATTGAAGGCGGTCTCGCATTTGATTTAGGCAATCGGTGGATACTAAAGCCGGGAGTCCGCTACCGTTCACTCTCCAGAGATATTGATATTGGCAATACAACCACAGATGTCGATTTGACTGTTTTTAACACGTCAATAGGCATTTCGAGAACCTTTTAACAGCCATCAAGCCGGGAGCAGTAGTTATGTTCCCAGCATTTTATAAAAGTAGCGCAGAGATATCGGCCTTGACTGATTTTCTTACTACTTCTTAATACAGTTTGGAGGGACGATTATGAAATCAAACATCTCAACATCAGTACGGTCATTGGGTTATTGGTCAGCAATATTTTCATCAGTGTTCAGTATCGCCTACATCATAGCACAATTGATAGAATGGATGGGGCTACTCGGATCACAGGGTGGACCAGAAAGTATGAGCACTCCAATGGGGCTCGTTTGGCTGCTAACCCCTTCACTGCTTCTGGGAGTCTCCTTTGTGATCCTCATGGTTAGCATTCACTACTGTGCCTCCGAAAGCGACAAGATATGGAGCCACCTGGGACTTACATTTGCAACAGCCTATATGGTCCTGATTGGCATTGTCTACTTTGTACAGCTTACTCTGGTTGTACCACGACTCATGAGTGGGAATACGCAGGATATTCAGCTACTGATTTTTACTCCGTTCGACTCTTTTTTATATGCAGTAGACATCCTGGGATATAGTTTCATG
Organism: Fodinibius sp. SL11; assembly: GCF_052060035.1. Taxonomy (NCBI): domain Bacteria; kingdom Pseudomonadati; phylum Balneolota; class Balneolia; order Balneolales; family Balneolaceae; genus Fodinibius; species Fodinibius sp. SL11. Next base: position 145,701 of record NZ_JBPOEA010000005.1, on the reverse strand, counting down.
AGTGTGGCAACACTGTTCGCATCCAGAGTATTCAAAGGTGAAGGCTTGGAAAAAAAGGTTCGATGGTTTCTCACTGCAAACGGAGTGCTTATACCGTTTCTTGTATTCCAGATGTACTATCACCCCCTCATCTTTATTGCCAGTTTATGGGCGATAACGTTTCCGGGATCAACGATCTCGCTAATCATCTTATTCAAGCGACAGAAAACAAAAACTCTAAAGCAATGAAACGGCTATACCTGATCATATTCTTAGCTGTATTTACCGCCTGTGGGAGTGTAAGTAATCCAGAGAGAGCTATTAACAATCTTGAGCCACGTCCCGGTGTATCCAGTACGCAGATCGACAGTATCTCTCAAACACTTCGCTATTTCCCAAATCAAACCCAATTTTCAATTGCTTTTATTGCAGACAACAGCTTCACATTTTATGGAGCTGTAAGAACCAATGACACGCTGAAAACCATCGATAATAAAGACAGCGTATTTGAAATAGGATCACTGTCCAAAGTATTTACTGCTGCCTTGCTCGCAGATCTGGCAACAGAAAACAAACTCCAGCTCGATCAGCCTATCCAGGCGCACCTGGACTTCCCTCTTCACGACAGTCTGCAAATTACTTTCAAAGAATTGGCCAATCACACATCGGGCTTGCCGCGGATCCCCTCAGGATTTGTCTGGGAATCCCTTTGGCACATGGATAACCCATATAAAGATTATGATGAGAAAAAATTGCGGGAATACTTGAGTCACGAAATGGAGCTTGCCAACAAATCAGAAACACCTTGGCAATATTCAAATATCGGGGCAGGTATCCTGGGCTACACCTTGACACAGATTGAAGGACAATCCTATGAACAAATGCTTCAGCAACGAATTTTTGCTCCGCTGGGTATGCAACACTCAACAACCCAACGAAAATTGGTTAAAGAAAGCTTAGTAACCGGGCTCAATAAAAGAGGGAACCCAACCTCTTACTGGGATTTGGGAGCCATCCCGGGCGCCGGTGCTATTGTTTCTACGGCTGAGGATCTGGCCAAGTTTGGGCAAGCCAACTTCGATCCCAATAACGAAGCCTTGAAACTACAGCAACAAAAAACCTTTACCGTAAATAAGGATCGGGACATGGCCCTGGGCTGGTTCATCCTAAAGCAGGATTCCACCACCCTTTGGAACTGGCATAATGGAGGGACAGGCGGTTACCGCTCCTCAATAGTATTGGATGTGGATGAGAAAAAAGGCGTAATCGTTTTATCAAATATTTCGGCGGGACATAGTCATGCGGCTAAAATCGATTCGTTAAGTTTTTCCCTACTTAAAAGCAAGGAAAACCAAACCCCTAGCCCTGAAATGCAACTATTTTGATGTTTAGAATAAAGGTAGCAATAACACGGATTTAAATGGCAAAGAAATGAAGACACTAAAGAAAATATTGCGAATCCTCGGAAAGGGATTGAAGTGGTTCTTCATCTTTTTGATAGGGCTTCTTTTGATATCTGGACTGTACAACCTGACGCTGCCTGATTCATCATTGGTGACTAAAAAGCTGACGACCTCTCAAAAGGCATACCTCGCAGAATACATGCACCTACAAAATCAGTTGACAAAGGATGTCTGGCCTGGATTTGGTGACGTTCAAATTCCTGTTATTGTATACAACGAAGAATATGCGTTTTTGATTGGGCTTGAAGAACCTGAAGCTGGTTGGCACAAAATGCCCTCCATGGAACACCGGGGAGGACCATGGGAAAAAGTGAGCAACGATCGTTTTTTGGATATGTATTATTACCGCCAGCCGCTACCCGACAAAAACAAAACGCCTGAAAATTTTACGGCTAAAGTTGGTGATAAATGGGTTAGTACCATGCAAACGAGAGAATACGCAGAAGTTGCATTTTATAGTGGGTTCCGAAATAAACTACCACCCGTCATAAATTGGGTGTTTCCCTATAAAATATTCTGGAATCTCATTATGGGAAATGCAGATACCTATGTTAGCGGACTAATTCACGAGGCCTTCCATGCCTACCAAGGAATATCTACTTATGATAAATTTAAACAAGCTGAATCTATTGCTCGACTGTCATCAGAATACCCCTGGGAATCACCTAAAAACAAGATGGGATGGAGCCAAGAAGCCGACTTATTACTTCTGGCCTACAATAGTGAATCCTATGCTTCCCTAAACCAATATATCAGCAAATTTTTGAAGCACCGTGAGCAAAGAAGAGTCTCAGCTAATATTTCTCCACAGCTCATTGAATATGAAAGAAAACGGGAGTGGCTTGAAGGGCTGGCAAAGTACGTGGAGCTAAAAACTGGTATTATTGCATCTGAATCCACTCAATATGAATCTTTCCCACAAATAAAAGAATTGAGTGACTTCAAGCATTATCAAAACAGTACCAATTATCTCAAACAACAAATTGATGAAGTAAGCAGAGCAGCATCTCGCAGTGGAGAAAGCCGTTTTTATTACTTGGGCATGCTTCAAGCAATGCTGTTGGATCGAATAGCACCAGAATGGGAAAAGAAAATTTTTAAAGAGAATATATATTTGGAGGATCTTCTTAAGGCAAATGTTACTCCAGGGTAAGAGCTATTAACATAATTACCTTGAGAGGGATTAAAAATAACTTAGTTAGTTGATATAAACTGAATAAGCAGTAATCTGATAAAGATGTATATAAAAGATTTCAAAAAATAGATAATAGCAAATATTACGGGAGTGCAAAATTAATATGCCGGCCAATATCAGAACAGTTACCTTATTTATCTTTGTATGCTTCCTTTTATTGATAGCAGGCCTGTTTTTCCTTGTGCTAATTAATAGTTCAGGGAAACCAAAACCATTTCTTGATGAGAATGATAATATTATCCCGAATAGCATATCTGAAAAACGATACCTTGAGCTTAACGGTGCAGAGTTCGGACTATTTATTAAAGGCAAAGATAAGAATAACCCCGTCTTACTCATGTTACATGGAGGGATGCCTTTTTACTTTATTACTCAGAAATATCCCACTGGCCTTGAAGAACTATTTACGGTTGTCTGGTGGGACCAACGTGGAGCCGGGTTATCATATAATTCCAAGTACAATTATCAAGATATTACGGTTGATGACCTAATAGAAGACACAAAAGAGTTCACTAACTACCTGAGAGAGCGATTCTCTCAAGAAAAAATATACCTCATGGGCCATTCCGGGGGAACCTACCTTGGAATAAAAACCATAGAACAATACCCGGAGTTATTTACGGCCTATATCGGAATTTCCCAGATTACCAACCAAAAGCTGTCTGAGCAGAAAGCGCATCAATATATACTTGAGCAGTACGAGAATGACCAATCCAAAAGAAAGTATGCGCGTCAGCTGCGGGAAAACCTGATTGAGCTGAGCGAACCTATTCCGGACGCTTATTATGAGATAAGAGATTATGCGATGCATGATTTAGGAGTGGGCACGATGAGAAATATGAACAGCGTGGTAACAGGGCTTTTTATTCCATCTTTAATGTTCCGGGAATATACCTTAGGGGAAAAGTTTAATCTCTGGAGGGCCAAGATAAATTCCGGAGTGAGTGTTATCTGGGATGAAGTTATCTCACACGACCTTTCCAAAGAAAGTACGCAATTCAAAATTCCCGTCTACTTCCTTCATGGAATTTATGACTATACCGTTAACTATGAATTGGCTTATGACTATTTTAGCAAAATAAAGGCACCTGAAAAGGGATTTTATACACTAAAAGAATCGGCACACAGCCCGATATTTGAAGAACCCGGCAAATGTCTCAAAATTATTAGCGAAGAGATTCTCAAAAAATGAATAGACTATACCTGATCAAATGCTTAGGCACATTAACCGCATGTGATAACATTAGCGAACAGAGAAAGTCGGAATACATTCTAACGGTAAAAGTCATTAAAACGATCTTTTCTAAATGGGTGCAATTTTGAAAATCTTGCTTGCTCATCAATACTTAATCTCACTACTATACAATTGAAGTAAACGTTTGGCCTTCGTCGATTAAATGCGGATTGGCGATCCCATCTGCACCGTTGTGGCTGCGATGATACTGCTTGTTAGATAAAACTGTAGATAATGATCCGGTTATAATGTTTTTTCAATCGCTCATGGTCTCTTCACACCAGCTATATGTGAAATATGTAAGTCTTAATCGACAATCCGTAACACTTATAGATAAAAAAGTGCCCATCTTGCTCCTGTGACAATTAATTCACACTTGTCCCGCCAATTGCGGGCTATAAAGGAGTTCAACATGAAACTAATAAACAAAACAATTATTCCGAGCTTGGCGCTATTTATAATAGCAGTCTTCGGCATAGCCGGATGTGCTTCGACAGGCATGCAGCGTTCCCAAGACACGAGAACAACCATGGAAACCATGGATAATGATATTAAATCGGCTTCCCTGCAACTGGATGCTACCGGAGCTTCGTTGGATAACCTGATGAGATCTGATCAAACCGATGTAAAACAAGCCTTTGACTCCTATAAAGAGAATGTGGCAACGATGGAAGCTATAGAGAAAAAATTTGCCAAACACGCCGAGCAAATGAAAGCTAAAGGCAATGATTATTTCGAAGAATGGAAAAAGGAAGGTAGCGAATACAAAAATCCTGAAATACAACGACTAAGCAATGAGCGAAGAGCTGCTCTTAGAGAGGTCTATGGTAAAATCGCTGAAAATAGCATCGGCGTAAGTGAAGCATTCAAAATGTACGTTTCTGATGTAAAGGAAATACAAACGTACCTCTCGAATGATCTGACGCCCAAGGGAATCAAAGCCATTGCCCCGACCTCTACCAAGGTGGTCAGTGATGGGGATCATCTAAAACAAGCGATCCAGAATGTTCAAATAGCCATCCAAAATGCGAGAGCAGAAATGTCTCAAAGCGGGATCAGCTAATAACGAACTCACTTAATTCTAACATTATGAAAAAAATAATTTCAACTTTTTTTATCTCCTCATTCGTTGCTATTGTCCTTTTAACAGGCTGTAACAGCCCGGACCAAAAGATGGAAAACGCAAAATCAGTAGTGGTTGAAGCCAATAATGATATGCAGCAAGCCGCTCGTGAATTGATAGCTGACATAAATCAATACCGAAAAGAAACAACCAACAGGATAGCCGCCAACGATTCAACAATCACGGCATTCAAGGCCAATATAGCCAATATAACAGGGGACGTGAAGGTGGCTTCTGAAACACAATTAGCCATACTCAAGCAAAAGAACAGCGACATGAAAAGGAAACTTGCTGACTATAAAGGTGACGGAAAAGAGCAGTGGAAAACTTTTAAGCTCCAGTTTAGCAGTGACATGAATTCATTGGATAAAGCCTTTGATGATTTGACCAATAAAAAATTGTAATATCCTGCTCATAAGGTATCACCTATTTTTATTCTTAATCCCTGAAAAATATTCATCAGAACATAGAAACATAAAAGGACAGAAATAAACCTCTGTCCTTTTTTATTGAATCTTCTTTTCCTCATTCGATACGTATCCCATACCCTTGTACCCATGGCAACGTTACTACTCCTGATTTCGGGTTTACATTGGGAGTAGCATAAGGGGAGATCTTCAGAACATCGACTTATTAATTCCCATCTCAAAAAATTTTACACCCTAAGCAGTATTTCTATCACTCAGGGTCATTTCTCTTTGGCTATAAATTTTGATGACGACTATATCCAGTATTCTCTAAAATAATTAAACAACTTACTACCCCATTTTGCAGGCCGTGCTCTTTCCGGACGGGATAAAAATATAGGTTTTGGTAGGGCCTTCGTAATTACATTTGGGCGGTCAACCAAAAATGCTTTTTTGACCCAGTGCTCCTTTCGGGTTCCCAATAGGATGCAATCGGCGTCTTCAGCCTGTTCTTTGAGTATTTTTCTCAACACTCCGTCCTCGAGTTCAGTCGCCAAAATATGGCGGAGCGATATTTCCCCCTCAAATCCCGGATTCTTACGCTTAAATGTTCGCAGTTCTTTGTTTAAAGAATGGATATATTCGTTAATGCCGGTTTCCCAGGGACCTCCCTTAAATGAGTGAAATAACACAACCCCTTCCTGTCTTCCATGCAATAGGAAAGAGGCATGTTCCAGTACCGGCTCAACCAAAGAGAGTTCATCCACCATCACCACTATCTTTCTGAACGTTGATTGTATGTGAGGCTCACCAATCAGGATATTTCCCTCAACATTCGTACAGATTCGATCCACAGCAGCCGCATCAATTAGATTTTGCTCATCTTCATTAGGAACGCCCCATCCCATTACCAAAAGAGAGGCTTGTTGCTCTTGGGCAGTATGGATTATGGCATCGGGAATGTTGCTCGAAATCCGTATTAATAATTCTGCTTCCAGGCCGGCTGCACGAACACGCTGCAAGCCCTCCAGCAACAGTGATTTTGCATTATCCAACCTGGCTTCTTCAACTTCATTTGTTTGATGCAAAATGGGAAGTACATGCAAAAGTAGTAATCTCCCGCGATGCCTGTAGCACGCCTTAATGGCTGGCGGGAGCAACGCCTTAAAAGAATCTGGATTACTAATAGGAATTAGTATGGTATACCCGGTGGAGTCAGTTTTCTTTTTTTCCTCTGAATATGCTAATTTTGCCTTTAGGGTATTTCGATTCAGCGTTTGAATGTTAAACAAATTATTGTCTTTGGACTGTTCTGAAGATTCCATTGCTGATTCCCTGTTTTGATAGTATAGTTACACTGTCACCGATTTCAAATTGCGTATCACCACGGGGTATAATCAATTCCCCTTTCCTGTAAATAGCCACTATAATGTCGTGATCGGTGATTATCCCACATTCCAAGGCATCCACAATCGTTTTGCCAACCAGGGAAGAATGTTTGTCCAGTTTGATTTCTGTAAGTTCAGCCCCACCGCGAAGCTGTATAATATCTCTCATGCTCGGTTCCTGGGCATTTCGATACAAATATTCCCCCAGCAAACGGTGGGGATCAGCAACAACATCAACGGTCAGGTTGCGTAACAATGCTACATGATTGGGGTCGCTTACTGAGCTGATCAATCGTGGAACACCATACTGGCGGCCAATCAATATCGTTGTCAGATTGACGGCGTCATCATTTGTTGTGGTAATCAAAGCATCGGCTTCTGCGATGCCGGCCTGTTTGAGAACCCCGTCATTTGTTGCCTTGTCATATACAACGCGGCACTCAAAATCTTTTACCGCCTTTCGGGCAGTTTGTTCATCATCTTCAACAACAACCACATCGTGATGATCACGTACAGCAAGTTCAACAATACGCTGGCCTATACTTCCGGCACCTATAATGATCAGATTCATATTTCAAAAGTGAATAACTTAATTTTAAATCCAGTGCCAAGGTCAAGATCCAGCATCTTCAACATAATCCCCTGACGAAAATTCCAAAGGCATCCACCCTTCAACTTATTTTGACAAGGCGGATACTTGGGGTAGAGTAATGTATCTCGTTACAGGCTCAGCCCGAATACCAGGTAGGACTGTTCGGCGTAGGGATTCAGGATGTAGCCGCCAAAGATCGGCAGGCTGAATTTTTCCGTGATTTCGATCTCTCGTGATACCGAAAGATTTATATTTATGAGACCCGCTTTTGTTGTGCCGTAGTAAGCTGATTCGGTCGGCACGCCCCCCGCGGTCACCGACATCTCCGTATCGCCCACCGTAAACGGCACGCTGGCTTCCAGGTAGATGGAGTGGTCGGGATCGTTATAGGCATTGATGGCACCGTAAAAAGTTAGGGGGAAACTTTCGGGTCCCGTCAAGCTTACGTTGGGCTCGATAATGTGCGCACCGTCCCCGTTGTCGTCAAAATTGAAGAATTCCGAACCGGTGGGGAAATAATAGTCGGTTACTCCGACGGATACGTTCCCAAAGTTGTAACTCAGGTACAAGTCGTGCTCTGAGGCGCCTACCGCACTAACAGTGCTGTTTTCCACAGGACTGATCGCATACGACGCCCACGTGCCCGCGGTAAATCCACCGGAAGTAAATTCAATATACGGCTGAATGCTGGCAGACTTACCAAAGTCGATCCCGCGCCATACGTAACGATTCACAAAATCAGAGCCGAAATCGACCTGCTGCGCCGCTGCTTTCTGCGTAGGCATCAGGCTAAAGCCGGTTGTTGCGACAATCATTAGGGTTAAAAATAGCAACCACTTGTTCTTTGTTATTGAAATGCTCATAATAAAGTTCATTGTGTGTTTAGACTCTTATATGTTTAGGCACTTATTGAACCGGCGGCCGGTACCTCCAATACCACCGCCGGTTTTTTATGGACTATTCTATTGTTCGTTTCGTTGGCTATCCAGTTCATCCAGAGCGATATTGAGTCTCAATACGTGCACGCGCTCATTCGGACCCAGGAAACCAAGCAGAGGCCCTTCAATATGATTGTTCACAAGCTCGCGCAGGCGATCCTCGGAAATATCCCGCACCTTGCTTATTCGCGGAATCTGCATGTAGGCGGCCTGGGGGGAAAAATGCCGGTCCAGATCACTGCCGGAAGCCGTCACCATGTCGGTGGGGATATCCTCAGCAGTGATATCCGGATTTTGTGCCAGAATGGAATCAATGCGCGTCTGCACCGTTTCCAGGTAATCCGGATCAATAGGGCCTTTGTTTGAACCACCGGTTCCTGCGGCATCATATCCTCCGGGCCGGCTGTTAAAATATCGGTCGGATGTAAAGCGCTGACCGATTAGTTCGTAGCCTACTACTTCCCCGTTTACTTCCACTACTTCACCTCCACCACCATGGTTGGTACCCAGCATGGCTACTCCTTTGATGATAAAAGGATAAGCGAAAGCAAATAAGCCGAGGCAAACAATACTCAGCAAAAATGATTTTAAGAGTTCGTTCTTCATAATCTTGGTGATTTGATTCTAAATTTTCTTTAAACCTCCAAGGTTTAAAAGCCTTGGAGGTTTGTTATTTATACCAGGTTAATAAGGATGTCGATCAGTTTAATGCCCACGAAAGGCGCGATGATGCCGCCAAGCCCGTAGATAAAGAGATTTCGGGCCAGCAGCTTTGAAGCGCCAATCGGTTTATATTCCACGCCCCTCAGTGCCAACGGAATCAGCAGCGGAATGATAATAGCGTTAAAGATCACCGCCGAGAGTATCGCTGATTGTGGACTGGCCAGGTTCATAATATTCAGCGCCTGCAATTGCGGGAACGTCAGAATAAACAGGGCCGGGACAATGGCGAAATATTTGGCCACGTCGTTGGCTATGGAGAAGGTCGTCATCGTACCACGGGTGATCAGCAACTGCTTACCAATCTCGACCACCTCGATAAGCTTGGTTGGGTCGTTATCCAGATCCACCATGTTACCGGCCTCTTTGGCCGCCTGTGTACCGGTGTTCATCGCAACGCCAACATCGGCCTGCGCCAGTGCGGGCGCGTCATTGGTACCGTCACCCATCATGGCTACAAGCTTCCCATCCGCCTGTTCTTTTTTGATGTACTCGAGCTTGTCTTCGGGCGTCGCTTCGGCAATGAAGTCGTCCACCCCGGCCTTTTCAGCAATATATTCGGCCGTCAGCGGGTTATCGCCAGTCACCATTACGGTTTTAACCCCCATTTTGCGCAGGCGGGCAAACCGCTCTTCGATTCCTTTTTTGATGATATCCTCGAGCTGTATCACCCCGATGGCCTCCTTATTTTCGGCTACAACCAGCGGCGTACCCCCGTCAGACGATATTTCTTCCGCCTTCTCTTCCAGGGCATCCGGGAAATTATTTCCGGCCGATTCCACCAGGTCTTTCATAGCATCTACAGCACCTTTGCGAATTTCCGTACCGTCCGGCAGGTTGATTCCGCTGCTGCGTGTCTCGGCTGTAAACTTGATAAATTCAACCTCATCCTCGTCCGGCTCCGGAATAGGTTTATCCATCTCTTTGGCAAGTTCAATAATGGACTTTCCCTCCGGTGTAGTATCAGCCAACGAACTGACCACACACTGTTGGATAAAGTGATCCTCATCCACGCCGTTAACCGGATAAAAGTTAGTTGCTTTACGGTTCCCGATAGTAATCGTTCCCGTTTTATCAAGCAGCAGGGTATCGATATCACCGGCCGTTTCTACCGCCCGGCCCGACTTACTGATGATGTTGGCCTGCAGCGCCCGGTCCATACCGGCAATACCGATAGCTGAAAGCAGCCCACCAATAGTTGTGGGTATCAGGCAGACAAACAATGCGATCAGCGATGCGATCGCTATGGCTGTATTGGCATACATAGCAAATGGCTGCAGCGTAACCACGACAATCAGAAACACCAGTGTAAATCCGGCAAGCAGAATACCGAGGGCCAGCTCATTCGGTGTTTTTTGACGTTCGGCGCCTTCCACAAGTCCAATCATTTTGTCCAGGAATGATTCCCCGGGATCGGAGGTAACTTCCACCTTAATGCGGTCGGATAGTACTTTGGTACCACCCGTCACACCGGATTTATCACCGCCGGATTCACGGATCACGGGTGCAGATTCACCCGTAATAGCCGATTCGTCAATCGAAGCCAATCCTTCGATAATCTCACCATCGGCCGGAATTACGTCTCCTTCTTCGGCGACAAAAATATCGCCTTTTTTCAGTTCGGATGATTGGATGGTTTCCGTAGTACCATCTTCGTTAAGCCGTTTGGCAGGGGTTGTTTTCCGGGTTTTGCGCAGGGAGTCGGCCTGTGCTTTACCACGAGCTTCTGCCAGGGCTTCCGCAAAATTGGCGAAGAGAATAGTAAACAACAGGATTAAGAATATGGCAATATTATAGCCAAAACTTCCCTGGTCAACCATCCCAAAGAGAACCGCCAGGCTCACAAGCAGCATAATCGCCGCTCCCACTTCCACGGCAAACATCACCGGGTTACGGGCCATAACAGTAGGCTTTAGTTTTACAAAAGCCTCCTTCATGGCCGTCTTTACAAGTGCAGGTTCAAATAATTTAGGTCGTTGCTTCTTCATAATGATGTATTCCTAATTTGATTAATAGAGCATGAAATATTCACCGATCGGACCGAGTACCAGAGCCGGCAGAAACGCCAGGGCTGCGATAACTACAATCACTGCGAAAAGCACAACGCCGAAGGTTGCGGTGTCTGCCTTCAGTGTTCCCGCCGTTTCGGGGATAAATTGTTTGTTAGCCAGTAACCCCGCAATGGCAATGGGTCCGATGATAGGCACATAACGGCCCAGTAAGAGCGCAACACCCGTTGCAATATTCCACCAGGGCGTATTGTCACCGAGCCCCTCGAAGCCGGAGCCATTATTGGCCGTAGCCGAGGAGAACTCATACAACATCTCAGAATGGCCGTGGAAACCGGCATTGTTCAGCCAAGCCCAATCTGGATTATGGGTAATCAACCAAGCTGAAATGGCCGTACCAATCAGAATAACAGCGGGATGTAGCAAGACGACAATGGTAGCAATCTTCATCTCTTTGGCCTCTACCTTCTTACCTAAAAACTCTGGTGTTCGTCCCACCATCAGTCCGGCAATAAAGATGGCAACGATCACAAATACGTAGAAGTTGATAAAACCTACCCCCACGCCACCGTAATTCGCATTGATAAACATCCCCGTGAGTGTAGCCATGCCACCAAGCGGCATCAGGCTGTCATGCATGGAGTTGACCGAACCGTTGGAAGTAGATGTGGTAGCGGTAGCCCATAAGGCTGAAGCTGCCGGACCAAATCTCGTCTCAGTACCTTCCATGCTGCCCAGTTCCTGTGACACTCCCATTTGGGCAATGGCCGGGTTGCCTCCCATTTCACCATAGACAGCAGGCGTCGTTAAAGCCAAGTAGCCGACTGTCATTACAGCAAAGAATATCCAGGCCAACTTCTTTTTTTCCGTGTAATAGCCAAAGGCAAAGACCATAGCCATCGGAATAAGGAGAATTGCCATAGTTTCGATAATGTTGGTAAAATAGTTCGGGTTCTCAAAGGGAACCGAAGAGTTCGCTCCAAAAAATCCCCCACCGTTGGTACCCAACTGTTTAATGGCAATTTCGGCCGCGGCGGGACCTTTGGCGACGGTTTGCTGATGGCCTTCGAGCGTAGTGATGGTATCATAGCCTTCCCAGGTAACAGGTGAGCCGTTTAGTGCCAACAGCGAACCTACCACGATGGCAAGCGGCAGCAGAATATGGACGCAGCTTCGTACGAACAGCCGGTAGAAATTGCCGAGCTTTTCGCTTTGCTTGGTCTTGATCGCACGGAAAATAACGGCACAGGCAGCCATCCCAGTACCGGCACTTACAAACTGCATAAACGTAATGAAGCCGAGTTGCGACCAGTAGGTAAGTCCGGTTTCTCCGGAATAGTGCTGCAGGTTACAGTTCACCACAAAACTGATCACGGTATTGAAAGCAAGGTCCGGCGACATGTTGGGTATCTCAGCCGGATTCCAAAACCAGCCTTTTTGCGTCACCAACAACACCATACCCCATACAAACCACATCATGTTGATAGTGAGTAGGACTCCCAGATGTTGTTTCCAGTTCATTTCACGGTCCGGTGAAATGCGGCTAATTTTGTAAAAAAGCTTCTCCAACGGATTTAATGCCGGATCGAGTATGGTATGCTCCCCTCGATATACCCGGGCTATATACTTACCGAGCGGTATCGCCAGCAAGATCGTAAGCAGGTAGATAAAACCAATGCCTATTAGTTGCGTATCCATAGATAGTTTAGATTTAGATTAAAGAATGAATTTTTAATTAGTTAGAATTTCTCGGGGTGCAGAAGCACATAAAACAAGTACCCGAACATTGCGACTGATAAAAAAAGTAGTACCATCATGACGTTGTGGGTTTAGGGTTATATCTCAGCAAAAAAGTCGATGCTTTTAAACAGTCCCCAGAAAATTGCGAGACCGAATATGACAAGGGTAATCCAGAATGTGAGTGTCATACTTTTTCTTTTGTTTTGGTTCATGTTCACGCATATAGGTAGGAAAGAAGCGTGCCAGACCTTCAAGAAAAATTTTTAAAACCCCATAAGTCAATATATATCAGTAACTTACAGTCTCTTAAAATTATTTTCTAATTGTTATTACCCTTTCTAGAACCATTCAAAAAGAGAGGGTGGATTATCAATTTGAAAGGATGTAAGGAAATGTAGGGGGTGGTAATATTTAGGAAGTATGACGCTGAGATACGAAATGGTATAGTAGCAGGATATGGCTATACAGCAAGAAATATAATATGCTGGTGGTGTTACTCACTTAATAGTGAGAGGGGTTTACAAAAATTGCGAGTCAGCTAAGCAATCTTCCGACAAAAGCCTCTAAAAGGAGATCGCTGCACTCCGTTTGCGATGACAATAAGGTTTTGCAAAGACCCCTATGAAAAGAGTGATACAATCAAACTTTCACTATTGCACTGCCTGCTAATGTGGGGCTCACTTTAGTTAATAAATCCAAACCAGCACAAGACTTGTTTAGCAATTCGACTGATGCCCGTCGGTTCTACACGATCCACTTTGAATAGCAAAAGCCGGCAGATCTAATTCGCTGGGTTCTTTTTAATGCCGGGCTTTTGAGTCTGCTTAAAAGAGTAGGGTATGGAACTAAAACACAGGCTTGGCCGCTCTTTCCATGATCTCTATCTTCAGGGTACTGGCTAATTGCAATATCCATAGCTCATTAATCACAAACCGCATGTCCAGTCAACCATCAATTTTTTTATCCAAAAAATAATAGGAGGCTTAATTTTCAATTTGAGACATTAGGCTTCACCAAACCGCTAATCGGCTTTTGGGGCCGAACTGGCTGTGGTGATCGTACCGCCTAAATTTTGGGCAGCTTGCATTTTTGGATTGATAACATCTGCAACACCAATTTTATGAATAATCTTTTCTTATCGTTCCGATCCGACGGTCACCTAAATTTGTTTTACTCCACTATCTTGAAGTTCTAAAGCAATAAATTCTGCATCCTGAAAATGTTCTTCGCCAATAGAAATTATAACTACATCGGCATCAGTCACCCCACGTTTATGAAGCAAGTGGGCTTTTGTTGCATCAAAGCTGACCGCCTCGTCCACCTCATCTTTTATTCGCTCAACATTCTCCATATCCTGATCCACTGCAATCACATATAGACCGTTTGAGGTAACAGCGTGGCTAAGGAGTACCCAAATGTCCCTAATCCTATTACTTCATATTTATGTTTGGCATTAAAGGTGGTTACCGGGTTTTAAATGTTTGAATGATATCTTTTCCTATTCCTTCTTTTGATAACACCGTGACCGTATCTCCCGCCTCGAAGGTAGTATTTCCACGGGGAATAATCAGTTCGCCGTCCCTGTAAACAGCTACAATGATGAGATCATCTGCTATCTTTTCGGATTCAAGTGCTTCCAGAATAGTCAGGCCAATCAGTGAAGATTCTTCGGAAAGCTCGATTTCAACGATTTCTGCTCCCCCATCCAGACGCATAAAATCCTTGATGCCCGGTCGCTGTACCGTTCTATAGAGATATTCTCCGTTCAGTCGGTGAGGACTTTCTACAAAATCGATATCCAATTCGTCAAATAAACTAATATGGTCCGGTTCTCTTACTGAACTCAACAACCGGGGAACACCATACCGCCGTCCCAGCATCATCATCATAAGGTTGGTAGAATCATCATTCGTCGTTGTAATTAACGCATCCGCTTTTGTTATTCCTGCCTCTTCCAGTACATCCATCTTCGAGGCATCGTCATTAATAATCAGGCAATCATATTTTGAACCTGTCAATTCAGCCAGGTCAGTATTTTTTTCTATCACAACGACTTCATGTCCGTCTTGGGTTGCCAGTTCAATGACTCGGCTTCCTATGCGTCCGGCCCCCACTACAATGAGGTACATTATGTTATCTGTTTTAGTCATAATTATTTAATTAAAGTGTTTATGATTAAATCTTTGTTTGTATAAACAGTGAGCGGAGCATAATCAGTATCGGGATGAGCTCCAGACGTCCCACCAGCATTTGAATAATATAGGTCACTTCGATTATTGGGTCCATGGAAGGGCTGGTCAGACCACTGGACAGCCCCACCGTTCCCTGGGCGGAAACTGATTCAAAAATAGCATCGATCAGTTGAAAGTCCGTGCCCATGAAGGTAGCGCTGATAAGGATGCCCCCTAACAAGACCACCAAATACAACATGGAGAACACATAAGCTTCCATCAAATCATCAGAAATTTCTTTATAGGGATATCGTTTTGTACCGATATCTAAGGTGATTATGCTTCGAGTAGGCTGAACAACTTGCTTTAGTCGCCAGATAAACCCTTTTCCCATGAAATAGGCCCGGAAAATCTTGATTCCTCCTACCGTAGCTCCCGTTGATCCACCAATAATCATGGGGATCGTAGCCATTAATAGGGTGGCATAAACCGGCCAAGTGCCCAGATCTACCGTTTGCCAACCAGTGGTCGTCAAAGCACTGACAAATTGGAAAATCCCCTCTCTGAATGATTGAGAAAAAGAAAATGAGCTCATCAACATTATAATTAGCACCGTAGAACCAACAATGTTCAGCAAGATAAGCCAGCGCCCCTGGTAATCTAACCACAGCTCTTTTAAACTGCCTTCCTCATAAATTTTATAATAAAGAGGTATAGAGATAGCTCCGAGGATCATCGGCAGCAGGTAGATCATTTCCATGGCATAGGATCCATAGCCGGAAATGCTGTCATCAAAGGTGCTGAACCCGCCCGTCGATTGACCGGTCATAGCATGATTTACAGCCTCAAAGAGGTTTTGCAAAAGATTATAATCAGGAAATACCAGCCAAGTGCCTATAAAAATGTACAATGCCGACAGGGATGTTACAGTTAAATAAACCTTCCAAATAGCGCGTGTGGTCTGCCTGATATTGGGCCGTATCTTTTGGCCGCTGGCCTCAATATTATATAGAGCCAGACCGTGCATACCTCCCGACTGACCCAAAACCGCCAATGAAAGTACGATCATTCCGGCTCCCCCAAGCCATTGCGCAAACGAACGGTAGAATAGCAGTCCATATCCCACTGACGGTTCGTGAACGCTCATCGTCAGGCCGGTGGTGGTATAGGAGCTCACGCTTTCAAACAGGGCATGCAGAAAACTTTTAAAATTGTATAAGCTGGAAGTATAGGTTTCTCCGGCCGGTACAAACGACTGGGCTACTTCTACCGGAGTGATATGAGCTGCAATAAAAAAGGGAAGAGCTCCGAAGAACGAAGTCACCATCCAGGCAGCTGCCGCCGTTATCATCGCCTGGCTCTGACCGTTGCTCTCTGCCTTTTTATTTATTTGATAGGCAATAACTCCAAAAAGAGTAGTAATAACTGAGCTGATTCCAAAAGAGAAGGCCGAATAGGTTTCGCCATATAAAACGGAAACCACTCCGGGAATTAGTAAGATGGGACCGATTAATAACTGAATACCGCCAACATCTCTAACAACGGTTCTAAATTTACTTTCTTCAGTGTTCATATAATGGGGATTATTAAATCTTATTCGCTGTATTTCTATCGGTTAGAAAGGAGATTATTCAAACATTTCACAAGAGTTGTCGACATCGCACCTCTATAGTTTTCACGGATTCCATATAACCTTTTCTTTATCGTTACAATTGCTTTCGTGACTTACGACCGTCCATACTTTAAATACCGTGCCACCAGTTCGAAGACAGATTGAAAAAAACGTGCCAACCCAAAATGGAGCACAAATAATATACTTATAAGTAATTGATAAACAATTATTTACATGACTTTTAATAGCGCAACGATTATTCTATTCTCATTTTATAATATATCATTTTAGGAGAGTATATTCTCAAAATGGGAGAAATATGCGTAAAGCAAATACCCATTTCTTTTTTGACAGCTACTGCTGCCTTCTAAGATATTACTCCTTTAAAGAAGGGGGGCTTTTATTTTTTTGATAATTATAATCTTCATTTATTGGGGCTTAAATAAATAACAAAGCGGGGACTGAAAATGGTACTCTCATTACTTTTATGGACAGGCGTAGCTGTAGTAGCCACAGGTATTTTATGGAAAGGAAGCGATTGGCTCGAGCACTCCAGCGAGGGATTATCAACCTACTACGAGCTGCCCGACATCGTACAGGGGGCGCTGATTGTCGCCATTGGATCCAGCTTCCCCGAACTGGCTACCGTTGTGCTTTCTACGATCTTGCATGGAGAGTTTGACCTGGGCGTAGCTGCTATTGTGGGGTCTGCAATTTTTAACATCCTCATTATTCCCGCCGCTGCTGGATTGGTTTCTAAAGAACCCCTGGAATCGAACAGGGACCTCGTATATAAAGAAGCTCAATTTTATATCATATCAGTAGCAGTATTGATGATTACCTTTTCTTTCGCCGCTATTTTTAATCCCATTAGCGCCTCAGAAGGTATCATTCTGGGAAAAATGGACCGGCCTCTGGCTTTGCTTCCCCTGTTGCTTTATGGCTTCTACATCTTTATTCAGTATCAGGATACGATGGATTATGTGCCCGAGCGCGACTCAAGTAACATCAATCCGCTAAAAGAATGGGGCATGCTTGTAGTTAGTTTGTCCGTAATCTTATTCGGGGTTGAGCTGTTGGTACGTTCGGCTATTGAATTTGGAAATATACTGGGCACACCTTCATTCCTCTGGGGAATATCAGTAGTAGCAGCCGGTACCAGTATCCCCGATGCCTTTGTGAGCATAAAGAAAGCTCAAAAGGGAGACTCTATCACCTCCATTGCAAATGTATTGGGCAGTAATATTTTTGACCTGCTCGTCTGCATCCCTATAGGAGTCCTCATCGCGGGCGCTGCAATAATCAACTTTTCAGTTGCCGCTTCGCTGATGGGGGCACTCACATTGGCCACACTGCTACTCTTTAGCTTTATGCGCACCCATATGATATTGGGCAGATGGGAATCGGCGACACTTATTTTCTGCTACTTTTTATTTCTGCTTTGGATGACCCTCGAAAACTTCGGGATTATTGATTCTATCCCTTCACTGCCGGCATAATTCAATACCATTACTTACTGTAAATTATAGTTGATGAGCAAGCTCCCCGATGTGCTTTCACTCACAGTATGGGTGGTTTCATTTCGCATATCAACCTCAAACGATCCGGATTCGTCAGTGAGTACTAAATCACCTTCAATTTTAGAATCATTCACAATCTCCCAATCCAGTTTTAAGTCCCCCCCACTGGCAACCTGGTACTGTAATGTCCATTCGGCCTGTCGGTCTATATTATTACGGAAGTCTTTGTATAAATCCAGATCATCAATTTCAAAATAGGCGGAAAGAGCTCCTTCAGGTGGGGGTGGGGGCGCTTCCTGATCTACCTCATCATCAAACCCATCACTGCCCCGGCTTGACTGTCCAAATCTGAGATTAACCGTATCTTCGGTACTAATAGCAAACAGCTGTACCGTATATACCGACCGCAAATCATCGAAATTAGCCGTTAACTCTGTATCTCCCGTGATAGTAACTGTTACTGGGTTATTCTCGGAAGAGACATCACCCGTCCACTCTCGAAATGAAAATCCCTCGTTTGCCGTAGCTTCAACCGTCACCTCCGTGTTGTCCTCAAATGTCCCACTGGAGGGATTTACCGTTCCGCCATCGGACGGACTTTTTAACACTGACAAGTCATACTCAACCGGTTCCGGATCATTATTATTCCCATTGTCGTTACCACTATTGTCAGGCCCCGTTCCCCCACCGGAACCGCATCCCCATAAAGTGATTGAAAATATTATCAGCACACAAACTTTCTTACATAATCGCATTTTAAACTCTCTTTTTCTGGACGCTTTTCTGTGACCTTTAGTCCTTTTCAAGAAAACATTTTAATTTTTAAATCAAAATTGTTTTATACGAAACCATAGGTCACTAATAGCAGAAAACTATCATCAGGTTATGTACATATTCAAGAGAGCACTTATCACTTTATCCGGAGCTATACTTCTTTTTTCAATACCTGCAAAAGCTCAAGAAGATAGGCAGGGCCCCAAATTGCACAGTAAAAAACCCTGAAATTACCTACTTGATTAGTGCCTGCTGTGATGAAGAAGCACTCCGTGTTATAAAAGAAGAAGCTGAATTTGAGTCTTACTGTCATAACACGCTATAGTGTTTGTAGCTATGTAAAAAATCAAATTCACTTTTTTTGTCAAAAAAACTACCCAACATTCTCTAATACCTTTCCTATAATGGGATTAGGCCTATCTTGAGAGTTACCTTCCCGAATAGTGCATTTGTATTATAAATTGTTTTAATTAGTAGTATAACTTCATAAAAATCAGGGGGCTGACATGAAGAAACTACTCTTATCTTTTGCACTGTGTTTGGTCTTTTTCGCATCTTCAATGGGACAATCACAGGATGGTCATTATAAAAAGATTGACTATCTGCAGGTTAACCAAACTCAACTCGATCGATTTTTAAAAGTTGCTGACAGAGATCTTGTATCTGGGTTTTCGTCTCTTCTTGAGAACGATGACGTAGTGGGCTGGTATCTATACAAGATAAAATATCCCGGTGGTGAGAAAAGCAATTATAACTTTGTAAGTATTACCATTTCTTCTTCGATAAATCGCTTAGGGGATTATTTTTCTGAAAGCAATGCACCAGGCTTTGTGCCTTCTTCAACATCCAAAGGGGGCACAGAGCAGCTTTCCAAACTGGCCACACTCATTAAGTCGGAGATTTGGCGGATCGAAAATAGCGCTTATGCCGATACGGGTTCCTCCCCAAGCCGATACGTCTCAATGGATTACATGAAGGTGGCATCAGGCAAAAATCCCGACTACCTGATGCTGGAGGATGAAATTGCAAAACCCATCCACTTGGAACGCATTGAGCGGGGACGAATGGCGGGCTGGCAGGTGCATTCACTCATTTTACCCTCGGGATTGAATTACGGATATAATTTTGCTACCGGCAACTACTTTGATGAGCTGGAACATTTTGAATTTGGTTTTAATGAGGAGATAATCAGGCAGACCATGGGTAAAAATAGCAATGTGCCTGAGCTTTTTGATACTATTTATAATACCCGTGACTTGGTTAAGGTAGAACTCTGGGAAATTGTTAACTATCTACAATAAACCATCGGGCAAAAAAGGTTATTGCAGATACCGCCCACATCCTCTGTATGTTTCGCCATCAATGGATACGGTTACCGTTTGAGGAAAATCAAATCCACTCATGCTATCGGTACAGGGAGTTTCTGCAATTACAAATTTCAATACGTGCTGAGCATCTTTGGCCTGATAGACCGTTCGTTTTCCCTGAATATCCGTATCGGGTGTGGGAGTCTTAACTGTTATAGTATCCTGTCCATAGTTCCCCACGTATTTAAGTTGACCCTTATTTTGAAGCTCTAAAAACCAGCCGGGCTCCTGTCCCAGTGCCCGAAAATCGACCCCGCGGAGCTTTGCCGCCGCCCACGAACGTTCTTCGGGGACCGACTGGCAGGTCATAAATGATCCTTTGGGCTTTTGCAGGATGGCTTCGTTTCCTTTGCTCCAATATAGGTATTTGCCGCCTTCGTACCGTGCTCCAGAAGCAGAACGCGTAGGCAGCACTTTTACAGAGGTATCTGCTAAAAAGAGCCAAGCACTATCGGATGTTACATGAGTGGTAAATTGCAGGGAGTCGGCGCAATTATACACAAAAACCTGGTCGGTATTGATCGTATTAAATTCCGGAAGCTGGACGGGTTCTTTTCTTTCATCTTTTGGGATTTCCGCCTTATTCTGGCACCCTAAACCCATCGTGCATAGTAAAAAAATCAACCAATTTACTGCTATAAATCTCATTAATACTTTATACCATTTTCTAATTGAAGGATTTGCAAAAGATACTAAATAAAAGTTATCCGAATTTAGTACGACAAGCTGTATTCTTTAAAAAAGGCTCAAATATAAAAAAGGAGAGTATTGATAAATACTCTCCTTCTCTTAATTGTAAAAGGCTGTTTTAATATTAGTTGCTGTCGACCGAATATTTACCGGGACCAAGCAAGAATATTATTACAAACGCTACCAAGTATAATACCGGAAGCTCCATATCACCAAACCAATCACCTGCGGGCAGGTGTACAAAGAATACGGCTACTGCCATATTAATACTCAAAATTAATGACGCCAACCGTGTCCAAAATCCGGCTATGATCAACAATGCACAAATCCCCTCCGCGAATGCGGCTAAAATTAATGATGCCGTTGGGCCAATACCGAGCGGATCTAAAAATTGAAAATTACCGCCAAATACATTCATCAGCTTACCCCAGCCATGCCCATATAGCATAAAGAAGGCGATCAAAATTCTAAAAATAGCTGCTGATGTACCGGCATCTATAAATTCACCTAACTTGGAAGAACGTAATCGATCTAACATAATACCCCTACTTTTTTATTTAGAGTTACTTTCTTATTAAAAGACTTAATATTGAATTATGCCAATTAATAAATCGCTACGCTAAAATAAATGCGAGTAAAGACCTTCTCGTTCCTTCGATGTACGGAATAAATATTTGATTACGATTTCTGAGCAAGCTTAACATAATACATTATCCAAGAGATAACCTTAAAACGTATTAATAGAATATCATCTCCATATTTGATGCAAATACCTTATTTGCATTCCTCTGACTTTTGTAACCAATTTTTTTACTTGCACAGCGCTTCCTATTTATCGTTTTATTATTGATGATATCCATCCGTGACAACCGCCGTAGGCATAATCTATTTGGTAAGTTCTTCGAGTTGCGCAACCTCCTCTTTCATCCTTACATTTTTTTACCACAAGTATCTTTTAAGGTTGGTCCTCTATTATAACAGTTAGTCGGTATTTACATTAAATGCTACGTAGGCCATAACCGTAGCAATGCTGATGTAATAATGGCTATAAAGACTATAAGATTCCATAGCCATTCCCGCATCGATAGCCCATCCCATCAAAAAAAGGACAAAGGGCTGTGCTCAACACCATCAATGAAAAAACAGGGAACGAACGGTCCCGATGATATCCGTACCAAAAAGTTCGGCCCACAATGCCGGTTTCACGGTACTATCCATCCCCATAGTGACGCCAACCAACATCAAATAAGCAAAGGCCGGCCAGCTTCTGGGCTGGAATTACGCAAAAACAAATCCGGCTCTAAACGGCAAAATATAGTAGGGGACGAAAAGAGAGATCAAAAAAGTTTGTCCAAGCAATACATAGCGGTTTTATCGTTGATAATTTGGGACAAATCGCGGAAAAATTGTCACAAAAGCGATAAACTATACACGGCTGTTTAGGAGCTATCGATTATAACCAGAACAAAACCCACAATTCCCCAATAGTATTTTCGTCTATTCTTTACTGACAAAAAGATAATCCCTCAAATATTGTTCATGAGACACCAGCTTTATAAAAAATGCCCGTCACTTTTAAAGTGCCGGGCATTTAATTAATCAAAAGCTATTCTTTTCGGGTAAACGAAAATGATCCGCCGCCCTGATACAGCATAAAGTGCTGGTACGCTCCGTTTTCCAACGAATCAAATTCCATGACCACCCCAGCTGGGTCAAAGCGAAACTTTGTTTCACTATTGGCCGTCAGTGGAAAAGCTTGCTGCCCTGTGGCCTGGGCTTTCAATACATCGCCCTCAATAAAAAGCTCCATATCCATCGGCAGCTGATCGGTAGCATAGGTGCCCACATATTTTTTCATTTGCTCCTTGCTCAGCGTTATCGTTTTTTCGTCAAAACTGGGAATTTTGAATTCATAACCTAAATAAATGCTTAATGCTCCAATCAAAATATCATTTAAGCTGTATTGTAAACCATTAGTCGTAATAGCAATAGTGACATCCTCTTCGGGAAAGTAGGAGAGGTGCGACTGAAATCCGTCAATGCCTCCATTATGACCAAAAGCATATCTATCATGAAAAGGAACCTTTGCAAGTCCTATTCCAAATCCTTGACCCGTTGAAGTCATTTTATCCAGAGACTGCTGAGATACCAACTTTCCATCAAATAGTGCTCGAATAAACGTAATCATCTCGCTGGTGGTAGATACGATGGCCCCGGCCCCGCCCGGAATGCTGAGAGCCGTTTCTCGAGCTGATCTCCATTGCTCTTCCTGATACTGATACGAAAACGCTTCATTTTTGGCTGGCTCAATACCATCACCATAGTGCGTATGTTCCAGATTAAGCGGTTTCGCAATACGGTTTTGCAACAGGTTTGCATAGCTTTGGCCGGTGATATCCTCCAGAATGAATTGCAGCAACACATAGTTTGTATTGCTATAGCTGGTTTGTGCGCCGGGTTCAAACTGGGGATCATCCTCATAAAATATCTGTAACAGATCCTCTTTTGACAGGGGCTCGGTCATCCAATCAGGATAATCTGGCGCATTCGTAAAGTTATACAATCCCGATTGGTGACGAAGCAAATGTTCAATAGTAATACTCTCCGATTGCGGTATTTGAGGATAAAAGTCGGCCAGCGAGGTTGATAAAGAAAGCTTATCCTCATCAACCAATTGCATGATCATCGTCGCCGTATAGGTTTTAGTAATAGAACCTATGCGATATTTCGTATCAGCATCGGGCCGAGTACCACGCTCAACATCTCTAAATCCCACAGCTTTTTGATACACCTTACTGCCAGCCGAATCAATGGTCAGCGATCCCATCATTTTATTTTCTTTATCCAACTTCTCCAGATAGGTATCCAGCTTCTGTTTATCAAATGTTGGCGATGATTGTCCCAATGCTACCGACTGCATCAGCGCAACTATCAACAATCCCAATAATACATTTTTAAATCGTTGCTCACTCATAGAATCCCTCATATTTCATTATGTATAACATCCCGGTTACGCACTATATAGTATAGTGTTTCGCCCATAATTATCAACAATTAATAACTTGAAGTTCGCATGAAGTCTACTAATTTAAGAGCTCGTATTCATCACAACAGCTGATTAACTAAAGAATATGTACGAGAATATTGAACCTAATAGTTGCAACCCGCCCGGCACTCATTTGGAAGAAATTTCGCATGCCGGCGATCCGAATCGTTCCGTCGAAAAAGCCATTATCATGGAGCACCGCTTTGCCTTCTTTTTCTGGATGAAATGGCGAAATCGGTTACAGAATAATGGGCTGTTGCAACAATCGGCGCCTACGTTAGTGACGATCGATTGGCATCGTGATCTGGCCCCGGTTCCAGATGATCAAAAAGAATCATTGGCAAAACTGGATCAATCGAACCTATCTGACGTATCCAACTACGTTTGGGCGCAGTTTGACCAGACCAATGACGGACACATTTTATGTGCTGCATGGCTCAATCTGATTGGAGATATCGTGCTTCTTCAAAACACAACCGATTATCAAAAAAGTAGCTTTAAAGACATCAATGGAAATGATCACCACATTTTTGAATTCCGTGACTTTGATCAGTTCCAGGAATTGATGCTGGATCGCAATGACCACAATATCTTTTTCGATATCGATCTGGATTATTTTATCCATGGAAAAGGGAAACAGCAATATTCCGATGAGTTTCACCGATATTCTGATGATGAAATCATGCAGGTTGTTGACATCTCAAAGCCCGTATTTCAACAAATCTTGCCCAATATCGATGGCGTTACCATTGCTCTCGAACCGGGCTATTGCGGTGGGATTGTAAATTCATGCCAGATTATGGATGCCTTTCACTCTCAGCTTTTTACCGAGCAAAATGAGTGGAAGTCAACTTAATGAGGCTTCCTGCTGCAGGCATTATTATCCTACCTCCACAGATGCTGAAATAATTTCAGCATGACACAAAACCCTTAGTTCCAATTACCGCCTATCTTCAATTTTTTAAGCTGCTATAAATATGGTGACAGTATGGTTGCATCCATGCTTTTTAAGTTATCCTATCATGGATCAACGTACTGTTCAAGATATCAAGCGAATATATCGGTCTGCCAAAAGGGAGATGTGTTTCCGTCCTATTTTTGAGCGCAAGTTGGCCTCGTATATCCAACGGCGTGCTCCTAAAAATTCTGTAAACTGGTACAAACTACGCTATGAGTTTCGAACAATTTATCGGAAATGCCGCGATGAGCAGTATTCACTTAAAAAGTACCTGCAACACATGGCTACTTTTACCGAAGTTGCCATTCAAGGGCAACACAAAAAAGTAGAAATTGATCCCAAGACACTTCATTGTAAAACCTTGCCAAACAGCTGATGATTATATTTCCAAAACCCTGTTCAATATCCAAATCATTTGATAACCTATAGGCTTTCTTTTTTGTATGTTTTAAGCGTTTAATAAATATTAGTCAAACAAAATTACGGTGGCAAGCAATACTGACTTTTACAAAAACCTGCCGATCATAGAGAATTTTTTTGATGCCTCGAATCAAGAAAATTTTTACGCCTTGCCGGATGATTGGTATGTAGCTGTAACCGACATTGTAAACTCCACCGGTGCTATTAATAAAAATCGTTATAAGGCAGTAAACATCTTAGGCGCATCGCCCATTGTTGGAATCTGTAATGTTACTGATCGTAATGCAATACCCTTTACTTTTGGCGGTGACGGGGCGTCCTTTTGCCTACCACCCCACTTGCTGGATGAGACCCGCCGTATTTTAGGAGCAAGTAAAACCATTGGTAAAACGGAATATAACCTTGATTTACGCGCGGCAATCATTCCCATCTCCTACATCCATGAGCAAGGATATAGCATACAGGTTGCCCGATATCGTGCGTCTGAGTTCTATATTCAAGCTATTTTTTCGGGCGGGGGATTAAGTTTTGCCGAACAGTTACTTAAAGAAACAGGCTCAGATAAATTTCATATCCCGGCCTTAGACAACGCCCACAATGTTAATTTTAGTGGCTTGGAATGTCGATGGCAAGAAGTGGAGCAGTCCCAAAATGAAGTGATCACCCTGATGGTAAAAAGTAATCCCAATATAGATCATCCACAGAAAATCTATGAAAACGTTCTGCAAAAAATGCGCACCACCTTTGGTTTCGACAATAAAACCAACCCCATAAATGTACCGGGACTTTCCATGACCCTTTCATTCTCTAAACTTATGGGAGAAGCCCGAATTCGCACCCACGGACAAGGCTGGCTTAAACGCATCAGCTATATCCTACAAGTACAGCTGCAAACCATCATCGGAAAAATACTAATGGCTTTGAACTACAAAACCTTGGCTACCAACTGGTCACTTTATAAATCAGACCTGGCCCTGAATTCCGATCACCGCAAATTTGATGATATGCTTCGGGTCGTCATCAGCGGGAGCCGGGCACAGCGAAAAGAGTTTGTCAACTTCCTCAAACAGCAATTTAAAGAAGGAAACTTAGCGTACGGACTTCATCTTTCTAATGCTGCTATGATTACTTGTATGGTCTTTGAATATCACCGCGACCACATCCACTTTGTGGACGGCAGTGGCGGGGGATATGTTTCAGCCGCCCAAGACCTGAAAAAACGCTTGGAAATACTCAAAGAAGATTAAAGTGAAACACCCTAAATTGACTCAAAAAGCCGCGGTTTCCCGCGGCTTTTTTTATTGATCAGCAAATGTAGTTATCAGCCTTCATATGAAAGCTGATTTTATCCTCCAAGGCTTGCGTTAAGAGTTAGTCGTCACTTTGTTTTTTCTTCTTCAACTGATCCATTACAATAGGAATAATAAAGAACAACGATGCAATAGCACTGATAATAATTGTGGTCGAATCTATTTTCATAGTAGAAACCGTTTTAAATGTAATATTAAGATATACTGGGTTCGTTACATTCATCTTACCCGAACCCAAAAAATTTAGCTAACTGATAGAATTATCGGCTGCAATAGCCGATAATCCGTAATTACACTAAAACAGCTTATAGAAATGCGTGGAAGGGAAAAATATATTTTAAAAATATTGCGGTTCGATCTGCTAATCGATAAATACGTAGATGAAGGGTTAACCTATTTTCGGTAGCTGATGCAATAAACTCATAAATTGCCGATTCTTCCCGGTCTTCCTCCAACAGCCACGGCTCTGGATGACTGCTTATATTTATTCCGGTTTCTCCCTGATGAAAAACATTAAACAGGTTGGGCTGTTCAAAAGGATGAGTGGATTGAGCGTTATTTTCTCGCTCTGGTTTTTCGATCGAAAGGGTGTTTTCCACCGGGTAATCGACATGGGTCACTGCCTCTGTGGTTAGTAGACTAACCAACCCCAAAATAAGTATGGAAAACAATTTCTTCATTGCTCTAAATGTACAAAGATCATGATCGTTATGCAGTATCTATGTCGAGAAAAGTTATGCCATTAGTGCTTTATGATTTTCTTTTCAGAAATTGAGGCGGTACAAAAGGCGTTAACCACACACTTGCTTCACTCTGTGATTGATAAAACCTATATCTATCCTTACTCATTTGTTTCGAAAAAACAATAAGGATTTCCGGTTTGCCATGCCTGCTACCTACCTTACGTGCCTCCTCAATCGTTGTGGATAAGTGTACAAAATTTCGACTTTGGGCTTTAATGCCATCCTCTAAAATAGGGGCTACATTATCATAATCTGTCCCGTGATAAAGTTTCTCCGGCGGGGTTTTGGGTTTTAGCTGCAAGTCTACATCAATGGAATGACCATAACCTGCCCGAATGTATTTCTTGTCACTGCTTAGAATAAACCGCTGCTTAGCACTGTTTGCAATTATTTGCCAAATAATATCTCGGTCTACGTCCTTCCCTTTATTTTGAGCTTTTTCAAGCAAATCATCTATGTTCGCCCAACCATGATCATCCAGTTCAATGCCAATGGCCTCTGGGTGATGACGTAACACATAGCTCAAAAATTTACTGGCTGCTGTAAAATCCATGGGGAAATCAGTGCTCTCCTTTCATTTTAAATTAATAATAGATATATAATATTTCTTATCGTTGGTACTAATTTAAAAATAGGGATTGTTATGGGACAAGAGATTAAAGAGTTTTCACTCAGAACGAGATCAAAGTTTTTAATGGTTTTCCTGTTTTTATTTGTAGGAATACCCATGACTTACGCCGCATATCTTAACTACACGGTGGGAGAATTATTGTTTTCGGGATTAATGGTGCTCCTCTTTTTACTTTGGGCCGTTGTTATCGTCATTGCCAACGGCTATAAAATTAAGCTGACCGAGAACAGTATTCATCGGCAGGGGTTGATATCACCAAGCATCATAGATTTTAAGGATATCCAAGCTATTCACTTTGGGTCAACATGGTCCAACTTTTATGTGGAGTCTGACGATAAAAAAATCTATTTCGGCAAGGATTTTGACAATTATGAACAGATTTTACAGGGTCTTGTTGATGAGGTCCGCACTGTCAAAAATCTTGAGGACGTGCGGCTGCTGGGCGATGCTGAAAATATTGAACCGTTCGTTGACAGTGATTAGCTGGAATTATTTATTACACATAAAAAATCCCCTCCTGAATCAACAGAAGGGGACATAAAATTGATTCCCTAAAACTTAATTAGTTTTCAACCGCTGTTTTTTCCACTTCCATTTCCACATCAGGTCGGGCTTGCTGCTGACCCTTCAAGTATTGATTAAACCATCGCATCATGCGCAAATTGTAATCATAGCGTGCGGTGGAGTTTCGATTACCATGCCCTTCTCCCGGATACAATACCAAGCGGACCGGAGTATCAGTCCGTGTTTTAATATGGCGATATAGCTCATACGATTGACTTGGGTCAACGCGCGTATCTTCTTTACCGTGCATAATCAACAGGGGCGTATTAGCTTGTCCGGCGTAATAAATAGGACTTCGCTCCAAGTATCCCTGGTAATCTTCCCAAATACGTTTTCGCGCATGGACCAAAAAGAGCTCTTCGGGTATATCGCTGGTTCCCCATTTGGAGATATTATCGCTAATGCCCACAAACATGACCCCTGCGGCAAAACGATCAGTGTACTTTGTAGCCATCCATCCGGTAGCATACCCGCCGTAAGAACCACCGGTAACGCCTACTTTGTTACCATCAACCAATCCTTCTTCGACCAATTCATCGACCCCGGCAACGATATCATCAAACTCAGCTCCGGCCAAATCACCTTGGCTGCTCTTGGCAAATGTTTCTCCACGACCGGTACTGCCTCGATAATTGGGATAAAAAACAAAATATCCCTGAGCAGCACCAACCTGACCGGCATCAGAATAATTGGTTACCCAACCATGATTATAATGGGATTCAGGTCCACCGTGTACCGTTGTTATCATGGGATATTGCTTACCCTCTTCATAACCTACAGGATATACCAAAATACCCTGTAGTTCGGTGCCGTCATCGGCGGTCCATGTAACTACTTCTTGTTTAGCCAGTTTTTTCTTTTTCAACCAGGCGTTTGTGTTCGTCACTCGTTTGACATTATTATCAGCTAACTGATACAACTCTTGGGGATGTGTTGCTGAGCTTGCTGTAAAAATGGTGGCTCCATTCGAGGTCCGATCAAAAGAAGAAAGGTTTGTGTCGCCTTTCCCTACAATCGTATTCATATTTGAACCATCAGCATTAATACTGCCATACGTTGACCACACCCCTTCGCTACTTAAATAATGGAGTTTGTTATTTCCAGTCCATTTGAACTGGTCAAACATTCCTTCATATTGAGGCTTTAGCTGCGTTGGTTTCCCACCATTAGCCGAAACAACAAGCAGTCGACCGGCGGTAGGATCATGTATATCAGCACCGGCGATCATTGCCAGTTTACTACCGTCGGGGCTCCAGCCAATTTGTCCCAGCTTTCCTTCGTGGTTAATCTCAGCAAGTATCTGTTTCCCTTCGTAATCAACAATTTTAACCTGCTGATGCATGTAGTAATCATCAACAAGTGGCGAAGGAGCTACCGCTATAGCCAGTTTTTCTCCATTTGGGCTCCAGCGCATTTGGTAAATAGATCCTTCTACCTGCACCTGATGAGGTCCGTGGTCCGGCATATCTACATTGGCCACATAGCCACGACGCTGCTTAAGGTTTTCTTCATATACTTCAGGGTGATATGGCAGTGATGATCGCTCATACGTAATCGTATCCTGCGCCATAAAAGCAACATGACTACCATCAGAAGCCCATTTGTAATCCCCGATCGATGTTTTAAAAGAATAAATCTTTTGAGCCTCTCCGCCATTCATCGATATTTCATACAAACTCGTAGTTTCATCTGATGAACGTTTTCCCAGGAACGTAATGGTATTATGGTTGGGACGGAATGCAATATCACTGACGCTCATCGTCGTCACATAGGAGATGGAATTGCCCGTGGCCAAATCAGCAAGATACAAGTGATAACTTGCCGGTTTATTTTCCTTTTCAGGGTCCGCTTGCACCTGTAAAGTGTAAATTGCTTTCTCTCCGGATGGAGCCATTGCAATTTCATTCACCTGCTGCATCTTGGCAACATCTTTTGGAGTTAACCCCTCCTCTGATTGTGCTGCCAGCGGCTGCACAGCAACAAAACAGATCATTAACACAAATAATATAGGTTTCTGTAGTGGTGATGGTATCATACTTATTCTCCGATTTGATTGATTATTTTGAGGATATTATTAACACTCTTGAGTTCACTTTAATACAACATTTAAGTCCTAATCTATTGTTTCTTTTTAAAAAAGCATTTTAATAAAATCGTCATTTTTCGACATCACGTTCGATCTCAAAAGCTAATGAAAAACGACTGCCAAAATCTCCCGATTCTACATTTAGCTGTCCATTCAACTGATTTGCCAGCGTATTAATAATCGACATCCCCAGCGAGGACTGCTGCTCAATGTCAAAATCTTCCGGCAATCCGACACCGTTATCTGCTACCGATAACATAATTTTTTCTGCTTCTTCTTTAATAGATATTTCAATTTTGCCATCTTCTTGATGCTCAAATGCATGCTTGTAGCAGTTTGTAATCATCTCGTTGAGCAACAAACCACACGGAATAGCCTGCCCCACCGTCAACAAAATCGTTTCCATATCGGTATTTACACAAATATCCTTTTCAAAATCGGACATCGATTCTTCAATCATATGCAATAAATCGTCGATGTATTTATCAATGGCAATCTCCGAAAATGTTTCCGAGCTGTAAAGCTTTTCATGCACCATTGCTATCGACTGTATACGCGATTGGCTTTCTTTGAGCTTTGCCAGTATGTTTTCATCATCCGTATTAAACACCTGCATCTGAAGCAACCCGGAAATAATGGCCAAGTTATTTTTCACCCGATGGTGCACCTCGGCCAGCAACGTTTCTTTCTCTTTTAGAGATTTTCGAATCGTCTGTTCGTACTTTTTGTGGTCGGTATTATCACGGACATATGCAATTAGGCGTTTTTGTCCACCCATTTCATAAAATGATGTATGTATTTCAGTAGGAAACTTTGTTCCATCCTTCTTTTGATAAGTTCGCTCCCAGGCATCATCACCTGTAGTAGTAATACCGGCAAAGGTTTCCGGTTGCTTGCTATGAAATTCTTTGGGGGTCAAATCCAGTACATGCATGCCTATTAACTCTTCGCGATCATATCCAAACAGTTCGCATGCTCGTTTGTTGCATCGCAGTATGGTACCATCAACATGTATTTCAAAAATCGCGTCAAACGCCAACTCAGTAAAGGTGCGATGTCGTTTTTCACTCTCCCAAAGTTTCTGCTCCGCTTTTTTTCGCTGGGTGATATCCCGGTTGATTCCTACCCAAAAATCATAGTTCCCATCCTCCGTAGGAAACGGTGCCATGTCCAGTTCAACCCAATAGGGAGTACCGTCTTTTTTATAATTTATAAATTCCTCTCGTAACGATTGCCCCTCTCTAATTTTGTTATTAATTCGGTTTATAGTCTCCGCCGAAGTTTCCGGTCCGTGTAAAAACGTGGGCGTTTTGTTGATTACCTCTTCCGAATGATAACCCGTAAACTCCTCGAACGACTTGTTAACAAAAACGATATTTGAATTCAGTGGATCATCTTTAGGGGCCTTGGTAATTACTACCATATCATTCAAATTATCCAGCGCCAACTGCTGTAACTTTTGCCTTTCGTCCGACTGCTTCTTCTGCAACTGTTTATCCTCACTTTTTTCAATTATTATCCCCGCTAATATTTTTTTACCATCTTCCTCTATCAATTCCACTTCTTCGCGCAACCAAAGATAGTGACCGGACTTATGCTTAAACCGGTATTCAATTTTCCGGGTATTGCCCAAAGGCAGGCTTCCCAAAAATGACATTACAGACTGGCGATCCTCCGGATGTATGTGGCTCGGCCAGTTAAAATACTCATGTTTTAGTTCAGAGCGGGTATATCCCAACAGATGGCTAACATTGGGACTGATATCAACATAGCGATATCGATCATCATTTTTACGATGAAAAAATACCATTGAACCTTTTAGTAACCGTTTTTCAAACCGAAATTTATCCCTCCGGCTCTCATTCTTTCGGGGCCCCATTTTAACTATATATTGAGGTCTATTTCTATTTGTTGGTCGATGTTTTAAAGTATAAAAACTATTGTAAAAAAGCGGGTGACGATTGCCTTCTTTAAATCGATCCTGTAATTACTTTTGATGATCCCCAAAATATCTATACCATATATCACGCAAACGACATGTAATAAATTTAGTTGATATGGGAAATATCAGGATAAATATGTGGTCTGGTCCTCGTAACATTTCCACGGCCATTATGTATTCTTTTGCCCAGCGCAGCGATACCAAAGTGATCGATGAGCCGTTCTATGCTCATTACCTGTTGCAGAGCGGAGCCGAACATCCCGGACGGGCCAAAGTCATCGAAAGCCAACCCAAAGATCCCTCTGTTGCAATGCAAAACTTGATGACAACCGGGGCTAATTCTGATGTGTTGTTTGTTAAAAACATGGCTCATCACATGATTGAAATGGACCATACTCTTTCCCAACTGTTCGAAGAATTTATACCTGTTTTTTTAATTCGAGATCCTGCTGATATGCTCCTCTCACTTGATAAGTCTCTGTCCGACCCATCGCTTCGTGATACAGGCTATCAGCAACTGCTTGATCTATTTGAAACTGCCGAAAATAACAATATACCTCTTACTGTTCTTGACGCTAAAGAGCTGTTAGAAGATCCTGAATTTGTTTTATCCGCATTATGTGAACGATTGAATATTCCTTTTGAGGAATCCATGCTTTCGTGGGCACCGGGACCTATTCCCGAAGACGGAGTGTGGGCCGAATATTGGTATGATAATGTTCATAAGTCTACAGGCTTTAATCCCTATACTTCGAAAAGCCAAACACTTCCGGATCACCTTGATCCCCTTTACGAACACTGTAAGTCTATTTATGATAGATTGTTTGCACATGCAATAAAAAAATAATGTTAAGTAAGAATACTGAATACAAAAGTTATGGACACACATCCCACAATCCCCGATCCCCGAAATGAAGATCTTAAGGTTTGGATTGACGGAGAACTCTATGATCGCCAGGAAGCTAATATTTCTGTCTTTGACAGCTTGGTGCAGGGCGGTGATGGGGTATGGGAAGGACTACGCGTTTACGATGGGAAAATATTCGCCCTCGATGAACATCTCGAGCGCCTTCAGAATTCCGCCCATGCGATGGCTTTCGACAGCGTGCCATCAAATGATAAAATCAAAGAGGCAATTTTTGCCACGCTCGAAGCCAACGACATGCGTGACGAAACACATATCCGGCTTACGCTTTCGCGGGGCAAGAAGGTCACCTCCTATATGGATCCCGGGGTTAATCAATACGGGCCAACACTTATTGTCCTGGCCGAGTGGAAGCCACCTATCCATGAGGATAGAGAAGGTCTTCAATTAGTTACTTCATCAATACGGCGTAACCCCCCGCAGTGCATTGATTCCAAAATCCATCACAACAATCTGATCAACAATATACTGGCCAAAATCGAGGCCAATGTTGCCGGCGCCGATGGCGCAGTAATGATGGATATTGAAGGGTACGTCTCGGAAGTAAATGCGACAAACATCTTTTTTGTCAAAAAGGGCAAAGTACTCACCCCCTTTGCGGATAGTTGTCTGCCGGGCATAACACGCGGCATCGTTATTGATCTCTGTAAAGAAAATGACATCCCGGCAGCTGAGAAGCGCATCAGTATGGCCGAAATGTACTCTGCCGACGAATGCTTCACTACCGGCACTATGGGTGAATTGGTTCCCGCCGTAGAAATTGATCAGCGCGTAATTGGCGATGGTACCAAAGGACCTGTTACCCAGCAGCTCCAAAAGCTGCATCGCGAACGTGCTAAAAATACCGGAGAACCACTTCCGTTTTAATACCAAAAGTATCTGGATCATATTGGCATCCTCACCCGAAATATCTTTTGATAACGTCACATTTAGCTTCGAAAATGAGCAGATTGTAACGGATTTCTCATTTCTGGCAAAGGCGGGACAACATACCATACTAAAAGGAGAATCAGGATCAGGCAAAAGCACCCTTCTTAAACTCCTTTTGGGATTTTACAAACCTCAAAAAGGCACTATCTCAATAAATCGCGCAGAACTTGATGACCGGGAAATACGCAAACAAACTTCATGGCTTCCCCAAGATTTAAATTTAGGCTCTGGTACTGTTGGGGATGTGATGGCCAAACCTTTTGAATTTGCCGCCAATAGATCATCCAACCGGGATAAACAAGATTACATAAATACATTACAGGAATTAGGGCTTCGGGCAGATACCGTTGACAAAGAATTTCGGGATCTCTCAACGGGTCAGCGGCAACGAGTGGGGTTAGCAATTTGCTATCTGCTTGATAAGCCCCTGCTTCTGCTGGATGAACCAACTTCGGCCCTTGATAAGGCATCCAAACAAAAAGCTGCAAAATTATTGCTTGCCAATAACCGGACGGTGATCTCAACGTCTCACGATCCGTTCTGGGTAAACCAAGCTGATAACATAATAGCACTTGCGTAATGGGAATTATTGACCTTACATGGACACAGCTTGGAATCGGCTTTATCATTATGCTGGTGCCGGCCTATATTTTATGGAAATACCGAACAGGACTTAACAAAAAACTACTGACGGCTTCGGTACGGATGGTGCTGCAACTGCTTTTTGTGGGATACTATTTACAATATCTGTTTGAATATGACAATCCCTGGATTAATGCCGCATGGATTTTTGTGATGGTGGCCGTGGCCGACTTTGCTACTATTGATCGAAGCGATCTAAAAAGGAAATGGGCAGTCATTATACCGATCTTTGGAGCTACGCTTTTAGGCATCATTGTAATCGACCTGTTCTTTCTTGAGGTCGTAATACAACTGCCTAAACTTTTGGCTGCCCAATATACTATTCCCATAACGGGAATGGTACTGGGTAACTGCCTGAGGAGTAATGTGATTGGTATCAACGCATTTTATTACAGCTTGCATGAGCAACAAGAGCGCTATCAGTTTTATCTTGCTTGCGGTGCAACCCGAGCAGAGGCGGTACATTCCTTTTTTAGTGAAGCACTCCAAAAGTCAGCCAATCCAACGCTTGCCTCCATGGCCACAATTGGACTTGTTTCTCTGCCGGGGATGATGACCGGTCAAATTTTGAGTGGAAGCTCACCGCTCATTGCCATCAAATATCAAATTATGATTATGGTTGCTATCTTTTCAGGCACTATCCTTTCGGTCTATTTAGGAATTCTTTTTACTAATAAATTTGTTTTTAAAGATACCGATATGTTAGACCAAACAATCTTAAAGAATTAATGCGTCTTATCACCAGCACTTATCGTTCTGCCACATATTTTTAAAATCAAGCCCCAACTTTTATAGGTTGATTTATGTAATCCCAATAGACCTTTAAGACTATGAAATTTTCAAAACCCCTAATCGTATTGTTTGCCGCGGGTTTATTTGTTTCGGTGTTGGGCTGCTCTACCTCCAGCACCACAAATAAGGATAATACGCAAAAGATGAATCCAGAAAATAACTGGACACTTAAAGATCACCTTCGCAGAACTTCCAAAGCGATGATTACCGGTAGCCCGGGAAGTGAACGCGTAATTATACGTGGCGAAAGTACTACAAATAACCCCGCAAGCCAACCCTTGTATATCATAGATGGACAAAAGGCGGGCCGAAGTTTTGCCAACGTAAATGAGATGTTATATCCTGGAGAAATAAATTATATCGAAGTCCTCCCCCCATCACAATCTGCCCGATATGGCATGGAGGGCCATTTTGGAGTTATACTCATTCACACGAAGAATCAATAAATAATAGTGGTAAGTGGTTAATTTTTATTTATTTAATTACCAATAAATAGCTATACTATTAAGTACCTAATATTGTTAATCAAATCCCACCGCTATGAAACGATTAAATTTAGGTATATCAATAGGATTGTGTGTGCTATTGCTCGGTTTAATAGGATGTGCTACAACCAGTCAACAATCACAGCAAATCCAATCCCATGATTATACCAGCTATTGGACCCTCGAGGATTTCTTGCGCCGCGCCAGCAGCGTACAGCTCAATGGAAGTGGTGAAAACATCCAAATCCTCATACGAGGACATAAATCAATCAATAATCCTACGGCGCAGCCATTATTCGTTGTAGATGGCCAAAAGGCTGGTCGAAGTTACTCTCGTGTTTCGAGTATGTTTTCTCGAGGTGATATAAACTCTGTCAAAGTATTACCGCCGGGCGCTTCTGCACAATATGGTATGCAAGGTCACTACGGGGTCATAGAAATTGAATCTAAATATTCAACGAATAAAAACTCTTAGGTCGAAAATAATTGTGGTTTGGTATAAAAAATAACAAGCAGAATGCTGAGCGATTCAACTACCAATTACATTCATTGGCGCATGTACTTACAGAACGCTCCTGAAGTACACGTCCTCCACTTAAAAATGAAATACCTTGTTGCTGGGATGCACTAATATTTACCACTTCAATAACGGGTGGATAAATAGGATTCTGCGAATACCACCGTACCAGAAAGTTAGCCCCGACGCCGCCCCGCAAATCAGCTTCTTCGATCACATACGAGGTAGTAGCCAACGGGCTAAGCTGCTAACCTGAATCAATATACTCCTGAATAAGCTCACCGTCGGAGTCATAATAAGACACTTCTGTAATAATCAAGTTACGATATGGATCTGCATTTCTAATACTAAGTGTAGTTGTCAGATTAAATGTTTTCTGACGATTTTGTCGATAGATGTATGAATAAACCGGTACATATACCAACTGACCAATACGGCTGGACTGTCGTTTAAAATCAGCAGGCCCGTTCTTTTGCAACACAGTATTGCTATTTGTATCCGTTTCTATTACTGAATCTGTTTTCTTTTCAGTGATAGGTGCTCCCCGCTCCGAATTACATCCTCCAAAACAAATGCCTAAGACAAGAATTAGTATAACAGGGCGTATAATAAGATTTAAACCAACTTTTTTGATTAACCGTAGTTTTTAAATGTACTAATATACGCGTTTAAAAATATAATTTATTGAGCTTCAGT
The DNA here is from genome assembly GCF_052060035.1 of Fodinibius sp. SL11. Classification (NCBI taxonomy): domain Bacteria; kingdom Pseudomonadati; phylum Balneolota; class Balneolia; order Balneolales; family Balneolaceae; genus Fodinibius; species Fodinibius sp. SL11. The sequence continues at coordinate 108,092 of NZ_JBPOEA010000005.1, read as the reverse complement.
TTTGCTTCAAATTCATTTGTTATGTTTGTATTGCTATGAAACTACTTATCATCGAAGACAACGAAGATTTACTGCAGAATATCCAGACATATTTAAAACGAGAAGGGTACATCTGTGAATCCGCTCAATCCTATTCCGAAGCTTTTGATAAGGTAATGTCGTACACTTACGATGTTGTGCTCATCGATATTATGATTCCCGGCGGTTCGGGGCTTCAGGTTTTACGCGAGCTAAAATCCGTAAATCCTGAAACGGGAACTATCATCATATCCGCAAAAAATGCTTTGGACGACAAAGTGGAAGGTCTCGAACTGGGAGCAGATGACTATATCACCAAACCCTTTCAGTTGCCGGAACTCCATGCCCGCATTAAGGCCATAAATCGACGCCAACAGCGCGATGGCAGGGAAATCCTTAACGTCAATGAAATAGCCATAAATACTAAAACGATGGAGGTTACAGTGGAGGGAACCCCCGTTGACCTAACGCCCAAAGAGTACGAGTTGCTGCTCTATTTCTCATCCAACAAAAACCACGTGCTCTCCAAACAAACTATTGCCGAACACTTGTGGGGCGATTATGTTGACCATCTCGAAAATCTCGATTTTGTTTATCAACATATTAAGAATCTGCGCAAGAAACTGGAGAACGCCGGGGCTAATGATTATATCAAAAGTGTCTACGGCATAGGATACAAATTTAAAGTCCACTGATTGCCATGAAGCTGATAACAAAATTTGTTCTTATTTACCTTATTGTAACTATTATCGTGCTGGGGATTGGGGGCTTCGTATCTTACCATGTGATCAAAGGGGAGCTCGACAATGAGCTTAAATGGCGTTTTTTGGATCGCGTGGAGCGGGTAACATACTTGCTGGAACAAGGCAAAAATTTTGAAGGCAGTGTTAGCGAAGAGAACCACACGAACCTGGAAATTGTAGCCCTGCCCAATCGCATAGAACCAAATGTAGAAATTCGTGATACGCTTGTTTGGCACGATCGTCTGCAGCAGCGAGAACACAACCTAAAAATGGTTGCCCATCGCAATGTTGATGGAACCAGCTATCGTATTACAACTTATGGCGCACTCGTTGAGTCGGACGACATTACCGAAGCTGTTATCGAAATCTTGCTTTGGATCTTGGGCTTGCAGGTCGTAGGTGCTGTAGGAGTAGGATTTATTGTATCGAACCGACTTTTTAAACCCTTCCGAAAAACCCTGAAACGCATCAAGAATTTTACTCTGCAAGACAAAAAACCAATCCCCGCCGAAAACACTTCGGTGGCAGAGTTTGATGATCTTAATCGATTTGTCGAAGAGATGACCAGTAAGGCCGTATCTGACTATGTGAACCTTAAAGAATTTGCCGAAAATGCTTCACATGAACTTCAAACGCCTCTTTCCATCATCAAGGGCAAGCTGGAATTACTGACTGAAACAGAGCTTTCTCCCGAGCAATATCAATTTGTAGAAGATAGTCAGCGGTCGGTCAAAAAGTTATCCCGCCTTAGCGAATCGCTGGCACTGCTCACAAAAATTGAGAATCACGAATTTGTAGAAACTGAAAACATCAACTTATCCACGTTAATTAATGAGAGCACCCAGGCTTTCGATGAATTTATTGCCCTTAATGGCCTAACAGTTGAAACCGATGTCGAAGACGATGTTTTCGTTCAGATGCATCCCGTTCTTACAGATATATTATGGACAAATCTTTTCCAGAATGCTATAAAACATAATATTAAAGAGGGTCGCATCCATATCGAGCTCACCAAGCAAAAACTGGAAATCGCTAACACGGGCCGTCCCCTTTCTTCTTCACCCGGCGAATTATTCCAACGATTCAAAAAAGATACGGTCGATTCTAAATCTATTGGACTGGGTTTAGCAATAATCAAACGAATTGTAGATCAATACCATTATACCATATCGTATCAAAACGATGAAGAGTGGCATACGATCAAAATAACATTTTAATCTTTGCTAATCTTCAAATTTCATTCAGTATTTGTTTAGCATTCAATCAGCATCCCTCTTTAAGTTCTTATAGATAACAACTTATCAATTCCCGATATCCCTAAAAGAATAAGATAATGAAGCAGTTTCTTTCATCACTTTCTCTATTACTTATTATCCCTATTGCGACAATGGCACAATCGGATGGATCTATCACGGGAACAGTATTAGACCAAGAAGATCAACCATTGTCCAGTGCTTCAGTGGCTGTGTATGATTCAGCCGAAGCCAACATTACAGCCGGTACCTCTACCAATGCCGAGGGGGCTTTTTCTATTGATATTTCGGCCGGGCAATATGTATTGAAAATCACCTTTCTCTCTTTTCAACCCTATACGAAAGAGGTTCAAATTTCGCCAGGTGAAACAGTCGATCTGGGTACTATTAATATGACGCCCACCTCAGAAAATCTTGGCGAACTATTTGTGCGCGGCGAACGATCAGAAATGCAGATGAATTTTGACAAGCGTACTTTTCAGGTGGGGCAGGATATCACCAGCTTGGGCGGCTCGGCCGTAGATGTGCTCAATAATGTACCTTCGGTTTCCACCGATATTGACGGTAACATTAGCCTGCGCGGTAACGAGTCGGTGCGCATGCTGATCAACGGCAAGCCCTCGAGCATGGTCAGCGGCGATGTAGATGCTCTCAACAGCATTCCCGCAACCATGATTAAATCAGTTGAAATTATTACCAACCCCTCTTCTCGGTATGCGGCCGAAGGTTCGGGAGGAATCATCAACATCATACTGAAAAAGGATCAACGTCGCGGACTGAACGGTAACTTTCAGCTGGGAACCGGGTTACCGGAAGAGTATGAAGGTTCAGTTAACCTAAACTATCGTGTCGGTGATATTAATTGGTTTTTCAACGGTGGCCTTGATTACAGCAGTGATCCGGAAGGGGGCAGCTCCTTCCAGCGTTTCGCCGGTCCGGACACCAGTTATATGTACCGTGAGCGAACCGATGCACAGGAATCAGAACTTGACGGCGACCTGCAATTTGGAGCTGATTTCTATCTGACAGACACGCAGGTACTTACCGCAAGTGCTTATTTTAGTGCAGAAAATCAGAAAAATAATGAGGATATCACATACACTGATCTTCAGTACAATCCCGGGGCATTTACCGGCGATGTTATAGAAGAAATATATCGCGCAAACAGAGAAGATAGTAATGAACGAGATATTGATTTAAACCTCGATTACGAAAACAAAATTGACGGTAGTGATCATAAACTGGTAGCCGATGCCAGCTTTGATATCAGCCGTGAAAAAGCCACAAATAATATTGAAGAAACGGTACGTCAAGGCAGTGCCAATCCGCTCATGCAACGTGCTATTGATGAAGAGGATGAGATGGACCTTCGTTTTAATGCCGAATATGTGCGTCCTCTTTTCGGTGACGGAAAACTTGAAGCCGGTGTGCGTAGCGATACCGAATGGATGGATAACAGCTACCGTGCCGAAACAATGGTCAATAACACTTGGGTAAGTGAAGAGAATTATACCGATAACTTTCTGTACACTGAAAACGTCAATGCAGCTTTTGCTACACTGGGTTATGAGTGGTCTTCACTATCGGGACAAGTTGGGCTTCGACTGGAAAACACAAATATCCGTACAGAAGTTAAAAGTGATAATACGGTAGTAACACAAAACTATGTAAACCTTTTTCCAAGTGTATTCTTAAGCTACTCTTTCAACGAGCAACAATCTGTTCAAGTAAGCTATAGCCGACGCCTGCGCCGCCCATGGTCAAGAGCCCTTATTCCTTTTAATGATTTTGATGATCAACGAAGCCAATATACGGGGAACCCTAACTTAACACCTGAGTTTAGCAATTCTTATGAACTCGGATATTTACATTACTGGAAATCCGGGTCGTTGCTCACAAGCTTCTATCATCGATATCGCACGGATGTGATTGAGCGTATTACTGAGGCACGGCAAGGCGTTACGCGGATTTTCCCGATCAACCTTGCGACTGAGAAAGCCTGGGGCGTTGAGTTTTCAGCCGATCAGGAAATTGCCGATCGCCTGAACCTCACAGCAAATGCCAACTTATTCCGTTCTAATTCGAATGGAACCTACCAGGATCAGATTTTTAGCAGTGAATCTGAAAACTTCCGGGCACGCATGCGCCTTCGCTGGGAGATTGTTGACGGACTTAACTACCAGGCTTCCATGCGCTATCGCGGACCCAGTAAAACGACACAGGGCCGCCGCGAGGGAATGACAATGATGGATACCGGACTCTCAAAAGATATTATGGATGGCAAAGCTAAAGTTTCGCTCAATGTTCGTGATCTGCTGGACTCACAGAACTTTAACTATACTGCTAATACCGACGGTAACCCCAATACTGATTTCTATACACAGCGTGAATTCAGCTGGTCATCGCGTTCAGCTACCATTAGCTTCCAGTACTTTTTTGGCGAACGCGATCGTAATCAGAAACGCCGAAACCGACCCGATAACGGCGGTGGACCAGAAGGAGGAATGGGAGAAATGTAAAGTTCCCCAGTTGGATTCATATTGAGCTCTGTAGTAAGTATCTTTGCGTAAAACAAAAAAATAATTCTATGAGCTCTGTTATTGAATCCTATAAACTTGGCAATATCGCTGTTGAAATCAGCGAGACTGATAATCCTGAAAAGCTTAAAGTAGATTGCAACGACGGTAATTATCACTCTGAGTTTACGGTACGCAAATATGAGTACAAAAACTACAAGCGCCATATGAACCAGCGTATCAAAAATGCTTATGATGAGCAATACAGCGACGAAAAATAGGGAAGCTTACAGTTTCTATATTCAAATAAGATAAACCATCAGGATATTTAGCCCTGAGGGTTTTAGTTTAATACGGATATCTATTTAGACTGGTTACTCAAATAAATATTCGCCGGTGCGTTGCATATGTATTAATCGCTCCACACGATCATCCGTATCGGGATGCGTCGAAAACAGACTCATAAACAGTCCGCCGCTAAAAGGATTCACCGGAAACATATGCGAGGTGGATCGCATAGCCGACTCCGATACGCCATTCATCGGAAGCTGCTCAGCCGCCTTTTCGATACGTTGAAGTGCTAATGCCAGTGATTGTGGCTTTCCGCTTATTTCTGCCCCTACACGATCTGCTTCATATTCTCGGGTTCTGCTAATTGCTGCCTGAAGCATCATAGCTGCTATAGGAGCCGTAATTAACACAATCAATGCCACCAGTGGATTTGAATCGCGATCACCGCCCCCCATCGGAATAAAGTAAGCAAACTGCGCCAGCATGCTCAGGGCACTTACCACCGTTGTTACAATCGTCTGCGTTAGGATATCCCGGTTTTGGATATGCGCCAGCTCATGAGCTATAACGCCGCGCAGCTCATCCTCATCAAGCGCCTGCATAATACCCCGCGTTACAGCCACCGCCGCATTATTGGGATTGCGTCCCGTAGCAAAAGCATTAGGCTGTTGCTGGGGAATGATATATAGTGCCGGCATAGGTAAACTTGCCTTTTGAGCCAGCTCTTCTACCATTCCATACAACTTAGGATGCGAACTTCGATCTACGGGCTCCGCTTTATACATGCGCAACACGATTTTATCGGATTTCCAATAGCTGAAAAAGTTCATGCCCATTGCAAAAATAAAGGCGATTACCAATCCTGTTGATCCGCCCAAAACCTGGCCTACCAGCATAAAAAGCACAGCGACCAAAGTCATCAGAAAAACCGTTCGTAAACTATTCTTATTCATGATATGGCTTAACGTTTGAAAGTTATTTCTTCTATCCTGTAAACGAATAAATTGCCCTTTTGTTTTCTACCACTAAGATTCCGACACTTCAGAAGTTATGAAATCTTTTAAATCCAGATAATTTATGAAACAACAGATCAAAAAACTGGAACGACAAGCTCGGAACCTTGAAACCACCTCCCAAGACCGGCGTTCATTATTTGACCAAGCCCAAGATTACGGTGAAAACTTTTTGTCATCACTTCCCGAACAGAAGGCATACGTAGAATCCCAAAACAAGGGAAAAGGCGTTTATGAGCTTCCTTTCCAAGATTCCCCAAAAAAGTTTGAAGAACTGTTGAATGTTTTGCAATCAGAGGTGGATACTCCGGGACTTAATCCCGCTTCAGGTAAGCACGCCGGATATATTCCCGGAGGTGGACTTTATCCCTCGGCCATCGCTGACTACCTGGCGGCCGTAACCAATCGCTATACCGGCGTCTTTTTTTCATCACCGGGCGCCGTGCGCATCGAAAATATGTGTATCCGCTGGATGAACAATCTGGTCGGTTATCCCGACGGTGCGACCGGAAATCTCACCTCCGGCGGATCTATTGCCAACCTCATTGCATTGGTTGTAGCACGTGATGATTCCGGCCTCGAGGCTAAGGATTTTGATCATGCCGTTATTTACACCACACAGCAAGTTCATCATTGCGTAATCAAGGCAATTAAATTTGCAGGCTTGCACGAAGACACGGTGCGGACCATTCCCATGGATGACCGCTTTCGGATGAAGACTGAAGCGTTGGAAGATCAAATTCAATCTGATAAAGATCAGGGACTAATCCCGTTGACCATTTTTGCCTCCGCCGGCACCACCGATCTTGGGGCTGTGGATCCGCTCGACGAAATTGGCGATATTGCTAATCATCACAATCTCTGGTTCCATGTCGATGCAGCCTACGGTGGCTTCTTTCTGCTAACGGGTCATGGTAAAAAGGTGATGAAAGGCATCCAAAAATCAGATTCAGCTACCATCGATCCACATAAGGGCCTGTTTCTGCCATACGGTTCGGGAGCATTACTCGTCAAAGATGGTCAGAAACTGTATGATTCGCAACACATGTCGGCCAACTATTTGCAAGATACGTACAAAGCCACTGAGGAAGCATCCCCGGCCGACCTTTCTCCAGAGTTATCCAAGCATTTTCGCGGATTACGTATGTGGCTGCCGCTTCAACTTTTTGGCATAAAACCATTTCGGGCTGCCCTCGACGAAAAGCTGATGCTGACCCGCTATTTCCATAATGAAATTCAGCAAATTGACGGCATTGAAGTTGGTCCCAAACCCGAACTTTCGATTGCCTTTTTTCGATATGTCCCTGAATCTGGCGATGCAAACGAGTTCAATAAGAAGCTTGTTGATGCCATCCACCGTGACGGTCGGGTATTCTTGTCCTCCACTCACCTTGACGGGACAATTTACCTGCGACTGGCTGTTTTGCATTTTCGCACTCACTTAGATGAAATTGAACTTATTTTGTCGGTGCTGCGAGAGATGATCAACAAACTCAAGATAGAAGCTTCACATACCTAATAATTTTTTTAATACGAAATACCCGATAGCTCATTAGCTTTGACCACAGATAGAACCAGCCACTGTCTGTTGCTGCCGATAAAGGAAATCAGACAATAGGGTATTGCCCTAATTATGATTCTTGTGATTTAAGTTTATGGAGCAGACACCACAGCCACTTAGATAAGCCCCTCTCACACATTTTGATCTACCGGACTTTGAGAAAAATCAATTTGCCCGGCATCAGAAATACCCATTTGATTCACAAGAGTATCAAATCTGGAATCGTTTTTTATAGGGCTCCATATAGGATCGCTCAACACGAAATGCAATTTACCAATTTTATCATCGGCAGCACGTTGCAAATGAAAGAATACCTCGTCATACTTTTCCATCCCCAAATATACCAAGGCAATATCCACCGTTGAAGCCACATAGGTATCATTTACATCCCCAAGCTGCAACTCTTCCAAAAAGTGATCGGCAAGATCATTCATCCCAAGGCGGGCGGCAATATATATAAGATGTGGAATATTTTTTTGCTCTCGAGAAACTAAATTTTGGTATGTTTCAAATTCGATATGCGCCTTCTTCAATTTATCCATTGCAACATAGTTCCACCCCTTTCCTTCTATAGCCGGCAAAAACATGGGGTCCAGCTCCAACGTATAATTATATTGCTCAAAAGCATCCGAATACCGATGCAAATTGTAATATGCCCGGGCAAGCTCGGAATTATATAATAGGTTCGTTGGATCTAATTCCAGCGTTCGTTCCATCCAGTGTAACGCGCTCTCATTTTCTCCAATCATATTTAAAAATCGAAAATAATTATAACACACCTCTGGATTATCTGAATCAATATCGAATGCCCGCTGCATAAGCGAACCTGCTTTATCATAGTTATGACGTAATAGCAGTTCAATCTTACCCTTCAGAGCTATGGCCGTTGCAGACTGACTATCCATTTTCAATACGGCATCAATATTCTCTTCGGCCTTTTTATAAGCACGGCGGGATAAGATTTGTCCCTGCATACCCATAAAGAGGAAACATTGTGCTAATGCTATTCTCGATTTTAAATTAGATGGATCTTTCCCAACTACATCATTAAAACATTTCATGGCTTTCCGAACCGAAGTGACCGAATACTTTTGAAGCTCAAATGTGCCCTCCAAATAATGTTCGTAAGTTCCTTTAGAATGGTCTGACTCAGATTTCGAAAGTACAGGCTGTTCACTTTCATAGTCAAAACTTTTTTGCACTTCCTTTATAATCTCATTTGTAATTCCATCCTGAATTTCAAAAATATCTTTTAAATGCCGTTCATATGTTTCTGACCATAAATGAAAGCCGCCTCCCGTTTCAATGAGCTGCGCTGTTACGCGAATTTTGTCCTTGTTTTTACGGACACTTCCTTCCAAAATATGACTTACCATCAGTCCTTCGCCAATGGTACGAATGTCTTCATTACGTCCCTTATACGCAAAAGCAGACGTTCGAGATGTCACATCAAGACGCTTCATTTTTGTCAACCCATTGATAATTTCTTCCGTCAGGCCGTCCCCAAAATAATCGAACCCCATCTCATCACTCATATTTACAAAGGGTAACACAGCCAGTCGATTTCTAACTCTACCGGTTTTAGCCCTCACCTCTCGTTCCGTTGGGGCGTTAATACCTTTGTTGGTAACAGCAAAAATTGAAAGGGGATATTTTACATTTTTTAGTTCAAAGGTTCCGATTTCCTTTGTTTGTATATCACGATGATTCCTTATTTCGTTCTGTACTTTCTGTGAAATCAATATCCCACCAGAAATTGCCAATGGTTCTAATCGGGAAGCAATATTTACGGCATCACCATACACATCTTCATCATTATAAGCGATATCCCCCACATGCATTCCAATGCGAAGTGGCAAGTAGGGATTGGATAAATCCTTTTGAATATTGATGCCACACATAACGGCATTATAAGCACTGTTGAAAATAGTCAGCGCTCCATCCCCGTAATAGTGTAGTACCTTTCCATCAAATGCTGCAGCATTCTCGTGCAACACCTGTCGGTGCCTCTCTTTTTGTTTATTTGCATTATCTTCGTCCTCTTGCATCATTGCTGTATAACCGACAATATCGGTAAACATAACAGCAGCAAGCAAACGAGTGGTTTTTGCGCCCATCATAGCCTTATTTTATTCCAGTCTGAGGTATCAAGTCGGGCTTAGCCTTCAGACCCCTTGGATTTTAATTATACATAAACATTTTTATAAATATCAGTTAAAGTGTATTAATTTTTATGTATTGAAAAAGGCGTTTATGCAGTCAGCCAGTTTAAAATGGTATCCAAAATTACGCCCTTTCTTTTTTCTGCAAAATCTTTGTTCCACATAACATCCCCTCCCTTAAATAACGACTGATGTATAGGTCCCGCAACAACAGGATAATAACAAAGTGAAAAGATATTCATAAGCAAATCATAAACACTTACCGAAGCAATTTCATAGCTTGCTGCAGCATCATTAATTTCTTGTTCAAAACTTGTAACCTGCAATTCTATCTGGTCCTCAAAAATAGGTTTCAGCCATTCTGGCTTTCTGCTTATTTCTGTAATTACAAACGCCAGCACTCTGGGGGCTTGCTCAGCTTTTTCTAAACTATTTTCGATCAGTTGTTCAATTTTTTTAAACAAGGGCATATCTTTCGACAGAATATTATTCACGTCTTCAAATATTATACGCACCGATTGTGTATAAACATGCTCGAAAAGTTCTTTTTTGGTATTAAAATAATAGTGTATCATGGCCTTTGTAACACCAATTTGATCTGCAATGTTATGCAACCGTGTCCCTTCAAAGCCATGCGTTAAAAACTCATTCCGAGCCGCTGCAATAATTTCCTTCCGGGTATCTTTTGTTTGCTTACTCATAGAACTAAATAGTTAGTTAGGTTCTTTTTATTGAATCTAACTGTTCCTATGTGGAACAGCAAGCGTATTAATCAGATGATTAACGCAATTATTTGGTCTAATTAAAAAACAATCTTCAATATCAAGGCCGTTGGAGTCGGCAAATGAAATGGGTTGAATGTTGGTTACTTATTCTTGAACATACCTATAAATAATCTGCGGATATTGTTTCCATGATCCTTTTTGATAACTTTGTACTATGAAACAGTCAATCATTCTCATATTCCTTGCTTTATTTACAAGCGGAGCCTCCATTCAGCCTGACTCAACAACCACGGATTCGGTTCAACAATCGGAGAACCAACAGCCGATTGTAACGATGATTTCTGTAGAGGGCTCCATTACTCCTACAACGACCAACTATATCAACCGGGGCATAAAAACAGCCAATGAACAGGGGGCCCGAGCCTTAATCATTCAGCTGGATACACCCGGCGGTCTGCTTGAATCCACGAAAAATATCGTACAGTCTTTTCTTGAATCCACTGATTTGCCCATTATTGTTTACGTAGCTCCCGAAGGTGCACGCGCCGCCAGCGCCGGGACATTTATTACGATGGCCGCCCACATTGCAGCGATGGCTCCTACTACTACCATTGGTGCTGCATCTCCCGTACAGATGGGCGGCGGACAGTCGGATACGGTTATGCAGAAAAAGATTTTTAATTATTCTGAGAGTTTTATTGAGAGTATAGCCAACCGCCGCGATCGTAATGCGGAATGGGCCCGATCAGCAGTTCGAGATGGAGAATCCATTACAGCCGAAAAAGCCCTGGAGTTAAATGTTGTCGATCTGATTGCCTCGAATAGCGAAGAGCTGCTTCAAAAAATTGATGGCCGCACCTTCAACGGCGATACACTCAAAACAAATAACGCGACCATTAAAGAATTGCCAACAAACTTAGCCGAACAATTCTTCAGTTTTATTATGCGGCCCGAAGTCATGCTTATTCTCACCATGATTGCCATTTATGGCATTATTGGCGAAGTAACGAATCCCGGTGCCATTGTGCCCGGTGTAGCCGGCATCATTGCCTTGGTGCTGCTGCTTTATGCCTCGGCGGCAATGCCAATCAATATTGCCGGCTTTGCCCTAATTGGCCTGGCCATTATTTTATTTGTCGCCGAAGCGTTTACTCCCACTTTCGGATTACTCATTGCGGGAGGATCCGTTTCTTTCTTTTTAGGAGCACTTATGCTTTTTCAGGACTTGCCCGAATCAATGGAACTTTCATGGGCTTGGCTTATCCCCGCTACAATATTAACGGCTCTCTTTTTTGTATGGATTGTGACTGAAGGAATTCGCGCTCAATTTACGGATACTAAAACAGGAAAAAGCTCAATGATTGGCAAGCAGGCCGAAGTTGTTGATAAGATTGACAATAGTCACGGAAAGGTTTTTGTGAACGGTGAATATTGGGATGCGATTAGCGAGGAGAACACCATTGAAGAAGGAGAGTTATGCGAAATTACTGAGATTCAAGGTCTTAAAATGAAAGTAAAACCATTGGCCAACACATCAAATTCAACAAACGGATAGCAAATTTTAACAGCCCTTAATAATCCCTAAAAGAGAAGCTTATGGAAAGTTCGAACCAATTTTTTGATTTAATAACCTGGATCATCACTATTGCTGTTTTAGCAGCAATACTGCTTCCACAGATTTTTAAAATCCTCCGGGAATATGAACGTGCAGTTGTTTTTCGACTCGGTAAATTTCATAAGACCAAGGGACCCGGTCTTATCATGCTGATACCTTTCATCGATAAAATTGAGCGCGTTGATCTCCGCGTACTAACAATCAATGTAGATCGCCAAGAAGTCATCACCAAAGATAACGTTACCGTGCACGTTGATGCTATTACCTTCTTCCGCGTAATCGACGCCGAAGCAGCCGTTATCCAAGTGGAAAAATATATCCACGCTACATCGATGCTGGCACAAACAACGTTGCGTAGTATTGTGGGACAGGTAGAGCTCGACGAACTACTTGCTGAGCGCGATAAAGTAAATAAAAACATTCAGGAAATTATTGATCGCCAAACCGATCCCTGGGGTATAAAGGTGGTATCGGTGGAAGTACGCGATGTGGTGCTACCCGAAAATATGAAACGAGCAATGGCCCGTCAGGCTGAAACCGAGCGTGATCGTCGAGCCAAAGTAATTAATGCCGAAGGCGAATTCCAGGCTGCAGAACGACTGGTCGAAGCGGCAACAATGATGAGAGAAGCTCCTATGGCGTTGCAATTGCGCTTCCTGCAAACGATGAGCGATATCAGTGAAGAAAATACGACCTTCGCTTTTATGCCATTGCCTATGGAAATGCTCGAGGTATTTAAAAATATGTCGGGTGTTGATCTGCCTCCACAGATCAGCGATGATTCCAATGATTCGGGTGATGAATCATAGCCTGTACTCAAAATATTGACCGGACTTGATAATTGGCGCAGGCTCTCAAGCTTGCGCCGGTTTTTCTATTGTGAATGATTGGTTAGCCCCTAATGTTATCTCAACGACAAGAAACAAGCCTAAAGCCGATAGTCTTATGAGAACGTTATCTATTCTGTTGATCATTACTCTCTTTCCCCTTGCAAGCTGCCAGGCACAACAAGAAAATACGAGCAACAGTAATTCTGAGATTGCCGAAACTTCTTCGGAGCTCAAACCACATAATCCCTATTATTCTCGGACAGATACAACAAAATTAAACCTCCCTGATTCTGTTTGGAAAAAGGTTCTCAAGCCCAAGGTTTACCACATTGCCCGTGAAAAAGGGACCGAGCGCGAATATTCTGGCAAGTATTGGGATTATGACGGAAAGGGGACATACTATTGCGCGGCCTGCGGAAATAAACTTTTTGAATCAGAAGCAAAATATATGAGCCATTGTGGGTGGCCCAGCTTCTTTGAACCGGTGGGATTAAACAGCGTTAAATTTAAGCCTGATAACTCCTATGGTATGGAACGAACCGAAGTACTTTGCGGAAGATGTAATGCCCATCTGGGCCATATTTTTAACGATGGTCCACCCCCAACCGGCAAGCGCTACTGCATGAATTCACTGGTGCTGGATTTTGTGCCCAAAGACAGCACAGATACAAATTAACTTTTTTCGTTTCCCAAAACTCGCTTTAACAAACGATCCCACATATCAGCCCGCATATCAAAGCTGGGTTCATACTGTTTAAAACCAGTAACTTCAGTAGAGTCGCTATTAAATATCAGTCTGTAATTCCACACAAATGGTGCGGACCCATCAGAGAGCCACAAATCTGATCGACCAAAACGAAGGTCATGAACAATCAATCCTTCGGGCTTTTTTTCGGCCGCATAGTATCCACGCGAAAACCAGATAAGTCGTTCAACGGGAAGCTGATTTCGGTAGGCTTGCAGTAATCCTTTATTTTGAGACACCTGCTGGAATTCAATTTCCTTGTCTTCATCAAAAACAGAATATAGTCCGGCATAAAGAGTATCATCAGCCTCCGCATAACCCGTCCATAGAAATACATTCAATGGAGAAGGCGTCGTCATGTACTGTTCGGGCTGTATCTTATGTCGATCAAAATTCTGCTCAAACACATTATTTACATGGTACTTGATTCCAAAACCCAATATCAGGTACAACGAACTTATCCCAATACCCAGCCAGTTTGCCCACCTTCGATGTTGTGAATTTCTATTCAGAAAAAGAGCAGTGCCTATGCCACCCAGTAAGGGCAGGGTATAAAAGGGATCAATAATAAAAATAGAATTGAAGCTGAGTGAATAGTTGCTGAATGGCTGAAAAACCTGTGTCCCATAACTCGTGCAAACATCGATAAAAATATGGGTGAGAAAAACCCAGAACACCAGCCACGACCAGTTCCTCCATCCAACTTCATCTTTTTGGTAACGCCACAATAGCCATCCAAATAACGGAGCAGCCACTACACAGAAAAAGAGTGAGTGCGTTATTCCGCGATGAATGGCCAGGGCCTGCACTTCTGATACAAAAGGAGAGGCAAGGACATCGAGGTCGGGCAGTACTCCAAATGCTGCACCCCACAGCGCCGCCTTATTTCCAATTCTCTTTCCCAGTAAGGCTTCGCCTACTGCTGCCCCAAGCGTAATTTGTGTAACGGTATCCATTTAAGTTATAAGAATTCTTATCCGATGTACCTGGTCAATATTTGCCCCGAAATAGAAGCACCTTCTTTTGCCAAAGATCATGGAACGAATTATATCCGTTAAAAAGTTCAATTTTGCTTCAGATTTATGTCGTTTCTTAGATGGTATGAAAAGTATAACATCCTATTACATTTTATAATGAACCTTTCAGTTAATTTTTTCATTGTATCACTACGTTCTTTAAACCCGAATATTATTTAATGTCCATGAAGCTTTCCCTATCCCATAAAGTGCTCTATTTATCATTATTGCTACTTGCTTCAAGCCTGACTGTTTCCTGTTCTGATGAGAGTAACAGTAACAACGGCCCGGCTTTGGGTAATTCCTCATCCACGGTACCATCGGTTGAAGCTGTAAAATCTCGTTATGGTGCCCTACCGCTTTCGGAACGACTGAGTGGAACAGTATATGCTAAAAACCAAGTATCATTATATCCCGAAATTCCCGGCAAAATTGAGACTGTTCATGTTCAGAACGGAGATTTTGTAGAAAAAGGCGATCCTATTGTCTCCCTCCAAGACAATCAATATCGCGAGCAGGTTCAACAAGCTCGTGCAAATTTGCGAATTAATGAAGCCCGCCTGAAACAGGCCCAAGCGCGTTACAACGAACTGGAGGCCCAGTACAAACGAACAAAACAACTGAGTGACCAGCAGCTATCGAGTGAACTGGAAATGGAAACCCTCCAGGCACAGATGTCGTCTGCCGAAGCCGATGTGGATTTAGCTGAAGCCCAGCTGGAGCAGGCACAATCCAGTCTTCAAGAACAGCAGGACATGCTTTCCAAAACGGTGATTAAAGCTCCGATTTCTGGAACAGTCGGTCAACGCAACGCCGAAACCGGCATGCAGGTGAGTAGCAGTACCCAACTTTATACGATAGGAGATCTGGATAATTTACGCGTAGAAGTCGTTCTGACTGATCAGATGCTTGACAATATTGAGGTCGGACAAACCGTACGCATCTATACGGGCACTAATGTTAACAACAGTGATTTTATCGAAGCCGAACTCTCACGGATTTCTCCTTTTCTTAATAATGTAACCCGAAGTACGGAAGGAGAAATTGATGTGCAAAATACGGGAAACAAATTGCGACCCGGTATGTTCGTGCCCGTAGATATTTTATATGGACAAAGCGAACGAGCTACCTTAGTGCCTACCAGTGCCATTTATACCGACCCCAATTCCGGAGAAGAAGGTGTATTTGTAGCAACTTCTCTGGGCTCAGAAATACAACCGGCCGAACAGGTTAATGCCGACAATCCTCCGCCCCTTACCGAACCAACCGATGTGCAATTTAAACCGGTTGATGTTATTGCCGAAGGACGTATGGAAGTGGGAATCGAAGGTATAGAGCCAGGTAATTGGGTGGTTACGGTTGGTCAGGATCTACTTTCGAGCGGGCGTCAGCAAGCACGTGTTCGTACCAGCTCATGGGAACGTATTTTAGCACTACAGGGGTTACAACGTCAAGACCTGTTGCAGCAAGTACTGGATCGCCAAACCAATACCAATGATTCTTCGAGTCAATAATTTCTATACTTGATTATCTAACGCTATGAAGATTACAGAAACAGCCGTAGAACGCCCCATCGCAACCACAATGCTTTTCCTAATTATCATTGTCTTGGGGGTTATGTCATTCCGATTTTTACCGGTAGATTTACTGCCACCTGTTGAATATCCGCAGCTTACCGTTGCTACCGAATATCCCAATGTAGGACCCGAGGAAATTGAAACGATTATCACCCAACGCATCGAAAATACGATTGCGGGTGTGCCGGGGGTAGAACGCGTACGATCAAGCTCCTCAGAAGGACGAAGCCGCGTAACACTTGAGTTTGCCCAGGGATCAGATATTGATGTAGCGGCCAATGATATCCGCGCCGCCCTTGACAGAGTTCGCGACGAGCTCCCTCCTGAAGCTGAACCGCCTCGCATCTGGAAGTTTGATCCCAATAATTTTCCGATTGTAATTGTGGGAGCCAACTCGGATATGAATCTGCAGGAACTTACCCAGATTCTTGATCGGGAAGTCACCAAGCGCTTTGAACAAATTGCCGGCGTGGGCTCCATCGATATTTGGGGGGGTGTCTACAAAGAGGTACATGTAGAAATTAAGCGCGATCGGCTCATTGCCAGTGGACTCTCTACGGCCGAAGTACAACAGGCCATCGCCAGCGAAAATATCAACCTGCCGGGCGGTAATGTAAATTCAGGCGTACAGCAGCTCTATGTTCGTACTCTCGGTGAATATGAAAACATCGACCAAATTGCCAATACTATTATTCAGATGGTTGATGGCAAGCCCATTCGGGTAAAAGATGTTGCTGAAGTACGATGGGGCTATGAAGATCTCAATCGCTTGGTAACCATCGACGAAAAACCAATGGTTCGGTTTGGGATCCGTAAACAAACGGGAGCCAATACCGTTGCGGTTGCTGAAGAAATTCGGCAGGAAATTGACAGAGTAAACAGGGAACGAAATGACATGAACCTGTTCGTTACTACCGATCAAAGTGAGTTCATTCAAAATTCCATTGATAATGTACAGAGTTCGGCCATTTGGGGTGCCTTGTTAGCAATTGTTGTGCTATATCTGTTTTTACGCAATGGCTCGTCAACATTTATTATCTCACTGGCTATTCCCATATCCATTATTGCCACCTTCGGACTCCTGTATTTTAACGGATTAACGCTTAACCAAATGAGTTTCGGTGGACTTGCCCTGGGGGTGGGCCTGATTGTTGACAATGCCATTGTGGTACTCGAAAATATTATCCGACTCAGGGAGGAACGAGGAAAGGATTTAAAAACCAGTTCACTGGTCGGAACCCGCGAAGTGGGGGGAGCCATTGTGGCCTCAACCATTACTACTTCGGTGATATTCTTGCCCGTAGTATTTATGCAAACCATTTCGGGCAGCATTTTTCAAGAGCTTGCATTGGTCGTCGTTTTTGCACTGGCTTGTTCGTTATTTGTAGCTCTTACCCTGGTCCCCATGCTTTGCAGCAAGTTTTTGACCGTTCAGCCAGATGACTCAGAAAAAGCGGCCAAAAAGAGCTGGTTTCAGCGTGCATTTGCCAAGCTGGAACAACGATACACCGATTTTATTGATTACACCCTCCAGCATAAAACCGCCGTTTATACCATCACCGGAGTGCTGGTACTGGGCTCGGTGCTACTCATATCATTTATTCCTGTAGAACTGGCTCCACAATCTGATGCTGATGAAATTGATGTAGATTTCATGATGGCTGAGGGTACCAATATTGCTGTACAAAACGAATACCTGAAAGAACTCGAGAAGGTTGTTCGTGCTAATTTACCCATGGACGATGTTGAACACATTACAACCGATGTGCGCGATGGGCGTGCCGAGGTTGAAATTGCTATGGTTGAGGCCTCTGAACGATCTATGAGTACCTCCAAAATTGCCGATCAAATCCGTAAAAACGTAGCAGGTACCGTACCCGGAGGCGATATTCGCGTTAGTGCACAATCAGGGCTGTGGATTTTGCGCCGCATTTTTGGGTCAGGCGGTGGAGAAGCGGTCGAACTACAACTGCGCGGTTATGATTTGGAACAAGCCAAAACCCTTTCTGAAGATATTAAACAACGCATGGAAGAAATCCCTGAAGTCACCGGCGTTCGCACAGATCGACGGGAAGGCCGTCCGGAACAAAATCTCATTTTTGATCGGGAAAAAATTGCCGACCTCGGCCTTACCGTTAGTGGCGTGGCCCGTATTATTCAAACAAATGTTGGCGGCAGCCGTGCGGGGACCTTTAGAGAAGGAGGGGATGAGTTTCCTATCCGGGTTCGCCTGCAGCCAAAAGATCGTCTGAGTACCAAAGACCTTGAAAATATTTCAATACGTACCCCAGACGGCCAAGTACTGCCGGTTACGGCGGTTGTTTCACAATCCAAAGGCCGCGGACCTACCGATATTAATCGCGTAAATAGCCAAAGAGTGTCGTACATTTCGGCTAATCTGGAAAGCGGAGTAGCCCTTGGCGAAGCCGTTGAAAAGATACAGGCTAAGCTCTCCGATATGCAATTACCAGAAGGATTCTCTATTGTATATAGTGGAGAATATGAAGAGCAGCAAAAAGCAGCGGCTGATTTTCAGCTTTCGATCATTATGGCCCTCATACTTATTTACATGGTGATGGCTGCTCAGTTTGAACGATTTTTTGATCCTCTGGTCGTTATGTTCTCGGTTCCATTAGCCATTATCGGGGTAGTGCCAACGCTGTTGATTACCGGCACAACCATTAATATGCAAAGCATGATGGGTATAGTGATGCTTATCGGTATTGTGGTCAATAATGCAATTGTTTTGGTCGACTATATTAATCTGATGAGACGTGAGCATAACATGGATGTTCGCGAAGCTGTTATTCAATCCGGGCGACTACGACTGCGTCCTATCCTCATGACGACGTTAACTACTGTATTGGGACTGCTGCCGCTTTCTTTTGGCATTGGCTCCGGTGCCGAAATTCAGGCTTCTTTGGCACGGGTTGTCATCGGGGGATTAACCGCATCGACTCTGGTTACGCTGGTATTTATTCCGGTTGTATACATTTCGGCAGAAAACGTATTATCCAAAGTGAAATCACAAAGCTGGGTGCCTTCGTGGATGGCCGGAGAAAAAGTTGAACCGGCAAAAGCTTAATACCACTTGCTACATCATTTAGCAGGAAAGGGCACTAAAACTTTAGAATAGCAGCCGGTTTTTAATGATGATCAGGAATAAAAAAAAACCGCTATGTCTATTTCCCGAAAACACTTTTTAAAACAAGCCGGGGCAATGGCACTTGGCTTCTCAGGATTGCAACTGTTCAGCAGATGTACACCGGCTGAGCAATCATCCCGAACATTATCAGTTGATCCCTTTGGTCCATTGGAAGCTGACCAGCAGGGACTTTTTGATCTGCCACAAGATTTTTCCTATAAGATTATTTCTACCTTTGGCGATACCATGGACGATGGCTTCATGGTACCGCATCGGCCTGATGGTATGGCTACCTTTCCAAGCCCTGACGGATATACCATCCTCATTCGCAATCACGAAGTAAATCCTGCAAAGGGCGGTGCTGAAAGTGCGTTCGGAGAAGACTTTGCACTTACCAGCAAGCTTGATCCATCAGATTTTTACGATTATGGGAATAATAACAATCCTGGTCAGGGCGGAACTACCACCGTTATTTATGATACGGAAAAGCAAGAAGTCGTTCGTCAGTATTTAAGTTTGGCCGGCACCCTTCGTAATTGTGCAGGCGGGCCTACGCCCTGGAACAGCTGGCTGAGTTGTGAAGAAATTGTTACCAAGCCCGACGATGTCTACGCCAAGCCGCACGGCTATGTGTTTGAGGTACCTGCCCGAACTCAGATGGGAGTAACCAAACCAACGCCGATAAAAGCGATGGGACGCTTCAATCACGAGGCTATTGCGGTGGATCCTAAAAGCGATGTCATTTATCTAACTGAAGATGAACACGACAGCCTGCTCTATCGCTTTATCCCCAATACACCGGGACAACTACTTAAGGGAGGAATCTTGCAGGCCCTTGCTGTAAAGGATAAGCTCGGTTTAGATACTCGGAATTGGAAAAAGCGCACCATCAAAGAAGGACAATCCATGGATGTGGAATGGATCGACTTGGATGACATCGATAATCCCAACGATGATCTGCGACTTCGCGGCTTTGAAGATGGAGCAGCACGGTTTGCCCGTGGTGAAGGGATGTGGTATGGCAACAATGCTATTTATTTTGCCTGCACAAATGGGGGCCCCGAAAAGTTAGGGCAAATTTGGAGGTACGTGCCAAGTCCGGTAGAAGCCAACACGAAGGAATCTGAAAAGCCCGGACACCTTGAGCTATTTGTGGAATCTATGGACAGTACCATTATCGAAAATGCTGATAATCTTACTGTGGCGCCTTGGGGCGATTTAATAGTTTGTGAAGATTGTAATGAAAATCAGGACTTGAAAGGTATTACTCCAGATGGAGAAGTATACAACTTTGGTCGCAATGCCAAATCAAACTCAGAGCTGGCCGGTGCAACCTTTTCACCGGATGGGTCGACACTGTTTATGAATATTCAGCACTCAGGATTAACATTGGCCATTAGCGGTCCATGGAACAAGGCCTATACATAAACCTCCGCTACATACTTAGCCCTCATTTCATTTAGTACAATATATAGGAATCCTCAGAGAATCCTGATGGGTTTTATATAGAACTATATCAATATTACCAGCCTCGATAGTTTAATAAACAGTATTAGTTCACCTGGCTTTTACCCTATTTCTGTGTTTTTAAAATCCTTATGCACATCTGCAAGCATTGAAGCAAAAAGCTAATGCAGTAATGCAATAGATCGAATTTTGACTTGCAGCTACCTTCTTGTATCAAGAAAAATATTTTTTATTATCACGGCTCAGACTTCAGAAACAGCTATTTCAAAGGTTTTTAAAAAAAATTCGGATTTAAATACTCTTTTGGAACAGATCTTGTGACACTATCAAATGAACCACAAAATAACTTAATCTTCACAACCATAAATTAACCAGAGGTTCTATTATGAAGACGTTACAAAACATATCCAAGTCGCTGAGCTTGGTATTACTTTTAATATTCGGGGCTGTCGGAATTGCTTCTGCTCAATTCGATCGGGATCTACAATATTATACTAATCCTGATCAAACCGGGCTAAATCAGTTTGAGGCACCCTTCGAAACAGATATTGAATTTGACGGCGTAAATGTCCGCATCGGCGGCGCCAACACGCTACAATTCCAAGGTATTTCTCATGACAACGATGCGGGAACTCTTCCGGAATTGGAAAACAACTTTAACCTGGCTACTTCCAACTTAGATCTTGACGTAGGCTTGGCAACAGGTCTTCGCATGCACCTGCGTACGTATTTGACCTCACAACACCACACCGAGGCTTATGTCAAGAGTGGATACATGCAAGTAGATCGCCTTGACTTTATCTCCGAAGGACTCCTTTCAGGCCTCATGGATAAGCTTCGCATTAAAGTGGGTCACATGGAGTTGAACTACGGCGACAACCACTTCCGTCGTACAGACAATGCTTTTGCGATCCACAACCCATTCGTAGGAAACTACATTATGGATTCCTTTACTACTGAGGTTGCAGGTGAGGTTTATTACGCAGATAAAGGCTTTATGGCCATGTTTGGCTTAAGCAATGGTAAATTGAATCAGAGTGTTGTTGCCGGTGATATTAAAACACACGCCACTGTTTATGGTAAGGTAGCTTACGACAAGCAGATGAACGAAGGCATGCGTTTCCGTTTAAGTGCTTCTCTCCTTAACGTATCTAACTCTCCTTCTATTTATCTATACTCTGGTGACCGTGCCGGTTCTCGTTACTACAGCGTAATGGATGACGGATTCCGCAGTGGACGTTTTGCTCCAAGCTTTACTCCTCCACGTGGTGCTCCTGCCGCAGCCGGAGAAATGACCGCCTTCATGCTTAACCCCTTTGTTAAATTCCAAGGATTCGAATTCTACGGTGTGTTTGAAAGCACTTCCGGAAAGATTAAAGACGGTGTTGATGATACACGCACTTACAACCAATACGGTGCTGAAGCACTCTATCGATTCGGAGCCAATGAAGACTTCTATCTTGGCGCACGATATAACTTAGTTGACGCAGCCGACGAAGACATGCAAATCGATCGCTTTAACATAGGCGGCGGCTGGTTCCTAACCAAAAATGTGATGGCCAAGCTTGAGTACGTAACTCAATCTTATGACGGCGATGACTTTGTTGGAACCAAGTATCAAGGTGGCGAATTCGACGGCGTAATGCTCGAAGCCGTAATTAGCTTCTAACAAAAATTTAACCATAGGAGCCTATGACTTATCTCTAAGTCTAAGTTCCGATCCCCTGATGCGGTGTTGCCTTTGAAAAGGCAACACCGTTTTTTATTTGTGCCTATATACAAAAGAACATAGGTATTGACTTGGCAGATCATCATTTCTCCATTCCCTAACTAATACTCCTTTTATTCTTAATAACCGCTCACGCCTGGAATTCTATCCATTTACTGCCAAATCAATCGGGATATTTGATCAGCATAATTACTATAAATTCCTTGATTCACTAATAGTTTTTTACTGCTGGGTCAACATAATTTGTCATACATCAAAAAGCTATTTAGCTAAATAACTCTTCGCAGGTGATAGCAAGGTTGGCAAAGACTTATGTGCAAATCACTCAACATCAATATCTCCCAGACAGCTTACTGCTCAGTTTATAGAATAAAAATAATATAAACTCATTTCCTCAACCTGCTATCATATCGGAAAGGAAAGAGAGGTAATCAACACTCCTTGTTTTGTTTCTGATTGCTGAGGAATAGCCCGTTATATTTAAACATAGAGATATGATCTCTTACTTTGGATTTTCTATCAGTAATCCGAAGTAGCCTTATTTGGGCAGCAAACTGTAGCATAAGCCAAAAACACTAATATTATCACTGATAATAACCCCAAAATTAACTTCTAAGGCCTTAAGATACATGTCTTTATATAATGGCATGCATCAGAAATTACGGATCTGATAAGAAAGAGCAAGTATCGAAGTTTTAAGCTCTTGCTTTTGAGGGAGCATATTACCATTTCATCAATCACGACTACCCTGAAATAATTCTATATCTATCCCTATTTTTTAAGGAGGCAAACGATCTAATGGTTTTAGAATGAGAAATATGGAATGGCTAACAGGTTAGCAGGTAATACTAAATCAGGAGCGAACAGCAGAAAGGTGATAGTTGATCTTGTCGATCAGCTCTTTAAAATCGAGGGGTTTAATCAAAAAGTCGTGAGCTCCATCGATAAGCGCCTTTTGCGTAACCTCAATCTCAACATAGGAACTCATCACAATAATTTTAACCGTTGGGTATCTTGCCTGTAGAAAGGAAAACAATCCATTGCGATCCAGCAGCTGGCTATCCACAATAATCAAATCTATGCCTTTGGTTGTCAATACTTTTTGTGCTTTTGATGCATTACATGCCGTATAACAGCAAAAACCCTCTTCGCTTAGTACAAGCTGAAGAGAGTCGCGCACTACTTCTTGTTGGTCAACAATAAGAACTGACTGAGGCTTCATGAACAGCAAAGTGGTTAACATTACTATGTTTTTCATTAATAGTAATGCAATTACAAGACCACTTTTCCCATCTATTCCAAATTTATTATTAATGGCCTTTATGCCATTTTAAGACAGATATCTCAATCAAATTTAAGTGGATATTTTTTATCAACTTGCAGTTCTGCAAGAAGACTCATATTGCAGTTTGCATCACTGCAAGCTTATGTGTTTGAACTGTCTACGATGATTATCCCTTGTCGATTATTTTGTATTAGATAACAATGCATAGCATGGCTTAAATACCTTTTTGTAATAAAATAACATGATAACAAAAGTTTGGAACGATCGTTGCAGTATTAATAACAGACAAATTACAATAACCCAATAATCACAGTTAAGAAGGGGTCACTATGAAATCTTTATTTACTACTTTATTTATCTTTTTATTTACAATATCAGGGAACGTACTGGCACAGTCCGATTCTTATGAAATACTTGAATCAAGCACGATCCAAATTGAGGGTACCTCTACCCTACACGATTGGACGTCTGACGTAGAAGAGTTTAGCTCGTATATTAAGTTTGACGCAACGGCGTTAGAAGGCGATTCAATAAGCAATCCGGTAGAATCACTTTCGCTTACCATTCCGGTTAAAAGTATCGAGAGTGGAAAAGGAGGCATGAACCGAAGAACTTATGATGCACTTAAGTCTGATGACTTTCCCAACATCATGTTCCAAATGAATAAAGGCGAGCTTGTCAACGCTGACTCTGCTTTAACATCTATGGAGCTTAATGTAGAGGGGAACCTAACCATTGCCGGAACAAGCAAAGATATAACACTGCCGGTTACTGGTACCAAACAAGAAGATGGTTCGTTTAAATTTACCGGTGAATATGAACTCAACATGAAAGACTATGATGTTGATCCGCCCTCAGCTATGCTTGGAACTATCAAAGCCGGAGAAATGGTTACAGTGGTGTTTGAAGTGTTTGTAGCCAAATCCTAAATAAAATATATTAATGCGCCCCGCTACCTCTCTAATGTCCTCCACTATATTGGATTATGTTAGATGGCAGTACCTACTGCTGCTAACTCCTTTAATAATCCTTACCAATATATCCCTTAGCGGGGCGCAATCTTATCTCTTAGATAATGTTACCATCGAACAAGGGGGAAAGGTTTGGATTGAAGGTGAAGCCGGCATGATAAGTTATCAATGTAATGCTGAAAACCTATCTGGAGTCGGCAAAATCAACAATACAAATAATTCCCTGAATAGTATTAATGCAGAAGACAGCGAAATTGAGATTTCGGTTTCCTTACCCGTCGAGGCCCTTAGTTGTGGCAAGCGTGCCATGGACAAGGATATGTATGAGGCGCTGAAGTCTGAGCGCTATCCCAACATCAGCTACAAGCTTTTAAGCGCACAAATGGCTGATGAGAAAAATAATACTACCGGATGGATGGACATTCATACTCGTGGCATTATGGAAATTGCAGGTGTGCAGGATACGACCTCTTTCATGGTGCAGGGAAAATTATTGAATGATAACAGGTTTCAAGTAAAGGGCTCCAAAAAAATCCATATGGACACCTATAACATTGAACGTCCAACGGCTATGTTAGGCCTTATCAAAGCGAGTAAAGACCTGAGCGTCCATTTTGATGTAACTGTTCAACTTGTAGATACAGTGCAAACAAATTAATCTGAGACTCCCAGCCGCTCCATTTTGCGATACAATGTAGAAGGATCAATGCCCAACAGGCGCGCCGCCTCAGATTTATTCCCCTCCGTTCGTTTTAAAACACTCTGTATATGATGTTTCTCAAATACCTGAATCGCCTCATCAAGCTTATCGCCATCCATCTTAAAGCTTTCCCCATCTGAAGATTCCTTAAATGATCCGGGCAGATCATCAATTGTAAGAAAATCTCCATCACTTAACAGCACCGCCCGTTCAATGACGTTCTCGAGCTCACGTACCTGACCTTTCCATTGATAGGCCATCATGGCCCCCATAGCATCGCTGGTAATTCCCTTTAGGTTTCGTTTAAGTTCTTTGTTGTATTTCTGTAAAAAATGATGGGCTAACAACGGGATGTCTTCTCTGCGCTGCTCTAAGGGTGGAAGTGGTATTTCAACCACGTTTAAGCGGTAGTACAAATCATCCCTAAAATTACCTTCTTCGACTTCTTTCTCTAAATCTTTATTAGTTGCCGCAATAATACGTGTATCAAACGAAATCATTTGGTTAGAACCCACCGGCTTTACTTCCCGCTCTTGTAGCACACGCAACAAATTAACCTGCAAATTGAGCGGTATCTCAGCTATCTCGTCCAAAAACACCGTCCCTCCGTGGGCCGCTACAAACACACCGTCCTTATCAGCATTGGCTCCGGTAAAAGATCCTTTTTTATGGCCAAATAGCTCCGACTCTACCAGGTTTTCAGGAATAGCCCCGCAATTAATCGCCAAAAATGGTTTCTTGGATCGATCGCTGTTAGAGTGAATAGCCCGGGCTACCAATTCCTTACCCGTGCCACTCTGCCCGGTTACCAGCACGTTGCTTGTGGCCTGACTGACCCGCTCCACCATTTTATACACGTTTTTCATGGCCGAGCTCTCTCCAATGATATGATTGAAGTTATATTCCTTGTCGATCTGTTCTCGCAAATATTTATTTTCCTGCGCCAGGCTCTTTTGGTCCAATAAATTTTTTATCCGGATAAGCACTTCATCAAATTCCAACGGCTTTAGAATATAATCTGCAGCCCCTTTACGAAGCGCCTGAATAGCAGTTTCAATGGTACCATGAGCCGTAATAATAATCGTCAACGTATCCGACGAATGCTTTAAGGCATATTCAAGTACTTCAATGCCATCGGTGTCTGGCATTTTTAAGTCGGTAACAATTATATCGTAGCTGGCCCTATCTATAGCATCAATCGCTTCACTGCCATCTTTTACCGCTGTACAATTATATCCTTCATCCTCCAACACAATGGTTAGTGATTCCCTGATACTATCTTCATCATCTGCAATTAAAATCGATCCGCTCATAAGTTAATTTTTAGTCGGTAATTTGATAATAAATGTTGTTCCTTCCCCGTAGTCCGATTCCACCTGAATGGAACCGCCAATCTTGTTGATGATACCGTGACTAACCGAAAGCCCCAAACCGGTACCGCTTCCCACTTCCTTTGTCGTAAAAAACGGTTCAAAAATTCGGGACTTGTGTTCTTCTTTAATGCCTTTCCCAATATCCGATACCGTAAGTTTTGCCATACCATCTTGTTCCTCGGTCACTATCGTCACTTTGGGGTTTTCCTCGGCTTCCATCGCATCCACAGAATTGAGCAGTAAGTTTACCAATACCTGGTGAATTTGATCCGGCACACAAGAAACAAGCGGTAAGGAATTGGATAAGTTCATCTCAAACTTCACATCACGACAACGGGCGTCGTGTTGGAGTAACCCTACAGCTGACTCGATAATTTCGTTGATCTGCACATTTTCAGCCTGCATGCTCGAGGGACGCGAAAAGTCGACGAGGTCTCGTACAATTTTATTAATACGCTGAATATGGTCGCGCACTTTTTTCAACTGTGTCTGAATAAACTCGTCATCAGTTTTACGCTGGCAAACCTGAACAAGCGAAGAAATGGCCGTTAGCGGATTCCCTACCTCATGGGCTACCCCCGCGGCCATATGTCCCACTGTAGCTAATCGCTCGGACTGTTGGATTTGCTCCTCCTTCATTTTGATATCCGTAAGATCACGCAAAATCTGTGAGCGTCCCACAATCTCGTCGTCTTTACTGCGGATATACGATTCTGTTAAATTTACCAGCTTTTTTTCGCCTGTTTTTGTTAGTCGCTCAGTTTCATAATTACTGATATTTCCTCTGTATTTCATACCAAATTCAATACATTCAAGCTCCTGCATCTCAATAAGCTCATTGGGAATAATATCAGTTATTGGCTTCCCAATAATATCATCGCGGTGCCAACCGAGCATTTCTTCGGCTCCTCTATTCCAAGAGGTAATATAATTCTCATTATCAATAGAAATAATCGCATCAGCCGAATGCTCAATAATATCACTATAACGCATTTTAGTGGCTTCAAGCTGATCCTCATAATACTCTCGGTAGTTATAGACGGTCCACGCAGCCCATACCATAAGCGTTAGTGAAACTACCACACCGCGACTAAAGTAAAGCCATTGCATCGTTTGCTGAGATGTTTCAGAAAGAAGTGTTTGGTCAATGATTTCAAATGCACCAAATACAACCCCTAAAACAATAAGAGAAGTAAAAAACAGGTATCCCATCCGCGCTTCGCGCAAAAATCGAACAATCTCTTTCATAGCATCATTAGTTTAATCATTCTCATAAATTGATATACGATTAATCACCAACTACCAAGCAACCGTCGAATCAACACAATTTGACCTATGTGGTACGCATTATGGTCAACGATGAGCATCGCCTCTCTAAATAATGTTTGTCCATCACCATGTGGAAAAGTTTGCTGTAAGTCGTTTTCGGGATCACGGATGAGCTCGCGCATTTCTTCAATACCATCCTGCACAGCTTGTACCGATTCCTCAAACCGTTCTTTGCTTTTAGGTTCTGATTCTTCGGGCCAATAGTCATCAGGCCAGTCAAGCGCTTCATAATCAGGATTCTTGCAGAACTCCAGAATATCATCCTGTGCAATACGGATATGTTCAATAAACTCCCAAATAGTGTGGGGAACACCCTCAACCCGAATACCGGCTTGTTTATAGGTAAGACCCTGAACCGCCTGATAAAAATCAACATGGGCGTTCTTACCCGCAAGTTGCTCAAGTAATAACGATCGAACTGATTTATCTGATCCCATATTTAGGTGGTCGATTTCTAAATTCTTAAGGCTATTAATGTAATAACCACAACGCAAAAGTTCTGCTTTTGTAAAAGGATAGATTAAGTGTATCGAAACTGAATGGAGGGAAAAGAAAAATGGGGAATTAATACAGAGAAGAGGCGTTAAAATAGTTAAAGCCCTGCGTTTGCAGAGCTCTTTTTCAATCAACTATTTATAATATACCGGAATTACCCCATACGGAACAAGTCTTTTTCCCATAGCCCCTCTAATAGACAAGTAATCTATAACTAATAATAAATAAACTTTATCTAATAGATAATTGTTATTAGGTTTCAGTCGGACTGATTAGATATTTAATACTTAATATTTAACTTTTATTGTGCTTTATGCCCAAGCAAGTTGGTAACCTAACACTTTATTCCGTCGATGATCTGCATGAACAACTGGGGCTCAGTAAAATGACGATTCGAGCTTATCTGAGAGAAGGTAAAATTCGTGCCCGCAAGCTTGGAGTTAAGTGGTACGTAACTGAAGAGGCTTTGCGAGAATACTTTAATGAACCTGCTTCCGGAGACTCTAAATCACCCAAGAAGAAACCCAAAAACTACCGTTATGTCGTAAAAGGAATCAACGATTTAGTTAGCGAACAGGAAGAATGTGAAACTGTTGATGAAACCATTGAGTGTATTCAAGAACAAGCTATCATAAGTCTCTTTCAGGTTGCTATTATTGATCGCGAAACTGATGAAGTGACCGAGCTTATTAAAGCTCGCGATTTTCTTGATCGGTATAGTTAATAGAATGTATCAACTTTAGATAATGGGTATTCATCAAAAAGAGATGTATGTTTGACTTCTAAGTAATAATTGTTAAATCAGAAATATTTTATGCTTAAAAAAGACGATACCAAGCTCGAGATTTTTGGATTTGGTGACGATGACAATGACGAAGATACTTTTTATTGCCTGGTCAATACCACGAAAAGTCCCGATGGCATTGACTTGGAAAAACTCTCCATGGCTGACCCCAGAAAGTTTGATGAAGTGCTAAATGAAATGGGTTGCGTTCTGTTGCTGCGGGGCGATGAGGTAGAAGAACTTATAAACCGTGGAGATATAACTGATACTAACCTGCATAAATCATTGTACGATCTGGCGGTGGATGAAGGGATTATCGATTAATTGGGTTAAAGCAATCAGAAATCAGTAAAAAAACAAGAAGCAAATGGGTAACAGGGGCACTTAACCATCCACCGAAAATGACCCCTCTTGCTGCCACCAGTGCCAGGCCCGCAGGATAGCGACCATCGTTTTTCCATCAGATATTTCCCCGCTGTGTACCATCTCAACGGCCGTTTGAAAAGGCAAGCGTTCCTTAATTAAGAACTCATCGTCATCCACCTGTTGCTCAAATGAAGTAATATTCCATGCGGTATAAAGATGGATGATTTCATCCGAATACCCAATACCGGGATAATAATGTCCAATATATTGAAATTGTTGGCACGTTAATCCGGATTCTTCCTTAAGCTCGCGCCGAGCCGTGGTTCCGGCTTCTTCATTCGGATCAATTTTTCCGGCAGGAACCTCATAAAATATTTGCGACATTGGGTACCGAAACTGCTTTACCAGCATAACGTCTCCGTTTTCAAAAACAGGCACTACCGCAGATGCTCCGGGATGCTTAATCCATTCCCGAGTTGAGGTTGTTCCATCGGGTAGGGCAACCTCATCAAAGTAAACGTGAAGCAGTCGCCCGCTGAAAACTTTTTGAGAGGTAAGTTGGCGTTCAACAAGTTTATCAGAATCGTACATAGAAAATTTTTTATGTATCTTTTAAGCTGTTCAGTAGAGACAGAATACAAGGCAAATAATAAGAAAGAATTTAGTTTCCATTGTCAGAAACCTTTAACATAGATCACAAACAGATAGACGTTAAGCAGGACCTGTTTACATGGTCGAACCTCATTTCGCTGTCGCGTATTTTAGTTGCCCTTCCTATTGTTTACCTGCATTACACCAATGGACAACAAATTACCTGGCTCATCACGGCCCTTGTAATATACGGCATTGTATCAGATTATTTGGATGGATTTGTAGCCCGAATCACAAACCAAGTTTCAGAGTGGGGTAAAATCCTTGATCCCGTTGCCGACAAATTTTGTGCTTTTTTACTGTTTCTCTACGCTACCTATATCGACATGATTCCCCTCTGGTTTTTCCTGCTTGAAATCGGCCGAGATGCCATTATCGTGATCGGATCCGCTTTCATTCAGCACATGCGCGGCAAAGTGGCCATGGCCGTAATGTCGGGCAAAATCAGCATTAATGTATTGGGATTATACTGGATCGCTGCTTTCTTTTTTCCACAGGAAATAGAAGTGCAATTTATGCTGATGGGCGCCTCACTGGCCCTTATGTTTTACTCCTTCTTTGATTATCTTCATCGGTTCAACCTCATTCGCAAAGGCGTGGAGTTTAACTGAGAACTACTGTTTTACCTGCATAGCAAAAGGTCCTGAAATAAGTTTAGGATAACATGAATGTTTAAATACGACGTATACCATGGGTTTTTTAGAAAAAATTGGTCTTAAAAAAAAGGAGAAAGTTGAAAAGGGTGTTGAAAAAAGCCGCTCCGGCATCATGAAAAAGATCGGCAAGGCTATTGCCGGTAAAGATACAGTCGATGCTGCTGTGCTCGACGAGCTGGAAGAGATTTTAATTACTTCTGATGTCGGCGTTTCAACCACGCTCGAAATTATTGATCGTATCGAAAAGCGCGTTGCCGAAGATAAATACCTGAACAGCGATGAACTGCAGCGGATTCTGCGCGAGGAAATCATTGCTCTGCTTAAAGATCATGCGCCCGACAAACCCGCTGAATTCGATGCCGAATTTCCTCAAAAACCTCATATTGTAATGGTTGTTGGTGTAAACGGAGTGGGAAAAACGACCTCCATCGGCAAGTTAGCCCATCTTTATAAAAAAGCTGGCAAAAAAGTGATGCTGGGTGCTGCGGATACCTTTCGGGCTGCAGCTGTCGATCAACTGAAAATATGGAGCGAACGTGCCGGTGTCCCCATTATTCAACAGGGACAAAATGCCGACCCCGCTGCCGTGGCATACGATACGGTTGAATCTGCCAAGGCAAAAGATGCCGATATTGCTTTAGTGGATACCGCTGGGCGGCTGCACAACAAAAAGTCGCTGATGAATGAGCTGGCAAAAATAAAACGAGTTATGGGTAAAGTAGTGGAGGGAGCTCCACACGAGGTGTTGCTGGTACTTGATGCATCTACCGGACAAAATGCCATGCAGCAAGCCAAAGCCTTTACCGATTTTGTGAATATAACCGGACTCGTACTCACCAAGCTGGACGGCACGGCAAAAGGGGGAATCGTTATTGGTATCTCAAACGAATTGGATGTTCCCGTTAAGTATATCGGCGTTGGGGAAGAGATCGAAGACCTACAGGTATTTGATCGAGAGCTTTTTGTAAATTCTATGTTTAAAGAATAATACCTGTTTTTTAGCAAAACAGATATCGTATTCCCATCCCATTTTTTTTGCCTTTTATGTTTTTAGCTATTAGTGATACCATTGTTCAAAAGGGCATTCCATAGCCCATCCTCTTATAATAGCTGTTATAAAAACGGTGAAGATCACGTATCGCAGTATTTTATTATCTGTTTTTCTATTGCTTACTCCATTGTTGGGATGGGGACAAGATCGCATAGATGAGGTTTCTGATGGGGAAAGGTTCTTGCAAAAGGGGGATTCGCTGTAACATGCTGCTCGATACGATTCCTCAACCTATTTTTATCAACAGGCAGCTGATTTTTTAAAGATCGGTCCAACATAAAAGACCAACGCAACGCGCTCTTTCAAATCAGTTTAAACGAAGCCGACCAGGGCGATCAGGAAGATGGTACGTTATACGCATCGGAGATTTATAATCTGCAGCTGCAAGCTGATCTTGTTACACTCAGTGCCTGCAATACAGGCATGGGTAAGCTTAAGAAAGGAGAAGGTATCATTGGTCTCAGTCGCGCCTTCCAATATGCAGGAGCCCAAAACTTGCTGGTCTCTCTTTGGAGGGTAAACGACCGATCAACGGCCCATTTGATGCGTACCTTTTATACTCAGCGTAAAGAAGGCGCTATGATGCCGATAGCATTACAAAAAGCTAAACAAATCATGATCGACGGAGCTGAATATGCACATCCCAAATATTAGGCACCCTTTGTTTATATAGGCCAATAAAAAAGCCATGTCTAAATAAAAGACATGGCTGAAAAATAATTGCAGCGTTTACTTACGTAACACTACCGGTATCATCGTCATCTTCAGTTCCACCACCAGACGTATCCGGGTCGGGCATGGTCAACGAAAATTGGTTCAGTTTTGAATCAAACATAATGATCTCCTGATTTATTTTTGGTTAATTGTGAACGCCCCTCCCTAATGAAGAAGCTCCATAATATTTTATAATTAAGATACAACGGCAAACTTTTTACCTTTTGCCAGATTCTGTGTATATATTCAAGCGGTTTAGGGTATCTAACAAAAAGTTGGGATAATACTTCTTATATGCATCGGTTGGTGATCTACGTAGGGTTATTTTTGCTTGTTCCTTTATCGGCGTGGGGACAAAGCATACAGCTGGCCGACTCCCTATATCAACAGGGCAGGGAATACGATCAAGAAGGGAAAATGGCGGAATCGGAATTCTACTACCGGGAATCCTACAATTTATACCGGCAGTTCCAGGATACGGCCTCTTGGCTAAAGGCTGGCAAAGAATACGGCAGCGCCATGGTATATCGCTCCAAGAATGACCAGGCAATGGAACTCTACAAGAAGCTGCTAAATGTAGATCATCCGGCCAATGACACCTACAACCGTGGTGATTTATATACTAGTATGGGATGGTCGTCCAACAGGATCGGGAAAACAGAACAAGCCGAAAAATATTACAATAAGGCTTTGCCATTAGCCCAAGAGTCGGGCGACAGTCTACTCATTGGCACGGTCTATAATAACTTAGGTAGCCTCAACAACCGCAAAGGCAACATCTCCAAATCCCTGGAATATTACGAAGAAGCCCTTAACTATTATGCCAATGATCGTTATAGAGCAACAGCGCTATCTAACATTGGCTCAATATATTATGATTTATCCCTTTACGATCGTGCTCTGGAATATGCCAACAGGAGTTTAAAACTTCGTGAAAAAATTGGCAGTGTTTATTTATTAGCCTATGGATATAATCAGATTGGAATTATGCAAAGTAATTTGGGTAACCACGATCAGGCTTTGGTAGCTTACAAAAAAAGTTTGGATTACAGCCAGCAAGCCTCCACGCCCAACCTCACGTCTTCTATCCTTAACAATCTGGGCCTTCTCTATAAAAGACTAAACGAATATGGCACGGCCATTGATTATTACCAACAAAGTTTAACTATCGGTGAAGAATATTCGGGGCCCCGTTCTATCGCTACCACAGTAAATAATATTGGGCAACTCTATTTTAACCAAGACAAAACAAAAGAAGCTATACAATACTATCGCAGGGCACTTAAAATTCGGGAGCAGAACGGAAATAATCGAGATATTGCTTCATCGCTAAACTCTATGCTCCGGTTAACGATTGATCAAGAAGATTTTGAGCAAGCTACCACCTATGCCAACCGACTTAAAGCCATGGGCGATTCTACTGACAGTTACGATATGTTACAGAAGGCTTCTACCTATTTTGGACGAATTAACCGTGCGCAAAATCATGACAAGGAAGCTCTCATACATTTCAAAACAGCCTATAATCACAGCCAGTATTTGTCACCTCGTCGTCAGCTTACGCCCCTTAAAGACTTGGCCCAGCAGTATCACGAAATTGGCTCCGACAGCGCCATTTTCTATGGACAAAAGGCTATTGATATTATTGAGCAACATCGCTCCAACGCTGGAGCTCTTTCAGCTCTCAAGTCGGGCTATTTTGGCAAGCATTCCGACTTTTACACCAAGGTAGCATCGTGGGTGTTAACCTATACCTCGGATGTTGCCCGAGCATACAAATTGGTTGAACAGGCAAAGGCCCGGGCACTCAGTGATGAGCTAGCATCAGCCTCGCAAAATATTGAAGAACAACTGCCCGAAAAAGTCCGTCTCGAACGCAATCAGAAACGAAACCAGATTGATCAGCTTTACAGTCAGCTAGAAAGTACCGTAAATGCTCAAAAACAAAAAGAACTGCGAAAAAAAATACGGGATGCCGAACTTGACTATGCCTCCTATGAAAATGAATTGCATAGTAACCATCCTCGGCTAAAATCACTGCAATCTCCCGAACCGATCAGTCTTCAACAGGCCCAAAACAGCGTTGACGAGCAAACCGCCATCCTCGAATACGCACTGGCCGGTAACGAGCTGTTGGCTTTTATGATCAGCAGTGATAATGTGCGTGTTGAAACGATATCATTGTCGGGTAATACTGATGAGCTTGCTACAGAGCTGACGACCATGGTGACTGATTTTAAGGATGCTATTCTTTCAAGCGCTTCGCGTACACGATTGCGGTCGCAATCTACGGCTTTATATAATTTTCTCTTACAACCTTTTGAGAATGATCTAGAAGACTATTCAAATCTAACTATCGTCCCCGATGGTGCACTTGCCTACCTCCCGTTTGAGGCCATCTCACAGGGCGATCAGTACTTGATAGAAAACTACAATATCAAGTACGTGCCTTCTCTTACCAGTCTTACGCTCTTGAAAGAACCCGAATCATTATCCCGAAAAGATTTACTGGCCGTTGCGGGATCTGATTTTGTCCGTAATAATGAACACAATTTACAACGGGGCAATCTGAGCAATCTCCCGTCCACACTTATTGAGGTTGATTCCATTGCCACACATTTTCAAAATGCTTCTATTCTAAAAGATGAACAGGTATCTGAGGGAACACTTAAACATTTACTACAGCAAAACAATTACCAATATGTTCATCTGGCAACACATGGAATCATTGACGAAAATCAACCTAATCGCAGCGGATTAGCACTTTCTACCAACAGCGAGATTTCGGCTTCCGCTACCGAGGATGGCATGCTTCGCAGCTCCGAAATTTTTGGGATGAATATCAATTCAGATATGGTGGTCCTTAGTGCCTGTAATACGGGACTTGGCAAAATGGTTAATGGTGAGGGGATGCTGGGCATGCAGCGCTCTTTTTTCTATGCCGGCAGCTCAACGGTTGTAGTAAGTCTTTGGAATGTATACGATCGGTCAACGGCCTCATTCATGAACGAGTTTTACAAATCCCTTCTTCAACAAGACACTACCAAGGGCTGGATCGATAGTGCCCTGCAATGGGTTGGTTGGGAACAGTCCATTCCCTTTGGATCCAAAGCCAAGGCGATGCGCGAAGCCAAACTCAAGATGATTAAACACCCCCTATTCAATCATCCCGTATATTGGTCTCCTTTTATTGTGGTGGGGCGATAGAGGTACATTAAGAATGCCCAAACGCTTAAAGTACAGATTGTATATGCCTGTTGCTGCCTAATTATCACTTTTCGTAATCTCAATAAACTGCTGATTATCAACGGCAGGAGGGTTATCAGCATTAGCAATCATTACAGTTGTTGCATACATCGTCCGTAGAATACTTGCCATTTTTTCAAAGCGGATTTTATGTACTTCATCCGAAGGACGGTGATAATCCTCATGAACGCCCGTAAAGAAAAAGGCAAAGGGCACCTGTTTTCGGCCAAAATGCCAGTGGTCACTGCGACGATAAAACTGTTGGGGGTCATTCAGGTCGTTATACCTTTTGTTAAGCTCTATTTCACCGGACCTTTCATTAGCCGCCTTAATCAGGCTATCCAGATCCGAAGAAATGAGTTCCGCACCAATAATATAGGCATACTTTTCAACGTCTTTGCTTTTGTGCGTAGAATCGATGCGGCCAATCATGTCGGTATTTAGATTGGCGACCGTTTTATCCATTGGGAATGCCGGATGGTCAGAGTAGTATCGCGATCCAAGCAATCCTTTTTCCTCACCGGAAACATTTAAAAAAAGGATACTTCGCTTGGGTTTTATTCCATCGTCTTTAGCCCTTGAGAAGGCTTTGGCAATATTCAAAAGGCCAATGGTTCCACTACCGTCATCATCTGCACCATTATAAATACGGTCACCGGTAGAATCCGGTTCGCCAATTCCCACGTGGTCGTAGTGCGAAGTCAGCACAACGACTTCATCTTTTAGTTCCGGATCACTGCCCTCAAGAAAAGCTAAAACATTTCTGGAGTTCAGTGTTTCTTGGGATGAATAGGGGATCTGCGTTAAGTCATAGTTCAACTGCTTGGGCTGAAACTCGGTAATAGTACTGACCAGCTTTTGGCGATAATCAGTCAGCTCTTTCACAGACTTCAATCCCAATAACTGTGCAGCCAATTCCGGTTTCACAACATTATATCCACCACTAAATCCACTCGAAGAACCTCCATTATTATTCCGATAGGCCAAACTCATGCGACCGGTTTCTCCAAAGCTGTCCTGCATTTTTTTTGCAATCGCATCAAACTCTTGGGGCGCACTTGCCGGAACAACCAAAATACCCGCTGCGTCCTGACGCATAACCATTTGAAATCGTGTCCGGGCATCGATTTTGGGATCGATAAGTGTATCCCCATCTGCAAGATTTGGAATATCTCGAAATACCATCACCCACTTATCTTTTAGATTAATACTATCCAGATGGGCCACTCCACGTTCCTGATCGTTAACACCAAATCCCGCAAAAATAATTTGCCCTTTTAGGCTATCCTGACCACCAAATAATCGTGCAAAATTTGCCGTTTGATTGGAACGGGCTACCGAACGATTAATTCGTTCTCTTTTATTCTCACTTTTTTCAAAAAGCTCAAAAACAATGCTATCACTTTTGGACGCATGAAGCTTAAAATTCTGGAAGTAACTGCCATTATCTCCAACCGGTTTTAATCCCAGCTGTTTATACTCATCGGCCAGATACCGAGCAGCTATTTTCTCGGATATCGTGCCTGTTTCACGTCCCTTCATAGAATCATGAGCAAAAGCCGTTAGATGCGGCTTCAAATAATCCTCGGATATCTCAGTTTGAAAACCCAATAACTGCTCTGTATCAGAAAGCGATGCCGTAGATTGTTCCAGGCTGGACGGACCAGACCCTGCACAACCGACAATAAATATCAACAATCCAATTGTTACAGATTTCAAGTACATCTTCATAAAAACACTGCTTTTTTTATTGATTGGTTTCGGGAGTGCCGATAATTTCATCCACGGGCTTTAAATCAAGGTAAAACGCCGTTGGATCATCATTTTCTACATACAAGTTGATCTGTCGCTCCTTAAGCATTTCTAAAACGGCTAAAAAAGTGACCACTATTTTTGTCATGTTTTTAAGCTCTCGGCACATCGTTTTAAAAGAAGTACGTCCATTTTGTTGCAGGCAATCCAACACATACTCGCTCTGCTCTTCAATGGTATATTCTATCTTTTCTACATGATGTATGCTTTCCTGCTTTTTGATATCAGCTAATACCTTCTTGAAGGCTGCCATCAAATCAAACATGGTTACATCCTGCAGGGCTTCACCGCTGGCCTGTTTGTCTACCTGATCGGCCTCGGGATTTCCCCGAAAGTAGGACTTTTGGGCCTCTTCAGCCACATTCTCCATCTTTCCTGCCATCTCTTTATAACGCTTATATTCGAGCAGCCGTTGCACCAATTCATACCGGGGATCCTGCTCATCAAGCGCCTCATCAGACTCCTCTTGCGGAAGCATCATTTTGGCCTTTATCGACATCAGCATGCTGGCCATCAGGATAAATTCGCTGGCAACATCTAAATCCAGTTCCTCCATCAAACTGATATATTCCAAAAACTGGTTGGTAATGTAGGAGATGGGAATATCGTAGATATCAAGCTCATCACGTTTTATAAAAAATAGAAGCAGGTCAAGAGGACCTTCAAAATTTTTTAATTGAACTCGATACATTAACCACCGTTCAGATTTGGGCTTCCCTGATATATCTTTCTAATGGGATAAAAAGGAATTATTTATAGCTTTTCTACTCAAAGTTAATGTAACTGTTGTTTATTGCCTAACTTTTTATAGTTTTTACATCAACATTGGCTTTTTGAATTATTGGTTATGGATTACGCAAATTTAGTATCAGCCGTACAAGAGAATAACAATCAAGAGGCAAACAAAATCATCGAGGCGCTCAGGCCAAGGTTAATAGCATTTCTACGTATTCACATGAATGCAAGCCAGGCCGATGCAGAGGATTGTGCACAAGATTCTTTGCTTACCTCGCTTGAGGTGATCAAGAAAGATAGACTGAACAACCCTGATCAGGTGGTATCGTATATTTTGTCAGTCTGTAGAAACAATTATCTCAAAATGCAGAATAAGAAACGTCCCGAAGCAACTGATGAAATTCCTGATGATCATCAACAAGCTCCAACCCAACTACAGTCGTTGTTGGATGAAGAACAAGAACGCTTGCTCGAGTGGTGCCTCAATCAACTTAAAGAAAAGTATCAGAAGTTTATGCAGTACTGGTTTGACCACCCTGATTCTCATGCCAAAAAAGTGGCACAACACTTTGATATCAGCGTTAATAACGTTTGGACTCGAAAACATCGGCTTATTCAAAAACTTAACGAATGCTACCAAAAAAAGAGCAAATTATAATGTAAGGATTGGCTTTCTCAAAGGTCTTACTTACAGACCTTGAGAAAGCAAGTAGGTTAATACCATTTTAAGCACGTAAACCACACTTTGAACATGAACAAAATGTCAAGAGACATAGAGTTGGAACAAAAAATTGATGCCTATATTAATGGCAAGCTGTCCGAGGAGGAATCCCAGCAGCTTTGGGAGGAACTCCTTCAGCGTCCCAACTATATTGAGCTTTTGAAAACGGAGTTGGGCGTCAAAGCTATTCTTGAAAAACGTTCTTCCAAAGATAATACCTCTTCCGCCGAAGAAAGTAGCATAATTTATTCCATTCAGCGTTCCTGGAAATGGATGGCAGCCGCTGCTGCAGTAGCTCTATTGGTTGTTTCGATAAACTTCTTTCAATTTGATACAAATACATCATTGCAAGATGAGGTGCCGAGCCAATTTAATCTGGCAGATAACCTTTCTTCAGCTGAAGTATTTCGTAATCAAAAAAGCGAAATAATACCGGCCGACTCACTTCTTAACCGAGGCTTCGAAGCCGCTCTTTCCGGAGATATTTCAAAGGCGATAGCTACCTACGATAAAATAATTGACCAGCACGGTGACAAGCCTACTGCTACGAACGCTTATCTAAATAAAGGAATCATACAGTATAATAGCGGAAGTTTCGGTGAGTCAATCGAATCATTTCAGGCCGTTATACAAAGAGAAACAAAAAGAGATGTTTTAGAAGAGAAAGCTTATTGGTATATGGGCAATGCCTACATCAATATTGAACAGTTGGAAAAAGCGCGGGACGCTATCCATAAGGTATATTCGATGGATGGTATTTATCGTAAGCCTTCTTTCAGACTGCTTAAAAAACTGGATTACAAATTAGGGAATATTGATTTTGATAACCTCGAAGAATAGATGAAAGAAGGAGAATAAGCTTTCGAAACTTTGCAAATAATGAGTTAATTTACTTGCCATAAAGTCGGTTAACTCATTCCATACTTATTTTGCAAAATCCACTGTTAGACGCTTCTGATAATGACCAAGAGTTTGAACGCTCGTTACGTCCAACCCATATTAGCGAGTTTATTGGACAAAAGAAGGTTATTCAAAATCTTTCGGTTTTTATTGAAGCAGCACAAAAACGTAACGAGGCCTTAGATCACGTTATTCTTTCGGGCCCTCCCGGCTTGGGAAAAACGACGCTGGCTCACATTATTGCAAATGAAATGGGGGTTCAAATTAAACCCACCACCGGTCCTGTTCTCGAAAAGCCTGGTGACCTGGCCGGCATGCTTACCAATCTTGATGAGGGCGATGTCCTTTTTATTGATGAAATCCACCGACTGAATCCGGTTGTGGAAGAGTACTTATATTCAGCTATGGAAGATTACCAGCTGGATATTGTCATCGATTCGGGCCCCAATGCCCGCAGTATCCAAATTGAACTTAACCGCTTTACGTTGGTGGGAGCAACTACCCGAAAGGGACTCCTTACCGCACCATTACGTGCTCGCTTTGGTATCGATATGCGGTTAGACTATTACGATGTTGAACTATTGCAGCGCATTGCCCTTCGCACCGCCAGTATTTTAGGGATGGGCATTACCGATACCGGGGCACATGAAATTGCTCGTCGTAGTCGCGGTACTCCAAGAATTGTTAATAAATTATTGCGACGTACTCGCGATTTTGCCCAGGTAAAAGATATGGATACCATCAATGATGAAATTGCTGATACTGCTCTAAATGCCCTTGATGTCGACCAGAATGGCTTGGATGAAATGGACATCCGTATTTTAAAAGCTATTATCGAAAATTATGAGGGCGGCCCGGTAGGGTTAGGGACATTAGGCGTTGCCGTTGGTGAAGATAAAGGGACTATCGAAGAAGTTTACGAACCATACTTAATTAAGGAAGGCTTCCTCCAGCGAACACCAAAGGGAAGAATAGCCACCCGCCAAGCCTTTGAGTATTTAGGGGTAAACCCTGACAAAAAAGATGGGGATTTATTTAATTAGGTATATAGAAAAATTGATTACTAACATTACTCATATCTCTTCCGTTCATTTAAAACATTAAATTATTTAAATACATATATTTAATATTTTAGGGAACCATTGTGCCCATATATGTGATTAAAGAATATCACAATCCTTAATTAATCACATATCACAATGAAAAC
This sequence comes from Fodinibius sp. SL11, assembly GCF_052060035.1. NCBI lineage: Bacteria > Pseudomonadati > Balneolota > Balneolia > Balneolales > Balneolaceae > Fodinibius > Fodinibius sp. SL11. The sequence continues at coordinate 66,690 of NZ_JBPOEA010000005.1, read as the reverse complement.
AACAACTCACAATCCTTTATTAAAACTTAGAACATTTTTGTTCAATAGTTTTATTGCCGTTCTATTAGTTTTTACGCTACAGGCCTGCGGCAACGATGATGATGGCCCAACCAATCCACCTAATGAAACCGGTAACATCGTGGAAGTTGCTCAATCCAATGACAACTTCAGCACTCTTGTTTCCGCTTTAAGTGACGCTGGATTGGTATCTGCCCTTGAAGGAACAGGACCATTTACGGTCTTTGCTCCTACCAACGATGCTTTTACTAATGTAGACCTCAGTGGTCTTACTGAAGAACAACTTGCCGAAATACTTCAGTATCATGTCGTTTCAGGCAATATTGCCTCTGGCGATCTGAACCCACCACAATCTGCAGAAGCTCTTGCGGGTGGGGATCTTTTTATCACTTCAGTTGATGGCAACGTAACCATTAACGACAACGCAACCGTCGTTAATGCCGATATCGAAGCCTCCAATGGGGTCATTCATGCTGTTGACCAAGTTTTACTACCTGATGGATATCTTGATGTAGTCGGACTGGTCGCTAAGCGATATAATTTGCAGTCGCTGGAAGATGCTGTAGTAGGTGCCGGATTGGCCAGCACGCTGCAGGATGATCAAGCAAGCTATACGGTATTTGCTCCTTCCAACGCAGCATTCAGCGAAGTGGATCTATCCGGGCTGTCTGAGCAAGAAATTCAAGATATCTTAACATACCATGTACTTGATTCAGAAGTACTCTCCGGAGACCTTCAGCCAGCACAGGTCGTAGAAACGGTTAACGGAACCGAGTTAACTATCGAGGCCGCCGACGGCACGGTAACACTTACCGACAATTCCGGGCAAATGTACGAAGTAACGGAGGCCGATATTCAAGGTACCAATGGTGTTGTTCATATTATTGACGGAGTTCTTAATCCTGCACCCAATATTGTTGATGTAGCTGTTGCTAACGGTAATTTTACTACACTTGTTAGCGCTCTTCAACAAACAGGCTTGGATCAAGACCTTCAGACCGCTGGTCCGTTTACTGTGTTCGCACCAACTGATGATGCCTTCTCCGGTGTTGATGTCAGTAGTCTTACTGACGAACAGCTTGCAGAAATACTTCAATATCACGTTGTATCTGGGAATATTGCTTCAGGTGACCTAACTCCTCCTCAAACTGCTGAGGCCTTGGCCGGTGGTAATCTATTTATTACTGCGGCAAACGGGGAGGTAATGATCAATGACAATGCCTCTGTTACCATACCCGATGTTGGGGCTTCCAATGGTATAATTCATGTAATAAATCAGGTATTATTGCCTGATGCTTATCAAGATGTGGTCGGCATCATATCTAAGCGGTATAACCTGCAATCACTTGAGGAGGCTGTTGTTAGTGCCGGATTGGCCAGCACGCTCCAAGGAGACGGACCGTTTACAGTTTTTGCTCCCACTAATGATGCTTTTGCCAATGCTGATCTCTCGGGGTATAACGTCGAAGATGTGTTAACCTATCATGTACTTCCTACCGAAGTACTTTCCGGGGATATTTCTTCTGGCACGGTGACGACAGTAAACGGTGCAGATTTAGAAATCACGGTTAACAATGATGGCAGCGTCTCATTGACAGATCAAGCCAGTAATACATATAACGTTACTACGGTTGACTTGCAGGGTACCAATGGAGTGGTACACCTCATTGATGGCGTACTGCTTCCCAGCTAATTAACTTAGGTAAGCTTATTTTACCAATAGTCCAGAAAAGCCGTGCTCTCATAACGAGAGTGCGGCTTTTTCTATTGGTAGATCATTCTGCATAATTACACATATTTTTGTAGCTTCAAGGCTTCTAAATAATCACTATTTACACGAACTTTTTTTCCAATGAAAAACCTTTTCACTTCCGAATCTGTATCAGAAGGTCATCCGGACAAAGTTGCTGATCAAATCTCTGATTCCATCCTCGATTCCATGCTCGAACAAGATCCCAACTCTCGGGTAGCTGTCGAGACACTGGTTACAACGGGACTTGCCGTTATTTCCGGCGAAGTTACAACCGATGCCTATGTGGATGTACAAGAGATCACTCGCGATGTCATTCGCAATATCGGTTACACCAAAAATTCGTATCGGTTCGATTCGGAATCTTGTGGCGTTTTGACAACCATCCATCAGCAAAGCCCAGATATTGCTCAGGGCGTCGACGAAGGAAAGGACAAAAAAATGGGTGCCGGCGACCAGGGCATGATGTTTGGTTATGCTACGGATGAAACCGATACCTACATGCCTATGACGCTGCAATATTCTCATGATTTGCTGCGCGAACTGGCACATATCCGCAAAGAAACAGCTCTGCTCCCATATCTTGCTCCCGACAGTAAGAGTCAGGTTACGGTTGAATACGATAATGAAGGAAATCCCAAAAGAGTGGATACGATTGTAATCTCCACCCAACATGACGAAGGGGTTGACCAAGCTAAAATCAAAACGGATTTAAAAAAGCATCTTATTCCGGAAGTTATTCCCGAAGAACTAATGGATGCCGAAACTATTCTCCATGTAAATCCTACCGGTAAGTTTGTGATTGGGGGACCCCATGGAGATACCGGTTTGACGGGCCGAAAAATTATTGTTGATACCTATGGCGGTCGCGGTGCTCACGGCGGTGGGGCTTTCTCCGGTAAGGATCCATCTAAGGTAGATCGCAGCGCAGCCTATGCATCACGACATATTGCCAAGAATGTTGTTGCCGCTGATCTTGCCGAAGAATGTCTCATACAACTCGCTTATGCTATTGGTATCCCCGAGCCGGTTTCGGTTAATGTGAATACCTACGGAACTGGAAAAGTAAAGGATGCCGAATTAGCTCAAGCTATTCAACAGACCTTTGACTTAACCCCGTCGGGCATTATCAGTCGTTTTAACCTAAAACGACCCATATACTCTAAAACAGCTGCCTATGGGCATTTTGGACGCAATGAGTTTCCCTGGGAGAAGTTGGACTACACTGATAAACTGACTAATGCACTATAAAGATTAGGATTCAAGCTTTTTAAAAGTGCTTACTTACAAAAAAGAGACATCTCGAATACAGATGTCTCTTTTTTATTTTGTATAAGGAGGAAGGGAAACCTATTATCCATCGAGCATATCTTGCAGGGCCTCTTTTGCTTTATCCATTAAACCCTGAGTTGCTGCTTCTTGCAAGGCCTTTTCCAAAACAGGTTTAAGTATCTGCTGTATCGTCTGCTCCATGGTATTGTTGCCGGTGCGCCCAATCCCCTTCATTTCTATGCTGGAAAATTCGGCCACTACGGATTTTCTGTCACCAATATCCGCCGTTAATGTAACCTTGCCATTTTCTACAAACAGATAATCAACGATAAGATTGGTATCTGATGAAGACGATCCTCCCATATTTTCGGTCAGCGCATCAAAATTATTACCGCTGGCTTTTTTCTCAAAATAAAGTTCTGGCTTCTGTATTCGGATTTCATCCACAATTATAGTATCCGAAAAGAAAGAAGATAATCTCATCTTAAGACTTATCAGTTCCAGCTTGGCAGCAGGTTTCTCGCTAAAGCCTTCCGGATTATCAATCGTAAATCCCTTTATGGTTCCAGAACCATTCAAGAGAGATATTGAAACATCTTCAATAGCAACCGACGTATTAAGCACCTCTGACGTGCTACTTTCCAGGCTGGATTGAACTATTTTATCAAGACTTAACGAAAGGATCAGCGCCCCTATGGCACCGACAATAATAATAGCAAATAACGCCTGAAAAACAGGTTTTAAATCTAATTTTGATTCAAACAAACTCATATGTCCCAACTCATTTTTTAGTTATTGGAATATAACAGGGTTCGATCAAAATATTTGAGAAAATAAAAAGGCATGGAAATAACTATTATTTCCATGCCTAAAGAAGTTAATATGCTATTGCCATCAATTAATTACCAGATCTACCATCAATTGTCTGGCCAAAAAAGATAGCATTCATAAACAGTTTGTTCGTACCAAACCAAAAGGCTCTAAAGTTGGGATTATCCGTCATTGAGATAACTCTTCCGCTTCCAACATCACTCACGACAACCGCTGCCGTCCCGGATAATTTTTCCAGGTTTTCATCTGAGATGTATCCACTGGCCAACGGATCTTCGGTATAATAAACTGGAGTGGCATACGGGTTATCAGCCTTCTTTAAGAAGAGCGTACTATTGCGGAAAACTGTCAAATCCTCATCATTATAGCCATAACCCAGTGGATGGGTTAAATCGAGCTTGGTATTAAAAATAGTGCCTCCGATATACTGCGCGCCGCGGGCATTACTCATATCGGCATACGCTTTGGGCGTTACCTCCTGCTCTTCTTCGGTTTCTTCATCATTGAGATACTCTATATTTGCCAACCCATTTTGCTTGGCCCACCTGTTGGCATATTTTGTAGTTATGAGCGTTCCGCCGTTTTGAGTCCATCGTTTAATCTTTTCAATAGCTCGATCAGATAACCCGTCATAACTACCATTTACCATCACAATTACATTATATCGACTTAGGTCAGCTCGTTCTACACGATCCATGGGGAAGAGCGTAGGCGGCATGGCAAACCGTTGGTCCAGGAGATGCCAGACTTCACCCACTTCATAGGAACTGGCCCCATCGCCTGAAAGCAACGCAACGTTTGGCTGTTCAAGACTCTCAAAAGATCCACTGCCCAAATCAATTCCGTTTGGCGTTAGTCCCGTGCCAACAGAATATACTGTCAGTCCATCTTCATCGGCAGCTTGTTGAACAAGCTTATGGATGTTGTCTTGATCTACCGGCTGAGGCCCCAAGGGCACCAAAATCGTTCCATAATCAAATTTATGAGTGCCATTAGCTGTAACTCCTGTAAATGGCTTGCTTGCAACTTTTAGGCGTACTCCCGCCTCAAGTAGACGATTTACCGCTCGCGGCGAATAATATTCATCCCATTCAAACACATAGGCATAATCACTTTTGCCGCCCAGTACTTCGCCGCTGGGGAACTGCGGTAATCCATCTACTTTATTACCGAGAAGATCATCGCTGTAATCACGACCTTCCAGTTCAGCGAAGGGTAGGTTAAAAGCGTATGGCATTGTCCACGTCGAAACATCATAAAACAAGCTGTCTGTAAATGTGGTACGGCGCTCAAACAATGCTTTTACAAATCGATACTGGTTTTGATCTGATGGAATCATGTACGATGATCCACTTTGAAATGTCTTTCCATCAACCGTGATGTCCTTACTCAAATCATACAAATCTACTTTGTGACGCCGCAACAATTCTGCCAAATGATAGGTCCGGGCCTGGTCATCGTCAGTACCAAATACATATCCCTCAATATCGGCATCTTCACCGGCTTGCTTGGCCTGTTTATAAAAATTGCGCTGATAATTCAGAATCTCCTGCCGCAAATTCTGTGAGGCTTCCCAGGTCGAAAGCGAAGTCAAAAACTGATTCTTTATCGTAAAGGGAAACTTCAATACCCCGTGCTCGCTTTCCTGGGCATGTCCGCGTGAGCTGGCCTGTTCAAACAAAATTCCGATACTTCCATTTACATCGGGATAGGTTGATCCTTTGCCATAATAGAAATCATCAAAACTCTCCTGTGAATAATAGAGCCGCTGGTTTTCATCCAGAATCTCAGCATGATAATCGGCAATTGCCTTCGTCAAGTTTTGGTTTTTTTTGGGTGTAATAGGATGGGTACGCGACTGTATGCCCGGCTGGAAAAAGAAGGTGGAGTTTGTACCCATCTCGTGATGATCCGTCAAAATATTGGGCTTCCACTTGTGAAAATTATCAATCCGTCCCTGGCTTTCGGGATGCTGTACCAACATCCAATCGCGGTTTAAATCAAACCAGTAGTGATTAGTGCGCGCGCTCGGCCAACGCTGGTTAAGCTCCATGCTATTGCGGTCATCCACCAGGTTTTTACTTTTATGCGTATTGGCCCAGCTCGCAAAACGATTTAATCCATCAGGGTTTAAGCTTGGATCCAGTAAAATTACGCTATTCTGCAACTTGTCTTCGATTTCCTTTCCTTGGGCTGCAGCCATATAATACGCCACCAGCATTGAGGCATTGGAACCACTCGATTCATCACCGTGGATACTGTATCCCATATACAACACAATGGGCATATCTGACGTGTTTATTTCATCAGACTTAGCCGGATCCGTAAGCGCTACATGCTCTTCTCTAATCTGATCAATATTTTGTTGATTGGAAGGAGAGGTGATAGTCAAATAAACCAAGTCTCGATCTTCGTACGATTCTCCAAACTTGTGAAGTGTTACCCGGTCGGATGCTTCAGCCACGGCATGCATATATTGCAGCAGCTGATCGTGACGAACATGCCATTCTCCCGGAACCATTCCCAAAACTTCTTGGGGCGTAGGGATAGATGCGTCGTACTCAACATCCTGCGGCAAATAGTACTCCATAGAAGCCTCGGCATCGGCGGGATTCTGTGCCTGCACACCGGTACCTATAAGCAAGGCCAATAGTGAAATAACAACTATGCGTAATTTCATAAACGGATTGTTTTTAAATTAAAAGAAGCGGTTTGTGCCTAAGTGTAAAGGTTATAAATGAAAAATGTTTTAAAAAATAAAAGGCATCGACCATTAAGCCGATGCCTTAAAAGATGTTATTAACCGGACAGAGTTTAGTTTACACTACTGCCCGATCTGAATAAGTTTGTTATGCATACCGAAATATAGCCGCAATTGAAGACCCATTGGGCATATCTTCTTTATCAAGCGCATATACATTGCCGCTTTGGGTGAGTGTTTTGATGGCAGCCATATTTATCAAATCATGTTCTCCGTTTTTGGGACCCGTGCTGTGGTGCACAGTATCGCGTTCCATATCGAACCAACCCCAACTGTGTTCTCCTATAGGTACAAATAGTGATTCGATTTTACCATAGTAGGCCGCTTCTACAATTTGAGATAAATTATCGGACTGTTTCTCAGACCCAGAAAGATCGCCGAACCGTTCCATATCTTCATACATATCTTTTAAGAAGTACGATCTTATAATGTCCCAACCCTCATCTTTTATTTCCGTATTTTTCTTAGGATCCGGGTTCTCCAATATGGCTTCATCCATAAGCCTGCTATAGCTATTTACTTTCCGGTATTCGGCCACAGCTTCATTCACCCCGGCCAAAATCAGAGGATCATTTCGCTTACGCAGGATAGAAGTCACTTCATTTTCAACCGTCTTCAAATAATTTATAACCTCCTCGGTATTGGTATCGCGCGATCCACCTTGACCATGAAAAATTGCCTGGGCATTAGCGCCTTGACCGGCATGGTGTTGGAGATTGTTTTCATAAACATCATACTTCAAAAACTCTTCCAAGCTATTGGGGGCTTCTTCGAGCTCAATCTCTTCAACATCTGCCCGTGTACATTTGAGAAGTCGCATTTTTTTCTGACTGAGTGCCAAAATACAGAACGTTCCTTCCAGGGAAATCATAGGTACCAACGGGGTAATCAGGAAGTGATCATCCACCATCACTCGTTCTTTAAATTCATGTGGAATGCGGTAATATTCAAACTCATCCTCACTTATAAATAACGCCAATCCCTTATCGTTATGCAGCCAAAACTGAGGTTTATCCAATAACTTTCTTGCCTCATCCAGCAACTTATCAATTTCTCTTTGCTTAACCTCTCTCTCTTTTAATTGCTCTGCAGCCTGTGTGAGCAAATTCTTTAACCGGATAGGATCTTGCTGCACCTCTTTACCTGTTTTGTGAGTGGGTAAATAAATAGATACACAATGGTTATTTTCTTTTTTAGCAAGTTCGAGGATGTCTTCACGCGTAATCATAGATACCTCCAATAATATTTAATTAACTCCCAGCTTGTTATTCTAAAAACAGTTTTTAGTATTTGAAGATTCAAAACGAACCAATTGTTTTAAAACTTGTTTCTGTTTTTTAAGCTAATAGTAGTATAACAAATAAAGCTGTAGATATTGCAATGGTTTCTCAATTAAACAAAGAAAAATCTGTCTTTGGTCAACCCGATAAAAATACGCTTGGACAATTTCATGACGTGCTGATGCGTGCCGAACGGGGTGCCCTTATGGCAGACGCGCACCTCGGATATATCATGCCTATTGGCGGAGTTATGGCATACCAGAATAAAGTCTCTCCTGTAGGTGTGGGGTTCGATATTGGATGTGGCAACATGGCTGTCAAACTGGATAAAACGCTCTCCACCTTTGATATTTCTGCTGCGTTAGATATCATCGAAGAGCGCATCCAATTCGGACTGGGCAAACAAAATTCTGATTCACCAACCGCCCATCCCATCTTTGATGCGCCGGAGTGGGATGCTTTTCCAGACAAAAGGATAGCCTCATCACTAAAACAAACGGCTCGTGAGCAACTGGGGACCGTTGGTTCAGGCAATCATTACCTAGATCTGTTTCACGACGAAGATGATCATATCTGGATCGGAGTGCATTTCGGCAGTCGAGGCTTTGGCTATAAAACGGCGCAGGGATTTATGAACCTCTCACAAGGGAAAGAATGGAATGATAATTTTGAACAAAAAGAAGTGCTCCTTGATCTCGACACGCCGCTGGGGCAAGACTATTTCGGGGCTATGAATCTTGCCGGGCGCTACGCATATGCCGGCCGTGAATGGGTCTGCCATACACTGGCCAAGGCATTTGATGCTACCACCTTGGATGAAGTTCACAACAATCACAATTTTGCATGGAAAGAAGAACACGATGGTCAGGAATTGATTGTTGTTCGCAAAGGTGCTACTCCTGCATTCCCCGGCCAGCGTGGGTTTGTCGGCGGTAGTATGGGTGATATATCGGTTATCCTCGAAGGAATTGAATCAAAAAAAAGTAAAAAAGCCCTTTACTCGACCATACACGGTGCGGGACGAGTGATGTCACGTACGCAGGCGAAAGGTGACTACCGGGGACGTGATCTATCAAAATCTGCCATAAAACCCGACATGATTTATGACCGCCTGCAAAAAATAGGAGTGGAGCTACGCGGCGGCGGACTTGACGAGGCTCCCCAAGTGTACCGTCAGCTAAAAGACGTGCTGGAATATCATCAGGATACCATTCACATTCATCATTACCTCAATCCCATCGGAGTAGTTATGGACGGACCCGAGCAATTTGTCCCAAGTACCATAAAGTAACTCCTCCCCTTATCTGATTCACAGTGGAATAAACCATCTCTTTTTGTTTCATTTCCAATTTTCTTATTGTTCTTTTCAATTTGAAAAGTTTTCTAACCACAGATTTCTGTTATGGCTGAAGCATCACAACCTGCTGTGAGCAATAAGGGAGAGTATAAAAACCAAGATACAGATCGCTGGCAAGGAATAAAGCAGAGTTTAGGCCCCGGGCTGTTGATGGCTGCGGCAGCTATCGGAGTTTCACATCTTGTACAATCCACCCGTGCTGGTGCTACTTACGGCTTTGCCTTAGTTTGGGCTTTAGTTCTGGCTAATTTCTTTAAGTATCCTTTTTTGGAATATGGTCCGCGTTATGCCATTGCCACCGGCGAAAGTATGATTGATGGATATAATCGTCTTGGCAAATGGGCCATTGGCATTTTTGTGATTTTCACCCTGGGAACGATGTTTGCCGTTCAAGCCGCCGTAACCATCGTAAGTGCCAGCCTGGCTGCCGAACTTACCGGCATTGCCCTTACCCCTTTATCGTGGAGTGCCATACTGCTGGCCATCTGTATTGTTTTGCTTACTTCAGGGCAATATTCTGCGCTCGACGGTGCCATAAAATTAATCATGGTCGTACTTGCAGTATCAACAATCGTAGCATTGGGCGCTGCTCTCTTCCAGGGCGGACAGCACGAGGTTGCCAGCTACTATCCAAGTATCTGGAATGTGGCCGGTGTCTCCTTTTTAATTGCTTTAATGGGGTGGATGCCGATCCCAATAGATGCAGCAGCCTGGCATTCGCTGTGGACCTTAGAACGGGAAAAGCAAACCCAGTATCGTCCCAAGCTTAAAGAGTCACTGCTGGATTTTAATATCGGGTATATCGGGGCAGCGCTGCTGGCGTTAGGATTTCTCCTACTCGGTGCACTCGTCATGTACGGAAGCGGTGAAGAGTATGCCGGCAGTGGCGCAATCTTTGCCAACCAACTGCTGGGATTATACACCGAGAGTCTCGGTGATTGGCTCTATCCGGTAATCATCATCTGTGCTTTCACCACCATGTTCAGCACTACGCTCACCGTCACCGACGCCTACCCACGCGTCAGCCGTCGCATGCTGGAAGTCCTCATGCCAGACATCATGCAGGAGAAAGACAATCTTCGCGTTTATCGCATTCTTATTGTTGTCATTTCCCTGCTTTCGCTTGGCGTACTTTACTTTCTTGGCGATTCGTTTACCCTGATGGTTGATCTGGCAACCACCTTATCCTTTTTAACTGCGCCGGTTTTAGCGTACCTCAATTATAAGCTGGTAACTGCCGATCACATGCCAGAAGATTGCAAACCAAAACCCTGGCTTAAATGGCTTAGCTGGAGTGGATTGGTATTTTTGACCGGCTTTGCGCTGTTATATTTGTATTGGATCATCAGCTTTGGATAACTATTTATGTCAAAAAAGCTAAGAGAAACCGGAAGCTGTTCTCAAAAATTACTCTACCTTATTTTTAAAGCCTAATTTGGGCTTGGTTTTTCTGGGATGATTCCATGATGACCTGAACAATTCGAATATCTTTTAAGCCTTCTTCGCCGGGGACGACAGGATCGCGCCCTTCTTTAATAGCTAGCGCTTCATTGTCCATCTGTCGCGCCTGCTGATGATTGGGATCGGGTGATAACTTAGTACCATCGTTGGTTTCGCCCTTCACGCCGCTGTACGTTTGGAACGGCTGCAGTTTATACCATCCATCCGTACAATCCACATTCAGGTAATTTGTTGATTTGCCAAAGCTGGTTTCACCAAAGGCCATAACGCCATCGGGAAACTCGAGCTCAAACTCAGTAAACTCATCCACCTCATCATAGATATTACGTTCCGACCACTGTTTTCCTCGGACTGCAACAGGTTCCATATTTGTAGAGTAGCGCGAAGCATTAATGGGATAAACGCCCATATCATACAACGCCCCGCCGCCGAGTTCGGCATCCCGACGCCAGCTCTCGGGCGAATGCTGGGCATTGTACCCCGCGCCGGATTTAACTTCCTCAACAGCACCAAAGGTTTCCTTTTTTCCATATCGTATAATCGTACGATTATTGGGTTCGTGTTGCAGTCGATAGCCGATCGACAGTGAAACATCATTTTTATCAGTCGCATCAATGATCGACTGACATTCTTCAACGTTCATAGCCATCGGTTTTTCACACCACACATGCTTGCCGGCTTCGGCCCCAATTATAGCATATTTTGCATGAAGGCCCGGCGGCGTCACTACATAAATGATATCAATATTATCGTTATTAGCCACTTCGTGCATGTTCTCATAGTTATACACGTTATCATCGGGAATATCATAGCGCTTTTGCCAAAGCGGGATTTTGTGGGGAGATCCGGTCACAATACCGCGAAGCTCGCAGTGTTCCGTTTTCTGGAGGCCGGTGGCTAAACGCCCCGTGCTGTAACGGCCCAATCCCACCAACGCCACGCCCAACGTTTCTTTCTGTTTGGATAACAAGATGTTGGGGAATCCCAATGCTGCTATTCCCAATCCCGTTGTCTTCAGAAAATCCTTCCTGGAAAAATCTTTAGCCATAATATTTGAAATTCCTCGATTTCATATTGCGACTACCCCAACGAATAATGACGAACTATCATTTAACTGCTTGTTTCTTAAAACAGATCATTTTGCTTACCCGGCAACTGCGGTGGTTCCAAATCGGTCCCCAAGGCCTTATTTAATTTTTGAATAAAATAAGCTGACAGCTTTGGTGACGCTTTCTCGTTATTTTGATGCACAAAAAAGTGGATGTTATCCAGTCCCTGTTCGTTCCAGCCTTTTAGCCGTTCTACCCACTCGTCGAGACGACGGTAATCCGATTCGTGGTTAGCACCCACATACCGAACAAACGCTTCGTTATTTGTGAGGCGCATATGCAGCAGGTCGCGCCGCCCGGCAGTATCCGTAATTAGATTCGCAACATTATTTTCTTCCAGCACCTGATAGAGATCGTCGGCCACTCCGGATTCCGCAAACCAGTCGGGATGGCGGAATTCAATAGCCAAGGGCACGCCCTCGGGCCAATGCTCTACAAAATTAGCTACCCGGTCAAAAAATTTGGGCTTAAAGTTACCGCGCAGCTGTAGAAAAGTGGTCCCGAGTTTTTCTTTAAAATGGATAATGCTGTCATAATAATCGTCGGTAGCTTCTTCAATTCCATTCAACCATTTCAAATGACTAATATAACGGTTAACCTTGGGGAAAAATTTAAACTCCGATGGCACTTTATGGTACCAGGTTGTTATCTGATCTTGATCAAACGTATTATAGAAAGTGGCATTGAGCTCCACAGAGTTAAAATTTTTACCGTAGTATTCGAGCTCATCACCCACGCCATCAGGATAAAAATTCTTGAGGTCTTTTTTGTTCCACTTTGCGCATCCCACAAAAACATTCGGGACATCTTTTTCACCGTATGCAGCCAATACCATTGGGGTTTCCGGATGATCCTCGGGAAGAGAAAGATTATAATCTTCGGGATTATCAACACTGCCAAATTTCATAACTAACGTTATATGCCTGTTTCGATTGGTTGTTCATTTTGAGCAAGGGCCATAAATCCAAATATAGGATTTCACCTACAACATGCTGCTCCAAAATAGGTATAGGCTGTAATATGCAAAAGTTATATTGTAGAATGCCATATTGAGTCATTATGGTAACTATCCTAAAACGAGGAGAGAGGTCAATCATGACTAATAAAAAGCAGTTCTTACGTAATTTAAACAAAGCATTTGCCATTAACGATGTTGATTATGTTTCAAAGTGCGTTACCGACGACATACAATGGGACATGGTCGGTGAAGATATAATCAAGGGGAAGACAAATCTTAAAAGAGTACTTATAGAAATGGGAAATGACATTCTCTTTGATTTGCAGATTGATGATATCATTATACATCAAAACAAGGCCGTAGTGGAAGGGACTATGTCCTCTCACGAAGGCAAAACATACGCTTTTTGTGATATCTATACTTTTGCAAGCGGAGAACATCCGATCATAAAAAAAATGAGCTCTTATGTCATAGCTATGCTGAAACATCCATTACAAGTATAATGAGGGAACCTTTATGAAAAACACGTCCACCCAAAAGGGGTTGGTAATAATCCGAAATTTTAATGCTCCGCGAGCGGTTGTCTGGGAAGCCTGGACTAATCCTGAAATCGTAACACAGTGGTGGGGCCCCATAGGTTTTCGCTGCCCCTCTGCAGAAATTAATTTGCGTGAGGGAGGCAGCTATTTAATTTACATGCGTTCGCCCGATAACAAAGATTACTGGTCAACAGGGACTTACAAAGAGATTATATCACCGCGAAAATTGGTATTCAGCGATAGTTTTTCTGATCCCGAAGGAAATGTAGTTCCCGCCTCGCATTATGGGTTTAATGAAGATTTTCCACTGATAATGGAAGTCGAGCTCATGCTTGATGAGATAAATACCAAAACCCGAATGACGCTCACCCATACCGGAATCCCCAAAGGGGAGATGAGCGAGCAAAAGAAAGCCGGGTGGCGCCAGTCTTTTGATAAACTGGATGCATATTTTAGTACTTATGCAAAATAGAAAAAGGGAATCAGCGGTATTTGCCAATTCCCTTTGGAAACTTTTTATGTCCTGTTTATCACTTCTTATCTGTAGGTATCATAAAAGGCTCAACATGCATGCCTTGTCTATGAGGCTTAAATGCATCTAATCCAGTAGGTAATTGCACTTCTTTCATTTTGATCTGGTCAGTGGTTGCCTTTCGTTTTGCTTGTTGACCTATAATTACGTCAATTGCACGAGAAAAAAGAGGTTCTTCGGGGCTGCCGATCTTCGGCTTATTTAAAAGGTTATCTAATGTTATCTCCGTCACGCAATTATCATTTTCATCATCAGCACAACCATTCGAGGTATATCCATCCGGAGCAAAACCATTAGGATAGGCCTCTCCATCAGCGTTAACAATTTTTAGCACAATCGGCTGTATGGCTTTCTTGTGATCGGGATTAGCCTCGTCGCTATTCAAATAGGGAGTAGGGGCATCATACAGCGTTAAAGATCCTTCATCCTTACCTACCGTTTTCAACCCGATATATGTCACTTCCATATGAGGACGTAAGCTATTGATGACCGTCTCACTGGCTGAAGCCGTGCCCGAACTCGTCAATACATACACAGTATTCAACGACAAGCTGTTTATGGGTTCGGTATTGACAAAATTGCCTTCACTATCACGATCAAACTCTCCATCTTCATTTTCCAGCGGAACTTCATCTAAAAAAAACACTTCCCGATTATTCTGGGAGCGCTTCTGATTGTATTCAAACTCTCCAAACTTTGTCGAACTTCCGAGCCCGGAAATCATGCTCGTCAGCAATTGACTTGTAATAACAGCCCCGCCGCCGTTATAGCGTAAGTCCAAAACAAGCTCATTTACACCTTGGTTTTTAAAATCAGCAAATACATCGTTTAAGCCTTGATGTGAATTCGTCTGAAAAGCGTTATACATCAAATAGCCGATTTTCACACCACTGGTATCTATAACCTCACTGGTAAAGATAGGGTCTTCAATTACCTCTCGCGATTCTACCGTCACCGTCTCATCTTCTACATATTGAATAGTCCCCCCTGAGGTATCGATATGAGCCAGCGTTAAATCATGGGCTGAATTATTAGTCAAAAGATCCAGGTAATTATTTACTGTTATAGTATTTCCATCTACTTTTGTAAATAAATCCAACCGCTCAAGTCCAGCATCTTCTGCCGGTGAGCCAGGAATAATATAGCGTACATACCCTACTAAATCCGTTTGTTGCGAATCTTTATAGTAGAATCCATAATTCAGCCCCAATGCAGCATAAATACCATCCTGTTCATTTTGATATTCTTCATAATCATCGATAAAGAAAGAAAAATCGTCATTCGGATGTCGTAATGATTCAAATAGGGCTTCGGCATCTGAAAAATCTTTCAGATAGTTATTGAAATCAGTGTCATTCGTAAAATAGTCGTCCCCAAGTTCGGTGACATCTGCCTGCCAATAATACCAGTAATTCATGGCATTCCATACGAACTGCTTTTCGGCCGTCGCTTCTACATTATTTTCATTTCCGGAATCGGGATCTGTGGGACTTGAATCACTACAACCAATCATTACCGCAAATAATAAAACCCAGATAAATCGCAATTTTTTCATAACTTTTGTACTAAATTAAAGCAAGAGCTGTTATACACCTATAAAACTAATTCCAGATCACTTTTATTTCCAATGAAGATTACAACTTTACTTCTAACCTCTCTTTTTCTGTTTTCATCAGGGTGCTCATCTACAGAAAATACAGCAAGTAATGGAAATATTCAGATTTTAAATGCGACCTATCATAATTGGTCGCGTTCACCTGTTGGCAGTTCAGATCTGCCAGAGGTAGGGACTGATTTAAAAATTACGGTGAAGAATTGGGCTTCCAAATATAGTCCTGAATATATTATTTACAATAATAGAAAATCGCTCTCTGCATCTGTAAGCGATACTTTAGAAGATAGTTTGGTAATTACCGGAAAAATAATTCGTACATCCTCCAAACTTCCGAAAACTTCTGAAACGGTTTCGCAGTCAGATCGGTTGGTATATAAGACCGAGGAAGGAGAACAACATTATATTGAAATCACCAATTGGGAATCCTCAAAAAAATAAATACCTCACCATTCTTTGCGATGGGGATTTTGTATCTTGGAGCTGATAAAAAGCCATGAAAAAACTACAGCAATACATTCGTGAACCCATCAATACCCTTACTCATGGAGTAGGTGCTTTACTTGCTGTCGTTGGGTTAGGTGTTCTTATTTTCGAAGCCATGCAACGTGGTTCCATCAGTCACCTCATTGCTTTTTCTATTTTTGGGCTGAGCATGATTCTTCTTTACACCGCCAGCTCGCTTTACCATGCCTTGCCCGTTAAAAAGAAGACCTTAGAACTGCTCCAAAAGCTGGACCACAGCATGATATATGTGCTCATTGCCGGGACCTACACCCCTATCTGCCTGCTCGTACTCGAGGGTGGATGGAAATGGGGATTCTTTACGACCATCTGGAGTTTGGCGATCATCGGTATCATCAAAAAGTTTTTATGGATGAGCGCTCCACGTTGGCTCTCTACCTTGTTTTACCTGGGCATGGGTTGGCTGGCCGTTATCATCTTTCCCACTCTCATGGAAAAACTGCCGATGGCTTTCATGGTATGGATTGGCGTTGGTGGGCTGGCTTACACGTTGGGCGCTGTAATCTATGGCATTCAAAAACCGAACCCCATTCCCAACTGGTTTGGCCATCACGAAATTTGGCACCTGTTTGTAATGGCAGGCACCTTTTCACATTTCTGGGCTATTTATTACTATTTACCCGGTTATGGAGGATGATTTTGGAATTATGTCCTCCTTTTTTTCCTGCGTAGTAGGAAAATATCCAACGGAAAGGAATTGCAACTCAAACTCATCTTGATGATTGCCGCAAATCTTTATTAGATTGATCCTATCCAAAAATTATTAAAGAAAGAAGCATGGTTCGTAACGCGCTACTAACCCTAAGTTTGATTTTTTTATTCTGTGCTTCTGCATTTGCTCAATTCTACCCCACCCAACATCGTCCGCCCAACCAACACTGGCAGCAATTAAAAACTCATCATTTCAAGTTCATTTATGCCCAAGAAAATGAAAAGCAAGCCTTTGAGCTGGCCCAAATGTTAGAATCACAATATCCAAGTGTTCAAGATATTGTAGGTGGAGAACTCGAGAACTTTCCGATCATCTTAAACAACTATAACGATCGTTCCAACGGATTTGTCACGCCCTATAACTTCCGGTCTGAAATTGAACTTCCACCTATCAAAGGCAAGTCACTGAATCCCCGAACGGGCAATTGGCTGGCCAACGTGGGTCCGCATGAGTTGGTTCATGCCCTGCAATTCAATAATCTGGGCACCTACAATTTTCCTCGTGTTGTCAGCTTGTTTTCCCCAGACCTTGCACGCATGTTTCATGCTGCTATTCCGATGGGCATGCTCGAAGGTATTGCCGTTTATCATGAAACCGAACACATTACCGATTACGGCGGCAGAGGTAATTATCCTGTTTTTACCAACCAATTTGATGCAGCCTTCAACAGTAATCAACGCTGGTCTATGGGACAGCTGATGCAGACATCCAGCTACACGCGGCCATTTGGACGGCACTACATAGGAGGCTACGAATTTACCGACTGGCTTCACTCCAAATTTGGGGATAATATTACCCGCAATGCACTCGATTTTTATATGGATTTCCCTTTCCTCGGTTACGGGGTGGCCCTTCGCCATACTACGGGGTTGTGGCCAGGGCAACTTTACCATCAATTTGAAGAACACCATAAAAGCCAACAGGAAGAAAAGAAACCAGAGCCACGGTTTTTAGAATTGGGCGTGCCATATAAGGGGGCTGAAATCCGCCGCCCGAAATGGCTTTCCGATTCTAAACTTATTTTCTACGGCTCGTTTTACAATGCTCGCTCCGGCTTCTATACTTATGATCTTGCCAGTAAAAAAATGCACCGTCTTATTACTTCCAATTCAGTTCGTGATTTTCAGTATGATCTTTCTGGTGATCGATCACAGTTAGTCTACAGTTACTACGAAGCAGATCTCATTTATGACAATATGGCCAAAGCCGAATTGGTGCAATATAGTTTTGATACTCATCAACAAAAACAGTTAACCAAAAGGGGTCGTTTATATGCACCCGTCTTTTATGGGGATAAGCTTTGGGCCCTCAAATCACAGCCTGCTCGGTCGAAGTTGGTAACGTTGGGCAACTCCAATTACGACGATGAGCGAGAGGTTTTTTCGGCACCTAATCACGAGATAAAAGCCGTGGCTGTCCACCCTGAACACAACCAATTGGCTATTGTCTCCAACAAAAACGGAGAGCAAGCTCTATGGATTACAGAACGGAATAACATCTCCGAGCCGCTAAAAGATGCGCCTGATGTAACTTTTGAAAAGGGCTCTGTTTTTGACCCCGAATGGCACCCTGCTGATGATAAAATTTTATTCAGCAGTGATTTCTCGGGCACCATGCAACTTTATGAGTATGATCTGTCTGATCAGGAGCTTTTACAGGTAACCAATTCAAAATTCAACGCGTTTGAGGGAAGCTACAGCCCGGAAGGAAATCGGATTGCTTTCGTCCGCCAAGATGAGAACGAACGGCTGCCGACTATCATGGAACGATCGAAATTTGCAAATCAGCCGGTTGTACAAAATCGTTGGAAAGATCGGAACACCCGTCATTCCGCGGTTACTGATATTATTTCCGATTCCGTTGCCCAAGCTTCTAATAAATGGGACCCCGGATCATATTCTTCGGGAATGGGCTGGCTAAAACCACGTACCATTTTGCCCTTTGCAGATGAGGTGTCGAATCAAAATGATTATGAGATCGGCATATCGTTACACAGTGTAAATACACTATCGACAAAAGCTTACTCGGCGGATGTCTCTTACTTTAAACAGCGAGGCTGGTATGATATCATTTATCAAAACAAAACATTTTGGCCCGGGGTTAAACTGCGTGCATTTAATGAGCCGTCGTATCGATCTGCTTCAAACGTTGGCCTATTAGGCCGGCAGGAGCGAAGCTTGGCACTAAGTATACCTCTGCAGGTTAATTTGAATCGGAATATCTACAACACTACGCTATTTGTAGAACCGGAAGTTCGCCGATCACAGCTTCGCTTTTTTGATACCAATTTTAGCAATTCTATCTCTGACTTTGCCAACATTAGTGCTGGTAATATATACACCCAGTTCAACTATAGGCTCCAACAAAATATTAGAGACCCTCAACCTAATACCGGTCTTATTTTGTTTTCCGAAATTGAGCATTACTTATCGGGAGATAACATTACATTCGGATTTTCGAACAATGAAATTACTTTTTCATCGCCAAATACCACAGCCCTGAGAACGGGCATCTATGGTTTTGTTGCTCCGCTGAAACGGTGGAACCAATCATTACGACTTGGGTTGCGCGGAATCACCCAATCTGGGCTGATTTTCGATAACCAATCTATTGTTTCCGACGGGTTTTCTAACTTTGTTTTTCCCAATTCACCTAATCTGTTGAGTTTTGATACCCGCTACACCATCCCGCTCACCTATGTTGATGATGGTGGACTGCTGCTTCCCTTTTATTTAAGCAATATCTACCTGGTCGCTTTTTCCAATACCGTTACCGATCCAACATTCTCTGATTGGCACGATCAGTCACGTACTGTATTTGGAATGGGAATACGGGCTAATTTTCAGCTTTCTAATTTACGATTCAACATTGGTTTGGGCTTCGGTTATGAACCCACGCGCAAGCAATCCCAATTTTTTATAGGGAACTTTTAAACGTATACTTATCTCAGAATTTTTGTTTTATTCTCTAATCATGAATCTACGTTTTCTTTATTTGCATAAATTAATTCCAGTGTTATTGGCAGGTCTCTTTTTGCTAACGGGATGTCGAGAACCCGAACCACAAGAGCCAGATGCCGACCGACGTAAAAGTCCTATTGCTATTGCCCAAACAACCCACCAACCGAGCAATACCTATGTTAAAATTGTATATGGGCAACCTTATAAAAATGATCGTCAAATTTTTGGTGAGCTGGTCCCTTACAATGAGGTATGGAGAACCGGAGCTAATGAAGCAACGGAAATTACAACGACGAAAGAGATCATGTTCGCCGGAGAAACCGTGCCCGCCGGCACGTATGCGTTGTTCAGCATCCCGCGAAAAGAAGATAGCTGGACCATCATCCTTAACAAAGAACTTGCACAATGGGGAGCATTTGATTACAACTCCAAACACGACTTTTTACGGGTTGAGGTCCCTACCTTATCTACAGATAAAGTAACCGAAGCGTTTACTATTCGCTTCTCCGATATCCAAGAGGATTCCACCAATATTATTATGGAATGGGATCAGGCCAGAGTGAAAATCCCTGTTACATTTTCTAATCCCTGATAAATGGTCATATAATATGGATTTAGCTGTTTTCCTGAATGCCTTAACTGGGTTTTTTGTGATTATCGATCCCATTGGAGCGGCCTTGGTTTTTCACTCTCTGATACCGGAGGGAGAAAAGCACCATCGCCGCATGATGGCTTTGAAATCAATTATAATTTCAGTTTTTCTGCTTATTGTATTTGGAAATTACGGCGAGCCACTACTTGATCAGCTGGGAATCAACATTAATTCGCTGCGTATTGCCGGTGGACTACTACTTTTCTATACGGCTTTCAATATGATTACCGAAGGTGTTGAATATGAAGATACTACAGTTAAGAAAGATATCTCCGTGTTTCCAATGACCATTCCTTTACTGGCCGGACCAGGGGCGCTTACGTTATCTATTCTGCTGTTTTCCAATGCTTCAAAAATATCCGCCAATCTATCAGTTATTGCAGCTATCCTCTCCATTTTACTGCTTACCTTTATTCTGATGCTAACATCCAAATATCTGAAAAAGATTATAGGTAAAACCGGGGATGAGATTCTGCGACGATTTTTAGGAGTGCTCTTAGCCGCTCTTTCCATCCAGTTTATTTACGATGGGATTCGTCAGATGGTTGAATAATCGGTAAGTCCAGCAAACAACATTTTTAGCTGAACGCAGAACATTGCACCAAGTAAAAAAACTTTGTAAAAAACGATCTACGCTGTCTCTTTTACTTTCTCCAGCAGTTCGTCAGGTACGTCTAACTCCATCCGCAGCAGCATAGAGGCGTGGGTTTTACCCTGAGCATCCAGCTTTAGGGATACTGTTCCGCCGCCGCCCAAGCTCTCGTGCAGCACAAAATTAAGTGCCCCAATATTGGGAAGTTCATACCGCTCAACGTCACCTTTACAGATGTGTTTCATCTGCTCTTTTACCACATCGGCCGTGAGGTTTTCCTTTAAGAAGGGATACACATCCGGGTGTCGAGCTATCACTCCCACATTACTTCCGTCCCCTTTATCACCGCTTCGTCCGTGTGCAATTTCAATGAGCTTTACCGTAGCCATAAATTTTTATCTCTGCATTTTGTTTTCTGTTGTTGATAAAGATAGACCGATGTTCGACTCCCTGCAACCAAAAAATTTTTTCTTTTCCGTAAACGATTTTTAGTCAAGTACCGTTATATCGTCTCACAAATACTTTAATATCAAACTTTATAACATTTATGAGTTATTTCGATAAAATTTCTGACATCTACGATCACATTGCACAAGGTACCGCTATGGATGCCTTTGAAGAATATTATGCGGAAGATGTCACTATGATTTTGGAAGACGGTACGGCTGTAGAAGGTAAGGAGGCCAACCGTGAACGCGAGAACGAATTTTTCAGCAGCGTTGAAGAATTCCACGGTATCCAAGTTTCTGGGATTACTTCGAATGAAGATGAAGGAATTACTGCTGTAGAATCAACTATGACCGTTACTTTCAAGGGAACTGACGAACCTATGGATCTTGAACAGGTTGCCGTGCAACACTGGGATGGAGACAAAATCGAAACTGAACGTTTTTACGGAACACAGACGGACTAACGTTAATCCCATAGTCCTGTTACCTAAGCCCTCCTCAACCAGGAGGGCTTTTTTATTTGTGCCCTTTTATAGGCTTCCGGATTACGATTCCAGATAACAAATTGGTGGAAGCTTAAAGAATCCGTAATTTCCACGCGACTTATCTTGTCAATAGTTTTATTTATTGACCTTTTTCATCGCAATAAAATTTACTCCTTTTTTATAATGAGCAAGCCTAAACGAGTTGTAGTAACCGGACTCGGTGCCATATCTCCGCTTGGTAACAACGTGCCCGACTTTTGGGAAAACCTAACCAATGGGGTGAGTGGTGCCGACCGAATTACCCATTTCGATCCCTCTCAATTTCGCACACATTTTGCCTGCGAGCTCAAAGATTTTGACGTCAAAGAGCACTTAGAGCATAATACCATTCGGCGTTCTGATCCCTATAGTCAGTACGCATTGGTTGCAACAGACCAGGCCGTTGAAGATTCCGGACTCGATTTTGATGAGATGGATCCGTTTGATACCGGCGTTATCTGGGGCAGCGGACAGGGCGGCATGAAAACGTTCGAAGATGAAGTTAAAAATTATACGCAACGTAATTTTAAGCCACGCTTTAACCCATTCTTTGTCCCCAAGCTCATTATTAACATGGCGCCGGGTATGATCTCTATGAAATATGGGCTGATGGGTATCAACTATGCCACCGTTTCGGCTTGCGCGACTTCCAATACCGCGATCATGGATGCGCTTAATTATATCCGCTGGGGCAAAGCAAAAGTCATGATTACCGGCGGTTCTGAAGCGGGGATTACCGAATCTTCTTTTGGCGGATTTTCGGCAATGCGTGCCATGTCGCAGCGTAACGACGATCCCAAGAGTGCTTCGCGTCCGTTCGATAAAGACCGTGACGGATTTGTAATGGGAGAGGGTGCAGCCTCGCTCATCCTCGAAGATTATGAACATGCTAAAGCACGGGGTGCCAAAATTTATGCCGAGGTTACCGGTGCAGCCATGACGGCCGATGCCTATCACATGACAGCCACACATCCCGAAGGAAAGGGAGCAACTGCTGCCATGAAACAAGCTCTTAACGACAGTGAACTTAATGCCGAGGATGTTGATTATCTCAACACGCACGCAACTTCTACACCGGTGGGAGACATCAGCGAAATTAAGGCGGCCGTTAATGTATTTGGGGAATCTCCTGATCATTTAACAATTGGGGCTACGAAGTCAATGACGGGTCACCTGCTGGGTGCTGCCGGTGCCATTGAAGCTATTGCCAGCATTAAAGCTATTAATAACAACTTGATTCCTCCCACTATCAATACCGAAAATATTGATGAAGAAATTCCATCATCACTGGATATCGTTCTGGGGGAAACCAGAGAAAAGAATGTAGATGTAGTGATGAGTAACACCTTTGGCTTTGGCGGCCACAACGGTATTGTAGTGTTTAAAAAAGCGTAAGGGATTAGTAGATCTTATTGGTTACTGAACCCCAAGATGGCTTGCTATCGATGAACTGTAAATTAACCATTTTCTTGCGTCATCTTTTTGAAGAGTTTTACGAAACTTTTAGCCGACTTTTTTGATTTAAATTCTAATAAAAACCACGCTTTCCTCAAGTTTGGTTCATCCTTACTTGTAATTGCCGTACCTTCTTGGAGTCTAAATTCTACTACCTGATTTCCCTGATATTTCCGGCGTTTTACTTTTGTGGTTTTTGATACGGGAATAATTATATCGCCAATTATCAACTGCCTCGCATGTTCATCAAAGTTGGCGTTAGCTTCTGCAACGATTCCTTTTTTTGTTACCTCAAGCAGGTTATCCGCATAATTTTTAGTCTGCTGTGATAATCCCATGCCCGGGATAAAAAAATAGATAAGGAGAGTTAGAGTTATGTATTTCATATAATTCTACCTGATGATGGTTAACAACTTTTTTCGATTTATCACCAGGTGTTACCGTATGATAAATCTTAGTAAAAAGTTACGAACTGCCTGATCAGAGTACAATAATTAAGATCGGTAAGAGATAAATAATTTGACATTAATTTCCCCAACTTTGGTCACCGATTCCACGGCGGTACAATCCCATTCATCCGTGCATAAGCTATCGACTGTCCCACATGCTCACTTTTATGGGTGATTAACTGCATCAACACGGCCTGACCGTTTACTGCATTTCCATACAGTTGTGTTTCTTCCTGAAGCTTGGAATCCGGCATTTCCTTGATAGCATTCTTTACATGCGCTATGGATCGCTCCAGGATATCCACCACTTCTTCCTTACCGGTAATTGACTCAATGTTATCAATATTTACATCATCGGGTGCTGGTATGCCAAGGTTTTCATCAAGGTAGTAATAATTATAACGCGCTATATGCGTATAAACTTCTTCGACCGACATCACCTCCTCACTCGGACGCCAAGAATACAATTCAGCCGGCATCGCTTTGGCCAGTGAAAGTACGCGCGAAGCATAGTCAAAATGCCGACTAAATTGATTCTTAAAATTATTGGTTTCCTGAGCCTGAAGGGGCTGAATACCAAGCATTATCATTAATACCAATAGACAAACTCCTATCCGTTTTTTCATAGCGAGTATATTTTTTTTAATTGATGGTTATAAACTTCAATCCTATTTCCGTACTTAGTTTTGACTGCCGTTCTTTTTCTGATTGCGGTCGTTTTGATCGGTTTTTTTTATTTCCCTAAAGAAGTTTTTAAGAGAAAGTACGAGATATTCTTTGTCCACTTCGTTTATGGGGTGCCCTGTTTTAGGTATCACCATCAGCTCTGACTTTTCCGTTATTCTGTAGATCTCTACCGTCTCAGCAAATCCGGCGGTTGTATCGCGGTCACCTATATGAAATCGCAACGGACACATTATCTGTTTCCATTCATCCACTTTTATTTCCGGATGTGCACCCAGGTACTGCAACATATCCCGGGTGCTGTTTACCACACGCTCCCAACCAGAAAGATGTCTTTCACTAAGCTGCTTGACGAAGTGCGGCACCTTTTCTTTCATCTTTTTAGGGTGCAGGTATTTGCTCTCACGGTCGGCCACTTCTTCATCCCATTGTAATATGGTGCCCAACGTTGCCACCCCTTTTACTCTTTCGGGATTATTTTTAGCTAACACCAGTGCAACATATCCACCCATACTATACCCAAAAAAATAAGCCTGATCTATACGGTACTCATCCATATATCCCAATACATTTTCTGCAAAATAGGGAATACGAAAAGAACTATTTGTGGGACCTGCATTCCCGTGTCCTTCAAAATTTAGTTGGTGTACATCAAAATGTTCTTTAAGCTGTGGAAGAATAAAATCAAATTGTTCTGATGTACCCAGTGCTCCGTGGAGTAAAATAAGCGGAGTTTTCTCTTTACCATTCATAATAACCTATCATTAAACTAATATTATATAATCATTGCCCATGATACTTCCGATGCAACTCTTTTATCTCATTTACTAATTCCGGTACCGGACCCTCTACTTCAACATTCGGCACAATTTCATTTATGGATATTGGCTTTACCGGTGATGAATCTTTATTGAATACTTTTAACCATTTAGTTAACTGATTTGAGGAGCTTATAAATACTATTCTTCCCAGTCCCACCCATCCGTGAGCTGCGGCACACATGGGGCAATGTTCACCTGAAGTATAAACCGTAGCTGAGTCTCGCTCTTGGGAGTTAAGGTTTTGTGCTGCCCACTGCGCTATTTCAATTTCCGGATGCCGGGTAGGATCACCTTTTGTATTGATGCGATTCCGATCCTCAAAAAGAACTTCATTATCCCCTGAAACCAATACCGATCCAAATGCTTCATCACCCGCCTCAACTGCTTTGCTGGCCAACGCAATGCAACGTCTTAAATAATCTAAATCGCTTTCTGTAACCATTGTTAAATTCCTTGTGCCGCTTCATATCCTTTCTGATAAACTTCTTGCAATGATCCAGTATCTAAAAAGATCAGTCCTATGAACACTAATAGTACTCCAATTAGCATCATTGCATATCGATATTCCCTATACTTTTTAAAGAAGCTTATAATGAATATAATAATTCCCCCGATAAAGCAGAGGTCTACTAATAATTCATCAATAAAATCCATCACACTTGATTAGCAATAATTAGATATCGACTGAAAACATTATCGCTAATATCTGCAAATATTCAAATCTACTCCTGAGTCCAGTTTATTTTTATTGATACCGTTTCCTGCGTATTCCAATCAAGAGGTATTTGTACTTTATTTGTAGTCTCATTCCATTGTATAGCTACATCTTCACCATTAACCGTAATTTCTTTGGGCTGATCTGAAATATTATGAACTACCAACTCTATGTTTTTTTCTGATGACAAATAGTTTTCACCAATTTTAGCCCGGAAGGTAAAATCCAACTTATTTTCGTTTCGTGCCGACTCAAATGTCAGTAGCTCATACATACCCTTTTCAATAGCACTTCTTGTCAACCCATCATCATTATACATCTTCGAAGACGAATTACTGACTGATTCATCTGCATAATAGTGCAAAACTAAATTATCCCCACTATACTCTTTGACGCTTTGCACCGGATGGCTCATGGGAATAAAAGCCCCGGCGCGCACAAAGGTGGGAATAGTCGTATCATTTACAGCAATAGTAGCTTGTTGTCCACCTTCTAATTTTTGATTGGTATAAAAATTATACCAATTCGTACCATCTGGAAAATAAACTACTTTCTCTGTTTGTCCAGATTCTACAATCGGAGCCACCAAAAAATCATTACCCCACAGGTAAGCATCATCATAATGATATAGCAATTCGTTTTTAGGTTCCCCGAATAACAGCGGACGCATTAGCGGCGCGCCGGTTTTATGATTTTGATACACCAAGTGATAATTATACGGCAGTAACCGATAACGCAGTTCTATAGCTTTCTTGGCCAAGCTTTTGGCACTATCACTGCGAAAAACAGGCTCGCTGGGTACTGCTTCCTGGGCGTGGGGACGATAGATCGGTTGGAATACCCCATACTGCATCCAGCGTACGTAAAGCTCGTCATCCAGATTGTCTCCTGCAAAACCGCCCAGATCACTGTGCATATAGCCGATGCCCTGCATTCCCATCTGCAGCGAAATCTCGGGCTGACTTTGCAAGCCGCCCCAACTGCGAGCTACATCGCCCGTCCAAGGTATAATGCCAAAACGCTGTGAACCCGAATAGCCGGCACGCATTAGAATAAAGGGACGCATATCTGGATCATACTCATAAAACGCCTCGTCTACTAACTTTGCCCATTGATGCCCGTAAATATTGTGCACTTCATCAGCGGTGCCAGTAGCATGAATAGCCTCAGAAGGATGAACTTCAGGCTCCCCCAAATCCCCCCACATGCCCGTAACACCTATGTTCAACAAATCTTTATAAATATTCTTTAACCAATTGTATCCCTTCGGATCAAAGACATCAATAATGCCCGTATTTCCGAAATAGAAATCAAATGTAAGCGGATTACCCAATGAATCTTTAGCCAATACATCATTCTTTACAGCTTCATCCCACCTATTAGATGTGGTTTGCACGTATGGCTCGGTGATCAAAATTGTCTCAATGTGGTCGTTCCGAAGAGTACCGATCATCTGCTCAGGTTTTGGAAAGGAATCAGCATGAAAGGCTAAATTTCCCATATTTCCTTTCATCTCTTTGCCAAACCAAAACAGATCCAGTATGATAGCATCCATCGGAATTTCCTGTTCCCTGAAAAGCTCGGCGGTCTCCAACACTTCTTCCTGAGAGTGATATCCGAATCGACTGGAAAAATTACCAAGCGCCCAGCGTGGAAGCATCGGCTGCTTACCCGTGAGATCGGTAAAACTATCTATAATATTTAACCACGAACTTTTACTAACTATCTGGTAAGTTATCTGCCCACTGATGGTTTTATAAGAAAGAGTATTTTTATCCTTACTATCCAAGTCCATAAAACCAATCGGAGCATTATCAAAATGCAGTAAATATTTTTTAGAAGATAAAACGACCGGCATGGTATAGTTGAGCAGCTCACTGCGGTCGCCATAACCATAGTGTGCCTGATTATATAATTTCAAGCGGTATCCTCGTCTTTTCATATTCAGGGCTCGGGCTCCACCCCCGTATAAAGCTTCCTTCTCGGTAATATTAAAATTAATCGACTTTAACGAATCTTGGTGGTAGCCGTCCTTTTCAGATATCAGTAACTCATTATCCCGATAATAAGATATTTGGAAGGGCGACTTTTGGACCTCGACCGAAATACCTGCAGATGAAAGTTTCACTGATAAATCAGTCTCGGCTATATCCACCGCTACATCCTGCGGATCCATAACGACCGCATGCGATTTTTTATTAAACTCTTCTCCCTCCGGAATAAACGAGGTTTCTACCATATCCGGGGTATAAAACATCAGCCGGTAAGTACCATCACTAACACGTATTTTATAATGGTTTTCACTTTTAGTTATTTCTTTAAAAGCACGGTTAATAGACTGGGAGAGTGCTGATCCACCGGTAAATATAAACAGGAATAGAAATAGTACTGTTCTCATCAAATTATACTAAACTGTGAAAATTCATCGATTTCTGAGTTTGAAGGTAGAATTATTTGATTCCCAGAGTCAATACTTTTTGCTATCTTAAATTCAACCCAGACCAGACCGTACTGGACACTCACTCAGAAATTAATTCAATCTTATCTATCAGCAGCTCGAAGACCTGGGTTTTCTTATTGGCAATCAAAAATCCAAGCTGTTGAATGGAATGGTGATTAAAATTGGGTTGATCCAGATTTTTGCCCCGAAATGTGGGGTATAGATCCCTAAGTGAAATGCTGATTTCTTCCCATTTACCCGTGGTTTCAAAGTAGGTAATGTACGACGCATAGGCCTGCTTATCGTGTTTGACCCGGAACTGGTATCGTTTGCCGTCGCCCTTGAGACGTATTGTGATTTGGTCTTGGGGTTCCACTTTTAGATCGGCCAGGTTATAACGCACTGAGGAAAATCCTCCGTTGTTCTTCAATGAAACCTGTCCGCTGAACCTTCCATGGCCTTCAGGACTCAGGCTGATGTTCCCTTGTGAGCTGCCGCCCATCACTACATCATCCAGCGTTTCCCAGTTATGTAAGCTGGTATTCTCATTGAAATCAAAGATCATCTGGCGGGCCATATTAGTATTGTAGAAAGTTATCTTTATCCAACTGTCTTATAATAATTTTATATGCTTACGTCTTTGCTAAAAATACCCGCAAAGATATATGGTTTATTTTTGATCTTCATTCCAAAAGAATGCAGTAACAATAAATGGTCCAATAAGTATTACAACAAGAATTGTAGTTACGGTACATTTATGGGAAGGCATTTTTTATAATGAATCTGGACTACTCTTACCTTATTTTTCCCATCTCTATCACTTCTTCATCCATTTCCGCGGCAATTTCTTTTACTGCACCAACCGTATTTGGATCTACAATAGCAATGAGCCCAATACCCAGGTTAAAGGTCGCCCGCATATCATCTTCGGGCACGTTACCCAACTCTTGGATGAGCTCAAAAATAGCGGGACGCTCCCAGTAATCCCAGTCTACCTTGATAGAGAGTCCGTCGGGTACCACGCGCTTAGTGTTGCCCATGATACCGCCGCCGGTGATATGCGAAAAGCCGTTAACACCGTCAATATCCCGTGTTGCTCGAATAATCGATAAATAGGATTTGTGAATGGCCAGCATCGCATCCCCCACTGTAGTACCCAACTCATCCACATGATCTGTTATTTCGTATTCCGAAAACAGAACTTTACGTGCCAGGGAATAGCCATTGGTATGGATACCGGTACTGGGAAATCCAAGCAACATATTTCCTTTTTTAATTTTTTTCCCTTCAATCACTTTCTCACGATCTACCATTCCCACGATAGTGCCCGCCAGGTCGAATTCACCCTCGCTGTATATATCGGGCATTTCAGCGGTCTCCCCCCCAATAAGAGCAACGCCATTTTCTTTACATGCTTTTGCAAATCCGCTAACCACTTTGTAACCAACATCCTGCTCGAGTTTACCAGTAGAAAAATAATCCAGAAAAAAGAGCGGATCGGCTCCGCAAACCGCGATGTCGTTTACGCAGTGATTGACTAAATCTTGTCCCACCGTGTCGTATCTTCCTGTTTTGAATGCAACAATCAGCTTCGTGCCTACACCATCTACACTGCTGACAAATACAGGGTCCTCATAGCTGTTTAAATTGGGACGGAAAAATCCTCCAAAACCCCCGATATTGCTAAGTACGGCATCATTGTGAGTTTCTTTTACGACATCTTTTATTGAGTCGACCATTTCTTCTCCAGCCTCAATATCGACGCCGGCGTCTTTGTAGGTAAATTTTTTTTTGCTCATTACGGGTTAATGAAAATTAGTTCGTTTTTTTGACTGAGATAAATATAGCCAACTTGCATCTCGTTTTTAAGAAATATTTCTCCACATTATCCACCGGAAAACATAAGTAACATTAAATAAATAATATTTGTAGTACATAGTAGTTACTGTGGAAAAGTGGATAACTTTTTTAATCACAAAATTTTAGTTAGTAAAACTGTATTGTGGATTATTTTGTGGATAAAGGTATCAATAAACTCAAGGACTTAGAAGAATTATATTTAAGTTATCCACAATCCACAGCAAAGTGAGTGTCAAGAAAAAAATGTTATTGACACGATTTTCTTACTGTATAACTTGTGGAAAATATTATTCTGTTGTTGAAAGCTGTGGAGAAATTTTGTTGGTTTTGGTTGATCTATTTTAAGAAGTAGTTATACACATAATTATCCACAGGGTTATTAACAGACTTAGATATGAAGATAGTGTTACAAAGGGTGTCCGAAGCGAGTGTTTTAGTGCATGATGAGCACGTTGGTGCAATTGATCACGGATTAATGTTGTTAGTTGGAGTTCATGAAGATGACACCGAGAAGCAGATGGAGTGGTTAGCTGAGAAAATATTGAAACTTCGCGTGTTTGATGATGAGGATGGAAAGATGAACCTGTCGGTACAGGATGTAGGGGGAGAAATACTGGTTATACCTCAGTTTACACTGTATGGAGATTATGAACAGGGAAATCGTCCCAGTTATTTTGAAGCCGCAGGTCCAGATAAAGCCGACAAACTGTATGAGGATTTGATTGGTTATTTTAAAAAACACTCGGACCTCAATATTGAAAGTGGTCAATTTGGTGCTTATATGGATGTGCGGCTTCGCAACGATGGTCCGGTGACCTTAGTCATGGAGCGGTGAAAGGATATTATTTTGAGTTGTTATAATTCCATCCTGAACTTGTAGCAGGATCTTTACAATAAAATAAAAGAAGGGAAGCTGTATTAATTCAGTTTCCCTTCTTTATAGAGGACCCCAAAAAGTTTTAATCTACAGGTAGCCATTTTTCAAACCAGTCAATATTTCTTTTCATGGCATCAACCTGCATTTTTGGTGATTGGATGCTGTGCCCTTCATTGGGGTAAATAGCAAGCTTATGTGGAGTGTCATGACGCCAGAAAGTTTTAGCAAATTCAACTCCTTGCTTGGCCACAGGAGATCGCTGTCCAAATTCAAGTAATGTAGGAATTTGTGTAGTGAAACTATTTTTAAATATGGGAGAAATTTCTACATATCGATCCGGGTTTTCATAGGGTGTGGATTCAAAATAATATTCATGGAGCCCTTTGTTTCGAGCCCCTTCAAGATGACCATACATCGATAAATAATTTCCAAAGCCCTCGGCAAAAGATGCTACCTTAAAGATTGGATTGTTTGCTGCAACCATAGGACCGAGCCACCCACCATGACTATGACCCATTATTCCAAGCTTTTCTTTGTTGCCTAAATTATGACTAATTAAGTAGTTAATACCTGTAATAATATCTTGTACGGATTCCTTATCAGGTTTTTCCGGGGTTTTAAATTCTTTACCAAATGAATTAGTGTATCGATAATTTGGGATAAAAATTGCATATCCCTTTGCCGTTAAACTTTGAATGGGAAAAGGCCACTGTTCCAGATAGGGATCAAATTTGTTGCTAACCGGAAGACCGGGCCCACCGTGGAGTAATGTTATCACCGGTGGAGGGTTTTCTTTGTCAAAGTTTTTTGGATGAATATACCAACCCTGTACTTCAGTGCCATCATCAGATTTCCACATTAATGATTTTATCTCTGGTAAAGTTAGGTTCTTAGTATTCTTATTAAAGGATGAAAGTTTTTTAGTTGTGTTAAAGTTGTCACCCGAAAAATAAAGTTCGGGAGCTTCATTAATTTCTTCTTTAATCCAGGCTACGTGTTCTCTATTTGAATTAGAATTAAATGAGAATTGAGATTGGTAGCTGTCAGATACGTTAACAGGTGAAATAGTAGATTCGGATGGATCAATAAGAAATAAACCGCGCCGCGCCTCCTGGGTATTTTCTACATACACCTTATTATCTGCAGTCCAGTGGAAAATGGGTTTATAAAAGTCTTGCTGATCGGCATCTGTTATTAATTCTTTGGCATCCTTTTCCAGATTATAGATCCCAATTTCCGGTGTAGTACCCCATCTGTCGGAATGATCAATTCGTAAATATCCTAGTTTATCACCCGATGGCGACCAGAAAGGAGTAGAATAAGAAATAACATCATCAAAAAAACTGGTCGGATTCTGATTTCCTTTAGCAACTTTATTGAGCTTATTATTCTGATTATCATAAATGGCTAAATCACTTCCCCGGGAAGGTATTCCCGTTTTTTGCATGGGAGAATTTGCTACTTGAAGTGCAATTCTATTTCCATTAGGCGACTATTCAAAATCTTTGACATGTAAAGAATCACTTACTAATATTTTATCATCCCCATTCAGTTTAGAAACAAATAGTTGAAGTGAAGGAGCAGTCCGACGTCTCTGAAGATTATTGTTGATTTTGGAAGCCCTGAAAGTAAGTATGTCAATTTCTACGCCTCCTGTTTCTTCGGACTTGGCCCTTTTTCTTGCCTTCTTCATTGCTTGTATATCTACTGTGGAGTAAGCAAGAGAATTACCGCTGGGGGCAATAGAAAATTGTCTCACACCGGCCGGTACCTTCGTAATTTGCTGACTTAAATCACTGTTAATGTTTTTAGTCCACACCTGTAACTGTCTTTTAGCTCGAGCAAGGTAAGCAATTTTCTTTCCATTGGGCAGCCATTCTATTGATTGAGCACTCTCAGGTAAGGAAAGTTTCTTTTTATCTCGGGATTTAGTATCAATCAACCAAAATGATTTATCATAACTATTTTTAGATAGGTTCGCTTTTCGAGTTTGGACGATTACTTTACTTCCGTCAGGAGAGAGAGAGCAAGCTGACGAGGATCTTCATACGAAATTAAATCTGAAGGAGTTGGTTGCTCTTGAGCTAGTACATTTAAGTTGTTAATGAAGAATAGACTTACTATTGATAAAAGAAAAATCTGATACCTTTTGTTACTCATAATGTGATATTTGATTCCTTAAAATGAGTAAAGCCTACGAGAATGTATATCTGGTGTTACATTTTTAAGTAAGGGATGGTATCTGCTTAAAATTATTTGCATGTAATGAGTTACTTTGTTACAAAGATTGTGATACGAAATCAGGTAAGATGCTGTATTGTATTCTATCTGGTGTAAGGTTTTAATAGTTTATTTGTTATGTCTGTAATATTTCTATTTATAGATGGGGTAGGATTGGGAAAAGCTAATAGATCTAATCCCTTTACGGGGTTTTCCTACCAAGGTTTTTCAGCGATGGCCGGGGATCAGGAATTTTCTGGTAGAGCATCAGAATTAAAGGAAACTAACCATCTGTTTAAATTCTTGGATGCCCGTTTAGGTGTAGAAGGGTTACCCCAGAGTGGAACGGGGCAGACGGCCTTATTTACTGGAAAAAATGCACCCCGAGAAATTGGTAAACACTTTGGACCTTTTCCACACTCCGGTATTAAGCCTTTTATAAAAGAGCATAGCTTATTTATAAAAACCAAGCAGTTAGGTAAACAGGCTAACTTTATAAATGCTTATCCGGATATATTTTTTAAAAAGGCGCGAGAAAGAAATAGGTGGAGCTGTACGACGCTCATGACGAAAAGTGCAAATATATCGTTACATACTACTAAGGAAGTTAAAGAGGAAAAGGCATTAACTGCTGAGTTAACACAACAGGCCTGGCGGGAGCATCTTAATATCGACGTACCGCAAATTATCCCCGAAGAAGCTGCAGATCGACTTTTAGAGCAAACTGAGGAATATGATTTGCTGCTACACGAGTATTATCTCACCGATAAAGCGGGACATAGTCAAGAGCTGGAAAAAGCGACTCGTTATTTACAAACATACGACCGTTTTTTATGGCATCTTATTAACCATAAAGCACCTTCTACGACGATTGTGCTCTCCAGTGATCATGGGAATGTGGAGGATTTATCCATCAAAACACATACACTTAACAGCGTGCCGCTATTTGTATACGGCCCCGGAGCACATAAGTTATCTGGTGCAGAAAGTATTATGGATGTAACACCGGGTATTTTACAGCTATTGGATAATATTTACTAACTTATTAGTCAGTAAATTCAATTACATCAGCACGTACACCTATCATCACTTTAGTGTAGATAAATAAATTTAGGATATCTGTATCGTACCGAACGTTGGTTAATGCCAGGCGTTTTCCATTGATGGTACCATTATCTTTTTCGTAGTTAGTCCAGAGATCTTCCAAGGCTTCTTTGTAAAGCAGTCCGGTTCCTTCCACACGTCCGGCCGCAAACGTACTCGTGGTAAAACCTGTAGAGTAGCTAAAGCCTAAAACATAGGCTGATTCTGAATAGCCTGATACATTTGTTGCTGTAATATTATAGTTGGCCTGTTCCAGGTTAACTTGCGTTTGATTGGCAGAAAGAAAAGCGCCAGAAGTAGTACACCCCGAAATAAATAGAATACTCATAATGGCAACCCACCCGATACAATTTTTCATAATAATCTTGATTTGAAGATGAATAATTAGAGTTGCCGATTAAGTTATTCACCAGTTCAAAGAAGAGATGTAGGGAAATCCCTAAGGTTGTTTAAGGGATTTGTACTGCCAAGAATAAATATGGATAAAAAATGACTACAGAGAGAAAACTACTTGCTGTTTAGCGTGTCTTTAATGCGATTAAATATTTCTTTGATTGAACCGACGCCATCTATGGTTTTTACCACATCCTGTTTTTTATAGTACTTTAGTACCGGCTCGGTTTCTTTGTGGTAAACAGATAGTCGATTTTTCACTTTTTCGGGGGAATCATCGGAACGTCCTTCGCCGCGGCTTAGAATGCGATCAATTAACTCTTGTTCGGGAACTTCCAGCTGTAGAAAAGCGTCAAGGGTTTTGCCTTTTTCATCCAACAGATCATCAAAGGCTTTGGCTTGTGGTACGGTGCGCGGGAATCCATCTAAAATATAACCACCGTTGTATTTATCATCTTTGAGTTCCTCTTTAACAAGGCCTACTACTTTTTCATCGGGAACCAGATCACCGGCATCTAAAATAGCTTTGACTTCTTTACCGAGAGGAGTTTCATTTTTTATGGCTGATCGAAATATTTCTCCGGTAGACAGGTGGGGAATGTTGAACTCTTCACTGATGAGATTAGCCTGGGTACCTTTACCGGCGCCGGGTGGACCAAAAATGATAATGCGCATAAGTTAGTGGTTAGGTTAAGTGCTCTTAATTAAGTGATGCTGAAAATACCGTAAACGACAAGTATATTCAACGAAAACAGGTCAGAAAATAAGTCTTTATTTTTCTTCTGTTAAAATAAGATATTGGAAGGTCGTACTGATTTGTAATTAACTCCCAGATTCATGAGCATTTATACCTTACGTCGATATGTTACACTACTGATCTTTTTCTTTCTTGCCGGATTTCTACAGACCCAGGCACAGCAATCGTTGTTGGAAGCAGGTCCTATGCTGGGCTATGTAGAGATGCAAGAAGCTAATCTGTGGATACAAACAACAAAACCGGCCTCATTTGAATTATTCTATTGGAAAAAAGGGGAAGAACATGCGACTAAACATGTATATAGCAGTTCTACATTGGCGCTGGAATCAAACACAGCCCAGATTAAATTAACGGATCTGGATTACGGAACAACGTATCAGTATGAACTTTCCATAGAGGGACAAAAAGTAGAACGTCCATATAAAACCGAATTTACGACCCAGCAGCTGTGGCAGTGGCGCAAGGCAGCACCTGATTTTTCGGTAGCGATGGGATCGTGCCTGTATATAAATGATTCGCAATTCGATCGTCCGGGTACGCCCTATGGAAAGGGCACCGAAATATTATCGCACATCCCAAAACAAAATCCGGATATCATGTTGTGGCTGGGTGATAATCTGTACTATCGAGAGCCCGATTTCTATTCCAAAGAAAGAATGGACTATCGGTTTAAGGATGCCCGAAATACTCCGGAGATGCAGTCCTTGCTGGCTAATACCATCAATTTAGCTACCTGGGACGATCACGATTACGGGCCCAATAACTCGGATCGATCCTATCGCATGCGTCAACAAGCACTGGATATTTTTAAGCGATATTGGACAAACCCAAGTTATGGAACCCGTGAAACCGACGGTGTTTTTACCAAATATAAATATAGTGATGTAGAGTTTTTTCTGATGGATGATCGTTTTCATCGGGCCCCAAATCGGTTAAAGAAAGAGGATAAGGATTTCTTCGGAGAGGCGCAGTTGCAGTGGTTAATGGATAGTTTGATCGGCAGTAATGCGACGTTTAAGGTTATAGTGGTAGGGAACCAGGTTACTAATAAGATG
Source organism: Fodinibius sp. SL11 (assembly GCF_052060035.1). Taxonomy (NCBI): domain Bacteria; kingdom Pseudomonadati; phylum Balneolota; class Balneolia; order Balneolales; family Balneolaceae; genus Fodinibius; species Fodinibius sp. SL11. The sequence goes on along the minus strand of NZ_JBPOEA010000005.1, from coordinate 29,966 downwards.
AACAATCATGAATCGTTAGTGGCCTATGGAGAGGAATATGAGGAGCTTATGGACTTTTTAGATGCACACGATATCCCCGGAGTGCTGTTTATATCGGGTGATCGTCACTTTACTGAGTTGTTAAAAACAGATCGTGAGGATTCTTATCCCATTTATGAGTTTACCTCATCTCCGCTAAGTAGTGGAACGTACGGGAATTTAGATAAATCAAAAGAGTTTGAAAATCCGCAGCGAGTAGATGGGACCCTCGTATATAAAGATCAAAACTTTGGGATGTTGCATGTTAAAGGAGAGCAAGATAATCGGCAATTAATTTTGGAAACTTACGGCTCTGATGGAAAGAAGCTGTGGGATTATACTATTCATGAAAAAGATCTCACAAATTAATAGCTGACTATTAACTAATTTTCGCTATATATTGAGAAGGGAGGCTGGTAATATAATCGGTCTCCCTATTTGTATATTCATCAAACAATTTTCGGCGTTATGACTTGGGAAGAATTATTTAGCTATATTCGGGAAATTTTAAACATTCAGCTGTTTACCATTAGTGAAGTACCCGTAACCACAGCCTCTATTCTTATTTTCTTCCTGCTCCTCACCTTTTTTACCATCGCTGGAATTTTAGCTCGCAGGACGATCAATCGCAAAATATTTAAACGATTTCATGTTGATGAGGGTACCAGCTATACTCTTTCTCGTCTTACGCAGTATGTTATTATTACCATCGGGGTACTTATCTCCTTCAACTTTGTAGGAATAAATTTAAGCAGCCTTACCGTAATATTTGGTCTCCTCTCGGTAGGTATTGGTTTTGGACTCCAGAATGTTACCTCCAACTTTATTTCGGGGCTTATTATTCTGTTTGAGCGTCCCATTAGCATAGGTGATCGCGTGGTTGTTAATGAGATAGAGGGGGATGTTATTGAGATAAATATTCGATCTACGATGGTACGGACGGTAAATAATATTTCTATTGTAGTACCAAACTCAGAGTTTGTCTCTAAAGATGTAATTAATTATTCACATGGAGATCCCACATATCGGCTGGATGTAAGTGTTGGAGTATCGTATGCATCAGATTTGGATACGGTTTTGAAAGCGCTTAAGGAGGTAGCCGAAAATAATAGCAGTGTCATGAAAAAACCCAAGCCGGAAGTACACCTTTTAGAATTTGGAGATTCTTCGTGGAATATGCAGCTACGTTCCTGGATTCCCAATGTTAAAGACTATCCCAAAATTCGAAATGAGCTCAATCAAGCAATTGTAAGAACGTTCGATAAATATAATATTGTCATTCCATTTCCCCAGCGGGATCTGCATGTACGGAGCTCGGTTAGATTGCCTATTGATAAAGAGGGGTAAAAATAAAAAAAGCAGCACCACGGATATTCATGATGCTGCGTTAGATAAGTCTGGATTACTATATTAATTCTCGATGGGAATAGCTTCCTTGTCTACTTCCTCAATTAAGCTCGAAGCATCACCGCGTAAAATGGGCTCTATACGTTCAAACTGTGCATCCACTTGTGCTGCCAGATCCTCATAAACTTCATATTGCTGTTTGGTAGGACGTCCATCGCCGGTACCTACCGTATTAGCTAATGAGGCCAGCTTGTTGTTAAGCTTTATGGGGTAATTTAGGACGTCCTGAAACGACTCGGCTTTCGTCTGCATCAGTTCTCCTTCCACATCTGCAAGTGTTGTTAACATGGCATCAACACGGTCTTGCAGTTCCTGATTGGCTGCATTGTCAGATTTTATGTTATTTAATTCCTCGCGAATTTCTCGAATGCGGTTGATAGCTTTGTGGGTTGTGTCCAGTTTGCTGATGATCGTCTGGTGCAATTCAAACTGTGCCTCGAAATCATCTTGTGTCACGTCAATGCGTGGGTCTTTGGTGATTTCAAAGTTTTGACTCATAATCGTTTGATCATCAACAATTAAGCGTACTTCGTATGTACCGGGTATAGCCGAAGGACCTCGCGTAGAACCGGCCCAAAGTATTTGTCGACCATCGAGGTCTGTAGCTCCTGGGTAACGCATATTCCACACAAAGGTATTTTGGCCCTGTTTAGTCGTTAATACATCAGAGGGCACGTCATGTTCTTTTTCATGAAACTCCTCCGATTCTTTTACTTCATTTCCATCCAGATCTTCTTTGTTAGAGAAGGTGCGAATAACATCACCATTTGATTCAGCAAACTGCAGCTGTATCTCCTGTTCAGAAATTTTACTATTTAGATTATAGTGAACAACCACGCCATCCTTTGGATTTTCACCCAGTGTTTGGCCGGGCTCGGGTTCGGTGTGGTTACCAAACAGGTAGGTTGTTTCCGGCTGATAGAGGTAGTAGTCGGATTGCGTAACTTGCTCTCCAAGTTGATGGAGCACAGATAAATCATCAAGGACCCAGAACGAGCGACCTTGTGTAGCTACCACCAGATCTTTATCGCGTTTATGAACGGTTAGATCTGTAATTGGTACGGCAGGGAGATTAAGCTGAAACGGTTGCCAGAGTTCTCCATCATTAAAGGATACGTAAAGGCCGGTTTCGGTTCCTGCGTAAAGGAGTCCTTCTTGATTGGGGTCTTCGCGAATGACGCGAGTAAAATCTTTGCTGGGGATGCCGGTCGTTATTTTCGTCCAGCTTTGCCCATAATTATCCGTTTTATAAAGCATTGGTTGAAAGTCGTCAAACTTATAACGAGTTGCAGCCAGGTACGCAGTACCGGCATCGTGGGGAGAGGGGTCGATGATGCTGGCCATAGCTTCGGGCATGCCTTTGGGTGTTACCTCCGTCCAGCTGTCTCCATTATCGCGACTAACGTGAATAAGTCCGTCATCAGCGCCAGTCCACAGAACGCCGGGTTCAACCGGTGACTCTGCAAAGGTAAAGATGGTATTATAATATTCAACGCTGGTATCATCCTTAGTGATGGGACCGCCCGATTCGCCCTGCTTGGATTTATCGTTGCGCGTCAAATCTTCGCTGATGGTATCCCAGCTCATGCCCTCATCATCAGAGCGATGTACAAACTGGGACGTCGCATAAAGGAGATCAGGGTCATGGGGCGAAATATAGATGGGGAAGGTCCATTGGAATCGATATTTTAGATCCTTGGCACCGGCACCCATGGGGTTGTCCGGCCATACATCAATACGATCACTTTGGTCAGTAAAATCGTTGAACTTATTAAAGTATCCGCCGTAACTACCGCCGTAAGTAACATTGGGATTTTCGGGATCTGGAGCAATATAGCCACTTTCTCCACCGGCTACGGGATGCCAGTCGCGGGTTTCAATGCCATAGTCAGCAGTACGACTTTTAATACCCACCGTACTGTTGTCTTGCTGGGCTCCGTATATACGATATGGAAACTCATCATCAGTTATAACTTGGTAAAATTGTCCGGTAGCATATTTATGATATGATGACCAGCTTTTTCCGTCGTTATAAGAAACTTGTCCGCCACCGTCATCAGCCACAACCATGCGATTTCCATCATTGGGATCTATCCAGAGATCGTGGTGATCGCCGTGCGGGGTGCCAACTCGGTCAAAAGATTCTCCCCCATCGGTAGATTTGTAAAATCCCACGTTAAGTACATACACCTCATCTTCGTCCTTCGTATCGGCTACAATATGGGTATAGTACCAAGCGCGTTGACGCAGGTTACGATCACTATTTACACGATTCCAGGTTTCTCCGCTGTCATCAGAACGGAAAACGCCGCCATTATCACTTTCTATAATTGTCCAGATTCGATCGGGATTAACGGGAGAAATAGCTACACCGATTTTACCCATTAGTCCTTTAGGCATACCCGGGCGCTCCGAAATGTTGGTCCATGTTTCGCCACCATCTCTGCTTTTATACAGGCCGCTGCCTTCGCCGCCACTCGACATTTTCCATGGATTGCGATATGCTTCCCACAGCGAAGCATATAAAATATTGGGATTAGTGGGGTCAACTTCGATATCTACCGCCCCGGTATTTTGATTATGATATAACACTTTTTCCCAGGTTTTTCCGCCATCCGTGGTTTTATAGACGCCACGTTCTTCATTACCCTCAGTACCAAATGCGTGTCCCATAACGGCAACCCAGACGATATCTTCATTTTTGGGATGTACGGCAATTTCTCCAATAAAATGAGATTCCGGCAGGCCGATATGCTCCCAATTTTTTCCACCATCGGTGGTCTTGTACATACCATCACCGGCCGACATGTTGCCACGGATGCAGGTTTCACCCATACCTGCGTAAATGACATTACTGTTGGATGGGGCTGCTGTTAGTGCACCAACGGATCCCGTTTTTAAATCACCGTCGGAAACATTAACCCAGTTATTACCCCCGTCCGTTGTTTTGTAGATGCCCCCTCCTGTAAAGCCAGTATAATAGGTATCCGGCTGGTCGGGATGACCGGTAACCGCTACTGAACGTCCGCCGCGAAAGGGGCCTATATTTCGATATTCTAAATTTTGTAGATAGGGCTCTTCAAAAGATACTTCATTAACGTCCTCGGCTTGATTTGATTCGCCAAATCGTTGCGCCTTGGCAGAGAATGAAATCCCCATGAAAAGCAGAGCAAGAACGGTTACTATGCTCCAGTTGTAATTTTGATTGTGTCGTAACATATATCCCTGTTTTGTGTTGAAATTAACTAATCCCATCGTTGAATAAGCAATGTATAAAAAATTGTGTGTGGGATTAGGTAAAAAAATGTGAAGTATTAATTAGTAGTAGGCTAAAGTCCCCGACAAGATAGGTTTGCCGGGGAAGAGTATTGTTATTTACTGATAGGCTTCGTTTTGCTCCAAATTTTCATTGGCATCGATGTCGCGCGAAGGAATTGGAAAGACCATACGGCCTGAATTAGTAAGTGATACGGGTTCGCCATTAGTTCGGTCGATGTTGGTTAGTACATCTATTGCCCGACCGGTTCGCACTAAGTCGTACCAGCGGTGACCTTCTTCAATAAATTCGATTCCTCGTTCTTTTTCAATGGCTTGAAGAACTTCTTGCTGCTCGTCAACTCCGGTACCGGCTGTATCTTGCAAACCGGCACGGTTACGTATCTCATTGAGATCTGTTAATGCTCCAGTTATATCGGGCGTTTGTTTTCGAGCTCTAGCTTCGGCACGGTTGAGGTACATTTCCGCTAACCGCAGTATCTGAATGTTATCATCACTACCTGACTTTTGATATTTGGTGGGATAATAAACCCCCACATTAGTATCAAAAGCGATAAGATCACCACGCTCATCATTGGATCTGGACATCACCATTTCAGCATAGTCTTTGTGTAGAGCGATATCACCACGGCCGCCTCCACTTGAAGGGTAATACCAGAAGCGAATATCATTGGGATCAGTTGTGTTGAAAGAAAGTTCAAAAATAGCTTCAGCTGTATTTTCTGTGATAAAAATATCAGCGAAGTTTTCTACCAATTCAAAATTTTGGTTTACTATTACATCGGTAGCATATTGTTCAGCAAGACCAAATTCTTGAGTATAAAGATATAATCGAGAGAATAATGCCTGAACGGCTGCTTCAGATACTCGATTTGGTGAAGAATACCCGGTGAGTCGGTTTTCGGCAGCTTGTAGATCAGATTGCACCTGATTGTAAGAAGCCTCAATGGATGCTCGTTCTGGAAAACTATTTTCATCAATTTGACGAGAAGGTTCTGTTGGAAGCGGAATACCCATGGTTCCGGCTTCTCCCGGAGCACCACCAAAAGTCCGTGTTAAATCAAAGAAGGCCAACGAACGTATAAAATAAGCTTCTCCGAGTATTTGATCTTTATTTTCTTGAGTTATGTTATCAAGGTTTTCTACTTCAGCAATGATATTATTTGCATGATTAATTGTAGAGTAGGCTTGAGACCAGAGGTTTCGGTTTTCAAGATTCCCAGGAGATGTTACATAAGTATCCATCTCACGGTAGAAATCCCACGTTCCTACGCTTTCCGAAACGTCGGAGGTAACATCACTAATTATTTGAATATTGCTGCCATAGTAATCGCTTGATTGTAGCTGGCTGTATAAACCATTCAAAGCAGCATTGGCACTTTTTAGGTCCCGGATGGCATTTTCTTCTGATATTGCCGTCTGAGGTTCCTGGTTTAATACATCACAGCCCGAGGCTGTTATAAATGCTATAAGAAAAATTATGTTTAAATATTTCATAAGAAAAAGACCTTTATCAGTTAAAATGAGATATCAAAACCGCCCATGATGGTTCTGGACTGTGGCATGGTATAAAATTCGATTCCACGTGTAAGCTGGGTGGTGGCTGTCGCTGTAACTTCGGGGTCAAGACCGCTGTAATTGGTGAAAGTGAGCAAGTTTTGTCCCGTTACATAAAAACGCGCTCGTGAAATATTGAAGCCAAGCTTTGATAAAAAGGAATCGGGGATGGTATATCCCAACGTGGCATTTTTAAGTCGGATATAAGAACCATCCTCTACAAATCGTGAGGGACGAAGATTACCGGCATAATTAGAGCTGGTCATTTTTGGCACCATGGTTTGATCGCCGGGTTCCTGCCAACGGTCCAGCTGCGAAGATAAATAACCGGTATTACGAGTACCGCCATGCTCTTGGAAAAACCTGTTCCAATTTAACTGATCGTTTCCATAACTGTATTGGAAAAAGATCGAAACGTCGAACCATTTATAATTAAATTTATTGGTAATTCCTCCAAAGAAATCGGGATTTGCATCGCCGACAATTTTACGATCTGTATTAGGGTTAAAGCTTCCATCACCATCGACATCCTCAAATATAGGTTCGCCGGTGTCGGGATCTACCTCAAGTTGGTTGTGAAAGTAGAACGAGTACATGGGATAGCCTTCTTGGTAGCGATAGATATCACGGTTATAGACATTAAAAGGAGAAGCCAGTCGTGTTATTTTGTTCCGATTTCCGGCAATGTTGAATTGTACATTCCAATTAAAGTCACTTTTTTGGATAGCATTGGCATTAATACCCAGCTCCATACCTTTATTTTGGAGAGAACCAAAGTTTTGTACGAGCTCTTCGAATCCGGAAGACATGGGAACTGGTACTGCTAACAGAAGGTCTTCGGTCTGTTTGTCATAGTAATCATACACAATTGTTACGCGACCGTCCCAAAGACCAATATCAAATCCGATATCGAGCTGACTGGTTGTTTCCCATTTTAAATTGGGATTGGAAAGTTGTTCGGGGCTGGTTCCCGGACTACTGGTATAACTTTCTCCACCCCAGAGCCCTCGAGCCTGAAAATTATTGATACCACTTTGGTTTCCGGTAATGCCATAACTTCCTCGTAATTTTAGGTTACTGATCCAGTCTACATTAAAGAAGTTTTCTTCTGAAGGAACCCAACCTAATGCGAAGGACGGAAAGGTACCCCACTGGTTATTCTCTCCAAATCGTGAAGAACCGTCTCGTCGCAAGGTAACTGTTGCCAAATACTTTCCATTGTAATCATACTTTAGCCGACCGAAGAAGGATGTAATACCCCAGCTTGTTCCTGTTGAGGAAGCGGTCTGTACGGCGGCATCTTCGATGCGTTGAAAATCATCACTTGGAAATTGCTGGCCCGCAGCCGTTGTTCGCTCAAAGGTTGATTCTTGATAGCTGGTACCAATCAATGTTGAAAAGTTGTGATCGCCGGTGTTATATAAATAGCTTAACGTGTTTTCTCCGGTCCAATTGCTGGTTAAGGCAACACTTGAAAGGGCATCCCCATTAACGGCTGCACCGTTATTTGTTAAGCTGTTGTCATACCGATCTTCTTTCACCTCGTTGTAGTCGTAGCTCCAGCTGGATCGAAATGTGAGTCCTGGGAAGAATTCGTATTCACCGAAAGCGTTTCCTACAAAACGGTTTACGTCCATATTAAAATCGACTTCTTCAGCGGCTGCAATGGGATTCTCAAAAATACTGAACTTTGTATATGAACCATCCTCCTGATAGTACGGTAAGTTCGATGGTAAAAAATAAACACCGCCCAGAACACCTGTAATATTATCGTTATTTCGAGCCCGATTCCTATTTGAAAATGAATAGGTTAGGCTGGTTCCGAAAGTAAGGTTTTCGGTAGCATTTAAATCCAAATTTACACGTGCGCTGCTTCGCTCGTATGTTGCCGGTTTTACCACTCCGTCCTGCTTAAAATTAGATCCGGAGACTGAATATTTAACAGTTTCATTGCCACCGCTTAGCGTTAAATCATAATTTCGAATTGTACCAGTACGAAAAACTGGATCAGCCCAGTCTGTGTTAATCGCATTTTGCGGATTTGCATAAGGTTCGGATTCTCCATTATTGCGTGCAGCCTCATTCATGAGCATCTCGAACTCAGAACCTGTAACTAAATCCGGCATATTAACGGGCTCTTCGAATCCATAGTAACTGCTAAACTTTATTGAGGGGGTGGCATTTTTTCCACGTTTGGTGGTGATAAGCACTACCCCGTTGGCTGCCCGAGCGCCATAAATAGCAGTAGCCGAAGCATCTTTTAATATCTCAATAGATTCAATATCTGACGGGTCAATGTCAGCCAATGCACTGGTTGTTTCTCCTCCCAAATCCAGACCAAAGTTTCCAGTCTCGATCGGAACACCATCCACAATATAAAGTGGATCACTGCCTCCGGAAATAGAGGTGGTACCCCTAATTTTTACAAAAATTCCGCCCCCTGGGGTTCCTGAATTACTGCTAACCTGAACGCCTGCGGCTCGACCTTGCATTAGCTGATCACTGCCTGCCACAGGAGTGTTTTCAATATCTTCGGATGTTACTGAAGAAACAGAACTTGTTAGTGTTTTACGGTCTTGTTCACCGTATCCTACTACTATTACATCTTCAAGCATTTCAACATCTTCTTGGAGTTTTACATTTAACGTGGTCTGTTGACCTACTTTTACTTCCTGTGATACGTAGCCGATATAGCTAAAAACTAATATGGCATCCGGACCGGATACTTCTATTTCAAAATATCCTTCATTATCAGTACTTACTCCGTTTGTGGTTCCTTGCTCCAGTACATTAACACCGGGTAGTGTACTACCGTCCCCGGCAGAGGTAACAGTACCGCTGACCGTTGTTTGGGCAAGCGAAATAGAAGTTGAAATAAATAGTATGAGGAGTGTTGCACAGAAAGATCGTAATGTTTGTGTGGTAATTGCCGTTGATATAGGTATAGAATCAACTATACCTGTGGTATTGTTGTGAGTCATATTGTATCCCTGTTTAATTATTAACTTAGATGGGCAATTATATTTAGCCGTTTACTCTTAAGTATGTGTTGGAATAACTGCTATATAGTCCCTGAAATAGTTAGGCTTAAGTCCCACCTATCTTTTGTAATTTTTAAAATGCCTAACTGTTTTTTACACAGTAGTGTATCGATCGTATAATTTCAATCTAATATTAAAATTAATTAATAAATGAAATAGTAAACGGATTAAATTACATGCCCTCCTAATTGAATTTATGTAAGCATATGATACCGTTGCTGTTAGAGTGGAACTAATCAAAGCTCTAAACGATGTAGAAATAGAAAGTTAAGCTCAAAGTGCTTTATGTTATTTCCGTTGATAGTTAAGGACGTGAGCGAAGATGTGCAGATTATGGGCGAACGACGTTTGTATTAATAGGAACTTAGCCGGTAAATTCAGGTAGTCATTGAAAGTTACTTGTTGTTTTATGTTTAAGATCTATCAATGTTAAATTTTGAGCTATTTTAACAAAGAATTATATATATATCAGTGGCTGTAATCCTTCTTTTTTATGATTATTTTCAGAGCTTATGAAAACAACCGGATTTGTAGCCAGACGTTATTTATTTTCGCGAAAGCACATCTCGCTGATCTCTACACTTACTATTATCAGTATTATTGGGGTTACTATTGGTACGGCACTGCTGATCGTCGTACTTTCGGTGTTTAATGGTTTTTTCGATGTGATTCAGGGACTGCTCCTGCAGAACGATCCCGATCTGCGAATAGAATCTACCACCTCTAACTCTTTTCTTTTTACCGGTGATATGGAGCAGAAGCTATCCGATATTCCCGAAATTCAGGCAACGGCTTCGTATGTAGAAGGAAAAGCACTGCTGGCATTTGAGCAAAGTGATGATAAAGTAGTACAGGTTAGGGGGATTGATGAGGATGATTATTTTGAGGTGAGTAACCTTGATGAAAATATTAGCGAAGGAGTTGTTGATTTGCCCGTCCGTGAACGTCGCCCTGGTATGTTGATCAATGGGCAATTGCTCAATGAGCTGAACCTCAGAATAAATGATGAAGTCGTATTGCTAAGTGCAGCGGGGATGCGTAAGTCACTTACACAGTTCTCGCTTCCACGAAGTTTTCGCTTTCAGATACGGGGAAGTTTTTCACAGATTCAAATTACCGATGGCCCTGGTGTTTTTATTGATAAGGAAGCTGCACAGCGATTATTTGAGGTTCGTAATGCTATTTCTGGCATTGATGTTCGGTTGCAAAATACTGCTCAGGCTCAACCTGTGAAGGAAAAATTACAGGCCACACTTGGATCAGATTACGAAATTTCAACCTGGTATGACCTGCAAAAGCCCCTTTACGATGTCATGTACCTTGAAAAGTGGAGTTCCTATATCATCTTGATGATCATCGTACTGGTAGCCGTACTTAATATTATTGGATCACTGACGATGATTGTCATCCAAAAAAATCGTGATATTGGCATTCTTTTGACTATGGGTTTCACTCCTTCAGATATAAAAAATATATTTGTTCGCCAGGGTTTTTATATCGGTTTAATTGGTTGTGTTATCGGTGGTGGGCTCGGGTTACTGCTTAGTTGGGTGCAGCAGCAATATGGGCTCATAAAGCTTTCATCAGCCTTCATTATTGATGCCTATCCGGTAAGTATAAGCTACGTTGATGTGAGTATCGTGCTCGCGGGTAGTTTGCTCTTGTGTTTACTGGCCAGCTGGTATCCTGCTAAAAGAGCGGCCCAGGTATCACCGGCTGATGCTATCAGATATGATTAAGAGGCTATTCTTTAAGTCCCAACTTTTTGCAGATATTGCCGAGTTGCTCTAATTCGTTATCTGATAATACCTCAAACTCCGAAACAATACGATCAAGATGTTTTGGAAAGTAGTCAGATATAAATTCTTCGCCCTCATCGGTAAGATGAATAAGCATGGAGCGCCGGTCCTCAGGATCCTGATGACGCTCAACCCATCCACTTTTTTCAAGATTATCAATCACGAGGGTAATATTACCGCCACTTTTCAGAAGCTTTTCTCCCAACGCTTTTTGATTAAGAGGCCCTAAATGCAGAAGAGCTTCCAGCACGCCAAACTGGCTAATTGTTAATCCTACATCACTAAGCTGCCGGTTAAGTCGGTTATTTATGGTCTCGGTGGCACGCATCAATTTGATAAATGCGTTAAGTGTTTTTTCCTCTCTTTCATTGCCTTGGTAATGTGTGCCCATTACTTATAACCTAAATTATTAAATATTAAATAGCGCGGAGTAAAATATATAATAATGATGCTGGGAAAGCCATTAAAGGTTATAACTAATTGTCACTGGGGCATGATCCGATAAATCCCATTCCATTTCGATGGTAGCCTCCTCGGCAGCAGAGAGCATTTGCGGACAGGTCATGTGGTAATCAATACGCCAGCCTTTGTTTCGCTCTTTGGATGCTGCGCGATAGCTCCACCAGCTGTATAAGTCTTCTTCTCCTTCATGTAGGCTGCGATACACATCCTCAAAACCGGTTTGCAGCAAACGTGAGACCCACTCTCGTTCTTCGGGTAAAAATCCGGAGGTGTTTTTATTTCTTTTGGGATTATGGATATCAAGAGGTTTATGACAGATGTTATAGTCCCCACAGATTACTACCGGTTTTTTTTTTGAAAGAAACTTCTGGGCAAAGGGGAGGAAGTAATCCAAAAATTCCATTTTTAGATCTTGTCGCTCATCGCCGGTAGTTCCGCTGGGCGCATAGATCGAAAACACATATAGGTTATCATACTCAGCCATTATTATGCGTCCCTCACTATCGACCCAATCTACCCCCATACCCTTTTCTATGCGGATGGGTTCCTGCTTTGATAAAATACCTACGCCCGAATATCCTTTCTTTTCTGCGGTATGATAGGCTTCATGATAATCCAGCTTCTGTACCGGTCCGGGGACCTGATGCTCCATTGCACGTAATTCCTGAAGGCAAATAATATCCGGATCCGTTTGATCAACCCAATCCGTAAAACCATGACGGTGTGCTGCGCGAATGCCGTTAACGTTAAGTGATGAGATTTTGAGCATATTACTATTGTAGAAAGTAGAAGGTAAAAAGTTAAGGGTTATATTTAAATAGTTATTGCGTTCTTCCCAGAACTTTTTCTTCTCACTTAGCCTTCACAATAGCATAATTACGTTTCCCGACTTTTAAGGTAAACTCGGTATCATCAGCAAACGTTACGCTGTAACCTTTATCCGAAACCTTCTCATCATCAATAGAAATGCCGCCCTGCTTAATCAGGCGTTTGGTCTGGCCGTTACTGTCTGTAAAGCCCGCATCCGAAACAATATCTAACAGGCGTACTTCCGAACCGGCGTCATATTCAAGGGTGGGGGCATCATCGGGGATTTCATTACCGACAACTGTTTTTTCGAAGTGGTCACGAGCAGCTTTGGCAGCCTCCTTTCCGTGATACATGCGTGTGATTACCAGTGCCAGCTCGTGTTTGGTATCGCGCGGATCCTTTTCTGCTTTTTCTTTGTATTTGGGCAGTTTATCCACGTCGATATCAGAGAGTAATTCAAACCACGAGAAGATCAGATCATCGGGAATGGAAAGTACCTTTCCGTACATGTCATTGGCACTTTCTGTAATGCCGATGTAGTTGTCGTAAGACTTCGACATCTTCTTGGTTCCGTCGGTGCCAACGAGCAATGGCATCATTAGCGCAATTTGGGGCTCCTGGCCATCATCTTTTTGGAGCTCACGACCTATAAGAAGATTAAATTTTTGGTCCGTACCGCCGAGTTCTACATCCGATTGCAAGTGAACGGAATCTTGCCCCTGCGCCAGCGGATATAAAAATTCGTGCAATGAAATTGGTTCATTGTTTTCGTACCGCTTGGAAAAATCATCCCGCTCAATCATACGGGCAACAGTCAGCTTAGATGTCAACTTAATAACATCCTGGAAATTCATTTTCCCTAACCATTCAGAATTATATACGATGGTGGTTTTATCTTCGTCTAAAATCTTCGTTGCCTGGTCAAGATAAGTTTTAGCATTTTCTTTGATCTCTTCCGGAGAAAGAGCCGGGCGCGTTTCATTTTGACCGGTAGGGTCGCCGATGAGGGCAGTAAAATCCCCAATGATAAGAATGGCTTCGTGACCTAAATCCTGGAACTGGCGTAACTTTCGAAGAATTACTGAGTGGCCCAGGTGCAGGTCGGGACGTGTAGGATCGCAGCCCAGCTTTATTTTCAGGGGTGTGTTTTTTTCTCTGGATTTTTTGAGCTTTTCGACAAGCTCTTCTTCAGGTACAATTTCAACTGTACCTCTTCTAATTACATCAAGTTGTTCGTCAACAGGTAAAAAATTCATAAATCGTTAGGAATTGCTCTGTTCTAAAAAGGGAAAGTTTTCAATTGGATTATATTGCTCGAGCGTCTTCTTGATGGTCGTCGTAAAGTTTTCGGCACCGGGATAAACGGTTGCTACCGTGTCATAAGCCCAAGGGGCCAGGTAGATAACATAAGAATAGGTGGCTGAGTTTTTTCGGGCTTCTTTAGAAGGAATACTAAATCCGGCCAGAATAAGAAGAATGGCACTTATTACAATACCGCTTTTTAAAAAGCCAAAAGCAGCACCAGCAATGCGATTAACAGAATTTAGTTTAATCGTCTCTAAAAACTTTTTGCTAACAAATGCTGCCAGGTGCACCAGTGATAATGTACCGACGAAAATAATGATGGCCGAAATAAAAGGGATGAAAGAAGCGCCTTCTTCAAAAAACGGTTTTATTGCTGCACTGACGGAATCCATATATTGAAAGGTTAGAAAAACCCCTAAAATGATCCCCACAATGCTGAATACTTCCTTGATGATCCCATTAGCAAATCCGCGATAAGCGAAGTAAGCAATAGGGATTAGGATCAGGAAATCGATCAGACTCATGGGTAGTGGCTTTAAGAAAGTTCTTCTTTAACAACCTTGCTTACTACAGATCCTTCTGCCTTACCTTTCAATTCTTGCATGAGCACCCCCATAACTTGCCCCATGTCGGACATATCCTCGGCGCCGAGTTCTTCGATTTTTTCTTTGGCTCTATCGCGTACCTCCTCTTCTGAAAGCATTTCCGGAAGATAGGAGTTAATGATCTCCAACTCCTCCTTTTCAGAATTAGCCAGATCATCGCGGCCGCCTTTTTCAAACTGCTCGATAGATTCCTTGCGTTGCTTGGCTGCTTTCATGAGTACCTCAATGGTTTGCTCATCAGAAAGTTCTCGTTCACCGCCTTTACGTTCACTTATTTCACGCTCCAGCAGTTTCGACTTGAGTGATCGCAATACGCGCAGCTTATCCTGCTCTTTATCTTTCATTGCCTGTTTGAGGTCGGCCATGATTTGATCTTTGATAGCCATATAAATCAATTTTAAAAGGGTTAGGATGGAACAAGCTCATAAAAAAAGGCTCCATCCACTCATGCGGATGCAACCTTTTTATCAAATAAAGAAAAAGTGCTTAGTCTTTATTCTCGTTGATAAAGTCTTGCACATTATCTTCATCGATAATGGCTTCTTTATAACCATACTTATTGTTAGCCGTTTTTTGGGCTACAATAACTTTGGCCATGCGCCGGTTGTCCGACTTTTGCTCATCTTTTGTTCCGAAAGTTTTCTTCTTAGCCATGATACTGGTTCTTGGATATTACTTATTTAATTTCTTTGTGAACGGTATGCTTGCGAAGAACCGGATTGTATTTTTTCAACTCCAAACGATCCGGAGAATTTCGTCGGTTTTTAGTAGTATGATACCGCGACGTACCCGGTGCTTCGGTACATTCTAAAATTACTTGTACTCTGTTTCCTTTTGCCATAGTGCTATTTATACGTCTTTAATGAGAGTTCCTTTTTTTCTTGCTTCTTTCAGCACGGCATGGATACCTTTCTTATTAATCGTGCGAAGCGTTTTGGCAGAAACTTTCAGCGTTACCCACTTATCTTCCTCGGGGACATAAAACTTTTTCTTCTGCAGATTCTGCTGAAACTTGTGCTTCGTCTTGTTATTGGATTTTGAGGAGCGATAACCATTTTGTGCTCCCTTTCCGGTAATGTCATCTTTACGTGCCATGATACGAATAAAACGTTATTTTACATTTCTTCAGATAGACTGGAAAAATAGGCTTATTCCCCAAAAAGATCAATGTTTCTTTTAAAGGTATTTTTTTCACATATTAAGCCGTTCTGGGGAGAACAAAAACAGCAAATTCAGGAAGACTTCTAACAGGGGATAAATTTGATTTACGAGCATATCTCTACTTTTGCCAATAAGCACCATCACTTACTTTGATTTTGCCTATTTATGCCCTATTTTCAGGCGTCTTCATCATTATTTTAAACCCCATTCATACCTATATTTATGGCGAATAAGAAAGGATCAGATTACAAAGCGGAAAACATTCAGGTTTTAGAAGGTCTGGAGGCCGTTCGTAAGCGTCCTGCGATGTATATCGGGGATACCGGTCAGCGCGGGCTTCATCACCTTATTAATGAGGTTGTTGATAACTCTATTGATGAAGCAATGGAAGGCCATTGCGATCAAATGGATGTGACTATTAATGAAGATGGTTCCATTACCATTACAGATAACGGTCGTGGAATTCCAGTCGATGAACATCCCAAAATTAAATTACCTGCTGTTGAGGTTGTTTTAACAAAACTGCATGCCGGGGGTAAATTCGATAAAAATACGTATAAAGTATCTGGTGGATTGCACGGTGTTGGTGTTAGTTGTGTGAATGCCCTTTCTTCTCACTTTTATGCTGAGATCCATCGTGACGGTGAAATTTATGTGATGGAGTTTGAGCATGGTGCCACGGTTCAGCCGCTTAAGGTAAAAGGTAAGACCGACAAAACGGGAACGACCATTACATTTACACCTGATCCGGAGATTTTTAAGCAGACCCAAGAGTTTAAGTACGATATTATTGCGGAGCGGATGCGTGAATTAGCATTTTTGAACCCGCAAATTACGATTAACTTAAAGGATGAGCGTGATGAAGACCTGGAAGAAACCTTCCATTACGAAGGCGGGGTAAAAGATTTTGTTCAATATTTGGATGAGGACCGTGAATCCATGATGCCGGAACCTATATTAATAGAAGGTGAGGTTGATATGGTTCCTGTTGAGTTGGCTATTCAGTACAATGGAAGTTATTCTCAGAATGTTCACTCCTACGTTAATAATATTAATACGCGCGAAGGCGGGACGCATATTTCCGGTTTCCGTCGTGCGCTTACCCGCTCGC
Organism: Fodinibius sp. SL11; assembly: GCF_052060035.1. Lineage (NCBI taxonomy): Bacteria > Pseudomonadati > Balneolota > Balneolia > Balneolales > Balneolaceae > Fodinibius > Fodinibius sp. SL11. The sequence goes on along the minus strand of NZ_JBPOEA010000005.1, from coordinate 13,414 downwards.
TGAAAAAGTATGCTAAGGATAATAATCTTATCAAAAGTGACATCAGCGTTTCGGGCAGTGATTTTCGTGAAGGAATGACGGCTGTGTTAAGTGTAAAAGTTCCCGAACCTCAATTTGAAGGACAGACGAAAACGAAGCTCGGTAACTCTGAAGTACAAAGTGCCGTTGAGGTTATCGTTTATGAACAGATGAATGAGTATCTGGAACGGAATCCCAAGGTTGCTAAAAAGATTCTTGAGAAAGTAATTCTGGCCGCCGAAGCGCGAGAGGCAGCCAAGAAAGCTCGTAAGCTTATTCAGCGCAAGAGTGCGATGAGCGGTGGCGGACTTCCTGGTAAGTTGGCGGATTGTTCGATAAAAGATCCCAAGCAAAGTGAGATTTACCTGGTAGAGGGTGACTCCGCCGGTGGATCTGCCAAGATGGGTCGTAATCGCAGTTTCCAGGCGATACTGCCGCTTCGAGGTAAGATCTTGAATACCGAAAAGGCCAAGATCAACCGAATTCTGGAGAATAATGAAATTCAGGCCATGATTACGGCTTTAGGTGCTGGAGTGGGCCATTCTGAAGAAGATTTCGATCTGGAAGAATTACGGTACCACAAAATCATTATTATGACAGATGCCGATGTGGACGGCTCTCACATTAGAACCTTGTTGCTTACGTTTTTCTATCGATATATGAAACCCCTTGTGGAAGGTGGTCATGTATATATTGCGATGCCACCGCTTTATAAAATTACGGATAGCCGGGGCAATATTGATTACGCCTGGGATGAAGAAACGCGTCGAAAGCTGGTAAAAGAGCACAGAAAATCCCGTTATAAATTTGATGTTTCCCGCTATAAGGGGCTTGGGGAAATGAATCCCGAGCAACTTTGGGAAACCACAATGGATCCTGAAACACGAACCCTGCAGCAGGTAACGGTAGACAATGCCGCCGCTGCTGATAAGCTGTTTTCCAGGTTGATGGGTTCTGATGTTCAACCTCGTCGGGAATTCATTGAACGTAATGCTAAATACGCAACGCTCGATATTTAAATCTAAGTGGTGGAGTACGAAGTGTTGAGGTTCAGTTTTGAACGAAAACACTTTACCACTTTAGCCTTAGTCACTTTTAGGAATCTAATTTTAACACTGTACTAAATATTATCCATGGCAAGAGATAAAATTATACCTATTGCGATTGAAGATGAGATGCAGTCGGCCTATATCGATTACTCGATGTCGGTTATTGTATCTCGTGCCCTTCCCGATGTTCGGGATGGCTTAAAGCCGGTTCACCGACGTATTCTCTATGGGATGAGTGAGCTGGGCATGCTTCATAATAGAAATTATAAAAAGAGTGCTCGTATTGTAGGTGAGGTGTTGGGTAAGTATCACCCGCACGGTGATTCGGCCGTTTACGATTCGATTGTTCGGATGGTTCAGGATTTCTCCCTGCGTTATCCATTAGTTGACGGGCAGGGGAACTTTGGTTCTATTGACGGTGACTCTGCAGCGGCTATGCGTTATACAGAAGTTCGTATGGAGCGTATTGCCGAGGAGATGCTCACGGATATCAACAAAGAGACTGTCGATTTTAACGATAACTTTGATGATACCCTTCAAGAGCCAACGGTGCTCCCGGGGATGTTGCCGAATATGCTGCTGAACGGAGCTTCGGGTATTGCGGTGGGGATGGCTACGAATATGGCCCCCCATAATTTAACGGAAACCATTGACGGTATTGTTGCCTATTTGGATAATCCGGATATCGAATGCAAGGAGCTTATGGAACATATTCCAGCTCCAGATTTTCCAACTGGTGGCATTATATACGGTTATGAGGGAGTGAAGGAAGCCTATGAAACGGGTCGTGGGAAGATCACCCTTCGTGCTCGTTGCACAACAGAAGAGCTGCGTCACGGACGTGAACAAATTGTTATCACGGAGATTCCTTACCAAGTTAATAAAACTACCTTGGTTCAAAAGATTGCCAAGCTGACGCAAAACGATAAAATTGACGAAATTTCTGAGATTCGTGATGAGTCGGATCGTGACGGAATGCGCATTGTGGTAATACTTAAAAGAAATGCCAATACAGGCATTGTGCTCAATCAGCTTTATAAGTATACACAGATGCAGACGACCTTTGGGGTTATTAGTTTGGCGCTTGTAAAAGGGCGTCCCAAAGTAATGCCGCTTAAGGAGCTTATTTATCATTATGTAGAGCATCGTGTTGAAGTTATTATTCGACGTACGCTTTATGATCTGGATCAGGCTGAATCTCGAGCGCATATACTTGAGGGACTTAAGATTGCACTGGATGATCTGGACGAGGTCATAAAAACGATTCGAGCCTCGGACAGTCCTCAGGAAGCGAATGAAGCGCTACGATCAAAATTTGCGCTTACTGATCTGCAGGCGAAGGCTATTTTGGATATGCGTTTGCAAAAGCTTACCGGACTGGAGCGTGATAAGATTGAGCTTGAATACAACGATATTGCCGAGAAAATTGCGGACTATCGTGAGATTCTTTCCAACCGTGATCGTCAAAAGACTATAATTAAAGATGAACTTCTTGAGATAAAGGATCGATACGGTGATGAACGTCGTACACAAATTGTACATTCGGCTGAGGATTTCAGCGTTGAAGATATGATTGCTGATGAAGATGTAGTTGTGACTATATCCAATAAAGGCTTCATCAAGCGTATGCCGGTCAGCGGTTACCGTCGACAGAAACGTGGTGGAAAGGGAATGAAAGGCACTACTACAAAAGATGACGAGTATGTAGAGCATCTTTTTGTAGCGACCAACCATAATTATATTCTCTTCTTTACGGAGAAAGGACAATGTTACTGGTTGAAAGTGTATGAGATTCCCGAAGGATCAAGAACTGCTCGTGGACGTGCCATTGTTAATCTTATTGATATTGATAAGGATGACTCTATCAAGACATTTGTGCCAGTGAAAACACTGGATGATGAGGAATACATCAATAACAATTACATTATTATGACCACAAAAGAGGGCAAGGTTAAGAAAACCACCCTTGAAGCTTATAGTCGTCCGCGACGAGATGGAATTATCGCTATTAATATAAATGACGATGATTCATTACTCGAAGCTGCTCTTACGAATGGTGAAAGCAACATTATTCTTGCCAATAGAAAAGGACGAGCTATTCGATTCCACGAAGATGAAGTCCGTGATATGGGCCGAAATACTTCTGGTGTAAAGGGAATGGATCTGGGTAAAGATAACGAGCTTGTTGATATGGTTGTTATCAAAAATACCCACGGTGCTACCGTTCTGGCCATCTCTGAAAATGGTTACGGGAAACGTTCGCTGGTCGAAGATTACCGCGAACAAAGTCGTGGCGGAAAGGGCGTAATTACACTTAAAGTCACCAAGAAAACCGGAGAACTTATTGCTCTTAAAGATGTTTCTGATAAAGATGATCTGATGGTTATTACTGAAGGCGGTAAAGTTATTCGGATGAGTTGTGACGGTATTCGAACGATGGGTAGAAATACACAAGGTGTTCGTATTATGCGTCTCGATACCGAAGGGAAAATTGCTGCCGTTACTCGAGTCGTTAACGAAGAGGAAGACGAAACGGTTTAGCAATTAGCACTTTATTAATTATATAATGTAGACCCTGTCAGAGTTTAAATCTGACAGGGTTTTTTTTAATCGATCTCTTCAATTCCGGACAGGCTTTCTTTCAAAATATTTGCTGATTGAGTAAGCCCTTCTATCTCTTCATCAGTAAGATCGGGTGTAATTTTATTCTTTACGCCTTCCAGTCCAATTACACTTTGGAGGCTCATGCATACATTGCTGATTCCGTATTCTCCATTCCAATGGACACTAACAGGAATCACACTTTTTTCATCTTCTAAAATCCCTTCTACGATACGCGCGATAACAACGCCGATTGCAGTATTGGTAAATCCTTTACGCTCAATAATTTCGTAAGCGGCATTCTTGGACTTCTGACACAGTTTTTCGAGCGCTTCTCTGTTATACGGTTTGTTCATTATAGTATTATGTTCAATGGGCTTGCCGCCGATATTGGCCTGGCTCCAGATCGGCACTTCGGAATCGCCGTGTTCGCCGAGGATATAAGCGTGTACCGATCGCGGGTCGACTTCATAGTAGTTACCCAAGAGCGCACGGAAACGGGCGGTATCTAAAAGGGTACCGGTACCAATAATTCTGTGGGGTTCTCGGCTGCTTAACTTTTGTGAAACATAGGTGAGGATATCCACCGGATTGGTAGCAATAATCAAAATGGCATTCGGGGCATGGGTATCTAATTTTGAAATGATATCCTTAAAAACAGTGGCATTTCTATTTAGGAGTTCAAGCCTTGATTCGTCGGGTGACTTTTGTCCAACTCCTGCGGTAACAACAATGACCTGGGTATCCTTGAGGTCTTTGTAACTGCCAGAGCGCACTTTTACATTTCCCACCAAAAGCTGACCATGCATCAGATCCATGGCTTCGCCTTCGGCTTTTTCTTTATTTTGATCAACCAAAATAATTTCACTTGCTATTCGCTGATTGAAGAGGGCATAAGCAGCAGCCACTCCAACATTTCCGGTCCCGATGATACCAACTGTTCTTCGCTGTATCATATTATTTTGTTTTCTGAATCTATGATAATATTTAATTATCTATCATTTCTTTTAATAATACATTTCTTTTTTCTAATAATAGGTCTGGTGAAATCAATTTTACGTCCTTAGGAAATTGAAGAAGCCATTCATTAATGAAATCCAAATTGTCAAAATAAAATTCAATCCTAAAAAAATTAGGTTTAACGGCCTCTTTATTAATTATTTTTGTCGGTAGGTTGGCTTGAAATCGCTTTACTGCGTTCTTGTGTACATCTACTATTATTTTTTCCGAACGCTCGTCAGAACGAAAAATAAGGCCTTCTACGTCGATTTTGCCATATGGCACGAATTCTTTATCCAGAATTTTGATATTTGACATGCGATCGAGCACAAAATTGCGGGTATCGTCTCTTTTATGTGAGTGGCCGATAACATTCCAGTGGTCACGATAAAAAACAATAATATAAGGGTCGACTTTTCGACTGCTGTTTTCTTCTGTCGATTTAGCTCGGTAATTAAATCGTATGGTTTTATTTTTTGCAATCGCATTGCTGATAACATACCAGTCACCGCCCTCCATTTTTTCAGCGCCAAAATTCAGAAAGGGATCAACCACCGTTCGTTCTTCCAGTGATTCCATAAAATTACGTAATTCATCTGGTACTACTTCTTTGATCTTTAGCTCTACACCCTTGGCATCCTCAATGAGTTTTTGGTCCACCTGAGATTTTACAAAATTAAGTCCCACCATAATGGTAGCCAGCTCTTTATTTGTGAACATAAGCGGTGGAATTTTATACCCTTGCATAATACCGTAGCCATGGTACTTATCGTGGGTGACCGGGACATTCATTTCCGATAGAGCATTGAAATCCCGAAATACAGTTCGCCGGCTTACGTTAAATTTTTCGGCAATTTTATCTACGGTGATACGACTGTTTGATTGTTGAAGCATTAGGATAAGCTTCATTCTGCGCTCAGAGCTATTCATTGATCAAAGGGATAGGTTTTGCGGTGGATGAAAGCACCTAATATAAGTGAAAGCGCAGAGTATATCAGCGAAGAAAAATCGGGAAAGTTAGGGGCGGGTGATGGTTATGATGGCTTTGCCAGCGTAAAATTCAGAACCACTGGAAAGGTCGTAGCATGTAATATTTAGCGATTCCGAAATGTCTTGTAGCTCCTCTTCGAAATCCAATCCTTTGTAAAGAACCATTTTTTTCCAAGGCAAATGGTTCGTCATTTTGATTAGATTGTTAATTTTAAAAGCATGTTTGGATATCAGAATACACTTTTGGTCATGCTTAAGGTTTTCAATGGAGCCATCAATAATGGCAATATTTTTAAGCTTCAGCTGTTGGGCTATTTGCTTCATCGCCAAACATTTTTTGGTAACTAAATCATTGAGCACAAAGTGTTTTTGGGGATGGGTAATTGCCAAGGGGAGGCCGGGCATACCGCCACCGGTCCCGGCGTCAATGAAGAGGTTGTTTTGTCTAAAGAAATAAAACTCCGATATGATCAGGGAGTGACGAATATGCTCCCAAATGGTTTCACGTGGAACGTCTCGACTCACGAGGTTTACGCGTTTATTCCACCAGAGTAGTTTGTCTAAGTATGATTCAAGCTTTTGCTTGTTATTCGTGAGGAGTTCATCAACTTTATCAAATGTTTCACGTGGAACGAGTTTTTGAGAGATATGAATTTGTTTCACGTGAAACTTATTTCTTTGTTGGGTTTAATAATTACTATGGGAAGAATTAGTTGTTAAGATATACCATAAGTACCGAAACATCGCTGGGCGAAACGCCACTGATGCGACTCGCTTGCCCCAGAGTTTCGGGCCGAATGCGTTCCATTTTTTCCTGTCCTTCAGCTGAAAGGCTATTTATTTTACCATAATCAAGCTCGTCAGGAATAAGGGTATCTTCCTGCTTTTTCATCTCCTCAACCATTTCAAACTCCTTCTCGATATATCCGGCATACTTGATCTGAATTTCAACCTGCTCGTAAACAAGTTCATCAGTAGTAATCTGTTGTGCTTGTTCTTTGAGTTCCGGATCCGCTTCCGTCAGATCAAAAATAGAAAGTTCGGGTCGGGGAATAAGTGTTTTTGCTTTTACCGGCTGGGATAATGTAGAGGTGCCTTGCTCTTTGAGCATCGCGTCCATCTTCTCTGGATAGACGGTATAATCTGCAAAAAGATCATGAATCTCATCGATAGCTTCTTTTTTTGTTTTGAATTTTTCAAAGCGTTCATCAGATGCAAGGCCAATCTTATGTCCAAGCTCAGTGAGACGTAAATCGGCATTATCTTGTCGCAACAAAATTCGGTGCTCTGCGCGGGAGGTGAACATGCGATAAGGCTCTTCGGTACCTTTGGTGATAAGGTCATCAATAAGCACCCCAACATAAGCCTCGGATCTTTTCAGGATAAATTCTTCTTGTCCCTGAACTTTTCGTGCTGCATTTATTCCGGCCATAAGTCCTTGGCAGGCAGCTTCTTCATATCCGGTTGTACCGTTAATTTGGCCTGCAAAAAAGAGACCCTCCGTAATTTTGGTTTCCATGCTGCGACGAATCTGATATGGAGGAAAGTAATCATATTCAATCGCATAGCCCGGACGAAGCATTACGGCATCCTCAAAGCCTGGAATAGTGCGGAGCGCTTTGTACTGTACATCCTCGGGGAGAGAGGTCGAGAACCCATTGAGATACATTTCGTAGGTATTCCACCCTTCGGGCTCTAAAAATAATTGATGACTGTTTTTGTCAGAAAAGCGATTGATCTTATCCTCAATAGATGGACAATAGCGTGGTCCGGTTGATTCTATTGTGCCATTAAACATGGGGCTCCGATCAAATCCGGATCGGAGCATATCATGAACGTCTTCATTGGTATATCCAATCCAGCAGGTAAGCTGCTCTTCTTTAGAGGGGAGCGATTCAGTCATGAAAGAGAAGGCGTTGGGATCCTTATCACCATACTGAATTTCAAGTTTGTTATAATCAATAGAACGCCCGTCAATGCGCGGCGGCGTACCGGTTTTAAGTCGACCGACTTCAAACCCTAAATCTTCAAGAGCAGCAGAAATTCCGATAGAGGCACGTTCTCCTGACCGTCCGCCACCGAAATTAGTATCCCCAATATGCATAAGCCCATTGCCAAAAGTACCGGTAGTAAGGATAACAGCATCCGCTTCAAAGACTTGACCGGTTGAGGTTTTAACACCCTTTGCTCTTTTCCCATCATCGGTTGTTAAAACATCAACCACATTATCCTGGCGGAAGTGAAGATTCTCTTTCTTTTCAAGCTCTTCGCGCATGGTCTTGCTGTAAAGAGCTCGATCACTTTGACAGCGTGGACTCCACATTGCAGGCCCTTTACTGGTATTCAGAATACGAAATTGCACCCCGGATTTGTCAGCAACTTTGCCCATAAGCCCGCCGAGGGCATCAATTTCTCGTACCAGCTGTCCCTTAGCTACACCCCCAATAGCCGGATTGCAGGACATTTTTGCAATGGCATCAAGGTTCATTGTTATCAATAGTGTGTTAGCGCCAATTTCTGCTGCCGCACCAGCGGCTTCACTGCCTGCGTGTCCGGCACCAACTACTATGACGTCGTATTTGGGAAAAAGAGAGTCCATAATATATTCTAAGTGTATGTTTTTATTACACTTATATGCTTAATTAATTGTGATAATGTTCAATTACTGCAATCCTTTACTATAATCAGTGGTAAACTTGAGAGTCTCCAAAAATAAGGGTTTTTGAGCAAAATATTTAACCTTCTGTCATAGAGTTATTATTGTGGTGATTACCAGTAGAATAGCAATTATAGGAAACTCAAAACGGGTAAATAATGTCAAAGATTCGGAAAGCCGTAATACCCGCTGCAGGATTGGGCAGTCGTTTGAGGCCACTCACAGATTATTTATCCAAGCCGATGTTGCCGTTGGGGAAAAAGCCGGTACTGCAATACATCATCGAGGAGCTAAAAGAAACGGGTATAGAAGAGATTGCTGTGGTAGCAAAAAGTGATGATACAGATATGAGGAACTATTTTAAAAAAGAAACCACAGTAGACTTTATCGTTGATGATACCCTTAGCGGACCGGGTGGTGTGTTGTTGAAGGCAGAATCATTTGTAAATGAAGAAAATTTCGTGGTAGCATTTTCGGATTCACCGCTAAAAGGAGAGGGGCGAAAAAATTATATCCAAAAATTAATCTCTTTGAAAAGGAATACAGAGATTGCAGCGGTACTGTAGATTTATCCAATACCTGAAGAGGAAATCTCATCGCGGGGCGTTGTTGAGTGTGAAATAGCTCCGGAATCAGGCGGTGATGTCTTACAACTTACAGGTATGATTGAGAAACCGACAGCAAAAATTAAAAACCCATGGGCAGTTGCTGGTCGGTATGTATTGGACAACCGCATTTTTAACATATTGAAAAGTATTGAACCGGATGAGGACGGAGAGCTTCAGCTAACACCGGCAATCCAAGAATTGATATCAATGAACAAGGCAGTTTTGGGGTTACCTTTGCCCAAAAAGTTAAAGAGATATGACACAGGAAATTTTAAGAACTATTTTGAGGCTCAGAGAGCATTTATGAATGAGGAGGAACAGAGTTCCTTATAGTAATTGTTCTTTTTTAAGCCAATCATAACAATCCTGAACAGATGTTTCCACAGATGGAATGTGATAACCCAATTCTCTTTTGGCTTTTTCACTGGAGTAAATCACATTTCGGGTCATAAGTTTTGCAAGTTCCGGAGTTAAGTCTGGTTCTTTTCCAGTAAAAAAAGAAATTCCAGCCTGCAGATAGGCAACAAGTTTGAGTATGAATTCAGGAATTACTTTGGGTTGAGCGGAAATGTTAGAGATTTTTCCGATGACAGATACAAACTCAGCAAAAGTGCAGTTCTGGCCGCCCAGAATATAGCGTTCCCCATCTTTACCCTTTTCAACGGCTGAAATATGAGCCTTTGCAACTTCCTCCACATGAGCCACACTCATATTTCCCCGGGTAACACCGGGTAAGTTATCATCTCGAAGGGCAAAGAATAGACGCCCCCAGTTATTAGCATCATGTGGACCTACGACCATGGCCGGATTCATGATTACGACTTTAATATTGTGATCACGAGCTTTCAGTGCCTCTCGTTCCGAGAGCCATTTGGTACGTTCGTAATTAACCCATGAGTCTTCTCCCTGCTGTGGTGTTTCCTCAGATATGGTTCCGTTTATCATTCCCCAAGCCGAAACGCTTGACGTGTGGATGAACGTGGATACATTTTTACCGGCAGAAACCTGAATCATATTCCGTGTACCACCCACATTAATTTCTGTTTGACGTTCATTTTTTTGCGACCACATGTTGGTATCGCCAGCCAGATGGAAAACGACTTCAGTATTGTTGGGTATGGCTTTTTGCAAAGAAGCAAGATCAGTGATAGATCCCTCCACCAATTGAACCGGCAGTTGCTTCAGCTTTGATATATCAGAAGTGGGTCGATGCAGAGTAGTAACATCCCACCCTCGTTCAACAAGTTGTTTTACCAAATTGATGCCAATAAAGCCAGTACCACCGGTAACAAAAGAACGTTTTGTCATAAAGATGTTTAATTGTGAACGATTGTGGTTGAACCAGTTATCAACTCGTATAGAAAATGGGCCAAAGGTAAAGGAATCCCAAAATAAAAAAGCCCTAAACTGATTAGAGCTTAGGGCTAAAAGATCTATTAAAAATCAGATTTATTGATTGTTATTCCAATCCAAAAATTCAACAATAGCACGCCAAACAGCTTCCATTTTAGTATCTGACTCAGCCTCAAAGGTAGTATCATCATCTACAACGACCATGCAGGCTTTATCTTTAATAAGTACCGAGTAACCCAAGTCATCTTCAATTTTGATGACCACCGGCATGAGCCATTTCCAGGCTAAGTGGAATTTCATGTCTTCGAGTTGCAGAAAAGCCAGCGGAATATCTTTTACATCATCCTGTTCTATTTTGATGGTTGAGCCCATCAGATCTTCAATCAGACGGTTGCCATTATTAATTTCTTCTTGGGTCATAATAATTGGGTTGATTCTTGAATATTTGCTGCTTTAAAATACGGAAATTTCAAAAGGGTACAACGTTAATTAAAAGACAAAGTTAGGAGTTTAATTTTCAAAGATACTACTGCTTCCTTTTTTGGATGTTTTCTTGAAAGAGAATGAAAATTTTGTACCCTGTTCTGTGGAATCGATGTTGTGTTCAGCTTCAAGTTGCTTTAAAAGAGTATCGACAAGTTGAAATCCGAGCGTGTCATTTTCGGAAAGCGTTGTAAATTCATCGGGCAGTCCTGTCCCATTATCAGAGATAGATATGGTAAGCATTTCGTCCTCATTTTCGGATAATTCTATTGCAATAAGGCCGTTTTTATCAGAAGTAAATGCATGCTGTAATGTATTGGTAACAAGTTCATTAATGATGAGAGATGCTGGTACTCCCTGGTTGATATTAATGGTAATGGCAGACAGATTGAGATCTAAATCAATGGTATTAAGCTGATCATAAACCTCGATTAAATTATCAACTAACTGTTTTAAGCTTTTATCGAAACGTAACTCGTTAAGGCTATTTGACTGATATATTAACTCGTGGATAGAACCAATGGCCTGAATTCGGGTAAGGCCAGCAACAAGTTTTTCTTTGAGACGAGGGTTGTCTTCTTCAAAAATCTGAAGTTGCATTAATCCAGAGACAATAGCCAGATTGTTTTTTACCCGGTGATGTATTTCGGAAAGAAGGACTTCCTTTTCGGCCAGGGAGTGTTCAAGCTTCGCTTGAGTTTCCTTTTGATCGGTGATATCCATGGCGCTTAAGATCAGGAACTTTTCATTGTCATTCTGTAGAATTTCGGAATTAAGAACCAGAGAAATAGGATTGCCAGTTTTGTCGTTTATAACCCATTCTTCATTTGGAAAGGATTGTCCTTCTAAAAGTTGTTGAAAATCATGGAATCCCCTCTCATAATTATTTTCACTAAGCAAATAAGAAAAGTGGCGCCCGACAACTTCTTTTTTATCGTATTCAAAAATGTGTACAAAAGCATTGTTAACATTATCAATGATACCCTCTTCGGTAATAACAAGGATAGCCACGTCGATGGTTTCCAGAATGGAATCCGTATATCGGCGACCTTGCTCCAGCGACTTATCTTTAAGATAGAGCAGTGTATATACCCCCGCCGAGGCAATAGTCACAAAAAGGAGTCCCTTTAGTATTTGGATGTTAAGAAGGCTGAACGCATGATCATTCAGCTCGGCAGCAATAAAATCAGAGCCAATAATCCATCCATAACCAAATAACAGAAGCATTAATGCTATAGACTTGCTATCTAAAAGAATTCTATAAAATCTCATTATAAAGAGTCGCTTAAATTATCTGCTATATAATGATAGTTATATGAGGCATATAGTATGAAATATCAATCTAAATATGCGTTGCCAATACCATTAACTTTGGCTCGGTCAAACGTCAGAGAAAACGCTGTACCGTTTTCGTCAGAAATAAATTGATAGATTGCATTTAGCTGTTTAGAAAGCGTATCGACAAGTTTAAAACCCAGAGACCCTTTATGTATTAGGTTTTCATAGTTGTTGGGTAATCCTTTTCCATTATCAGTAATAGCAAGCAGGATATGGTTTTTCTGTTCAGTAAGTTCAATGCGAATGGTACCAGTATCCTCAAAAGCATGCTTGAGAGCGTTGGTGACTACTTCATTAATAATGAGCGAGCAGGGTATAGCCTGATTAACATTAAGTTTAATAGCTTCCAACTTAAAAGATATCTCAATACTATCCGCTGATTGGAAAGTATCCGTAATATTTGAGATTAGTTTCTGTATATTTTCATCAAACCGCAGATTTGAAAAGCTATTTGATTTGTATAACAGCTCATGAATGGCAGCCATGGTTTGGATACGAGCCACGCTGTCAAAAAGCTTAGCGCGTAAATCTTCGTCTTTCTCCTCAAAAGCCTGCAGTTGCATCATACCTGATACCACAGCAAGGTTGTTTTTTACCCGGTGGTGTACTTCAGCCAGCAAGGTTTCTTTCTCCTTAAGGGATTCCCGAATTTCTTGGTCGCGCTTTTTCTTCTCCTGGTAGGCCAGAAGCTGTGCAATCTGATCGGTAACCGCCCCGGCAAATGAAATTTCATCACTTTTCCAGTTGCGCTGTTGGGTTACGGATTCATGGCAAACGACGGCTTGGGTAGAACCATAACTTATTACGCTGGTATCTAAAACCGATTTTATGTTATTAGGTTTCAAATACGAATCCGTGAGTTCACTAAAGGCTTCGTGATGGTATGGGTGCTGAGCAGCAATAATGCGTTGTTCATTAATGTAATTAAAATAGGTTGGGTTATCTTGCTGCATAATAATATTCCCACGCATACTGTTAAGCTGTCCCTCGTCATAAGAACAAATGCACCGCAGTTTGTGGTCTTCAAGCAGCCAAAGGTTTACACGTTCTACATTTAATGTATCGGCCGAAATTTGCAGAACTTCTCCCAGCGCATCCAAAATATCCTTTTGCAGCAGAGAATGATCCGTAGCCAGGCGGGAAACAACGTTCTGAAACTTACGACTTCGCTGCTCCCGTTCTTTAAAAGTCGTAATATCCTGCATAGCACCAATTATGCGAATAGGATTATTGTCATTATCACGTACTACAAAAGCGCGATCGTAAATATATTTGTAGCTGCTATCTGCGCATTTGAAGCGATATTCAAACTGAATACG